>NZ_JBEZLP010000014.1:0-245360 GCF_040652195.1 Streptomyces sp. NPDC048278
CCACGCCTTCCGGGCCCATGAAACCGATGTGACGCGTCACCAGCCGAGGCTTCTCGTGGCCGACACCCTCGACGATCCAGCCGTCGACCGGTGGAAACGGGGCCCCACGCGCGCGTGCGGTCAGCGGTCGTCAGCCGCTCACGGTCTCCAGCGCCGGGGTCGGCTCGCCTTCGGCCACGAGCCGCGCGGCCCGCCGCCGGCCGGGGATCGCCAGGGCGGCGATCCCGGCGACGGCCACCACAGCCGAGCCGGTGAACAGGGCGGGCTTCAGTCCGTCCACGAAGCTCTGGGCGCTCTCGTAGCCGCCCTGGGCGGAGAAGATGGACGACATGACCGCGACGCCGAGCGCGCCGCCGACCTCGCGCAGCGCGTTGTTGGCACCGGAGGCGATGCCCTGTTCCCTCGGGCGTACGGCGGACATCACCAGGTTGGCGGCCGGGGCGAAGTACAGGGCCATGCCGATGCCGCTGACGATCAGGCCGGGCAGCTGGACGGCGTAGGAGGCGTCGGCGGTGACGACGTAGGCCAGGTAGCCGAGCCCGGCGGCCTGCAGGAAGAGGCCGGCCGCGACGACCGGACGGCCGCCTATGCGGTCGGACAGGATGCCCGCGATCGGCGCGACGATCATCGGCATGCCGGTCCAGGGCAGCATCCTGAGGCCCGCCTCGGTGGGCGAGTAGCCGAGGACGCCCTGCATGTACTGGCTGAGCAGGAAGATCGACCCGAACATCCCGAGGAACATCAGCAGGCTGGCCGCGTTGATCCCGGAGAACGCGCGGGAGCGGAAGAGCCGCATCGGCAGCATGGGGTTCTTGGCGCGGCTGCCGTGCAGGACGAAGCCGATGAGCAGGGCGGCACCGGCGAACAGCCCGGTGAGCACGAGCGGGCTGGTCCAGCCGTCGGCGGGGCCGCGTACCAGGCCGTAGACGATCCCGAAGAGTCCGCCGCTGGCGAGCAGGGTGCCGGGGAGGTCGAGCGGGGCGCCCGTGCCGTGCGACTCGGCGAGGCGGAGGCGGGCCAGCGGCAGCAGGGCGAGGCCGAGCGGCACGTTCAGCCAGAAGATCCAGTGCCAGGACACGTGTTCGGTGAGGCTGCCGCCGATGAGCGGCCCGGAGGCGACCGCGAGCCCGTTGACGGCGCCCCAGATGCCGTACGCCATCCCGCGCCTGGCCTCGGGCACGGCGGCCGTCAGCAGCGTGAGGGTGAGCGGCATCATGACGGCCGCGCCGACGCCCTGCACCGCGCGGGCGGCGATCAGGGAGTCGATGCCGGGCGCCATGGCCGCGGCGGCCGAGGCGCCGGTGAAGACGGTGAGTCCGACGAGGAAGAGCCTGCGCCGGCCGAAGCGGTCGCCCAGGGCGGCGCCGAACATCAGCAGGACGGCGAAGGTGAGCGTGTAGGCGCTCACGGTCCATTCGAGGTCGTCCAGGGCTCCGCCGAGATCCTTGCGGATGGACGGCAGGGCGGTGGTGACGACGAGGTTGTCCAGGGCCGCCATGAATCCGGCGACGCTGGTGATGACGAGCGCCCATCCGGCGCCCCCGCGACGTGCGGTCTCTTGTGACATCGCTCCCCCAGAGCGTGCTCTGTGCCGATCGTCGATCGGACACTGATTAGTTATTGATCACTAATTTTCTGGCCCGTGAAAAAGGGCCCGGACCCGGGACGGCGGACCGCCCCGTCACCCGTCGCTGCACTTGTCCAGCCGCCCCGAGGTACCGGCGTCCGGGTACATCCCCTGCCAGACCCGGTGCTCGGGCGGAAACCCCATGGCCGCATAGGTGTTGATGAGCATGCCTTTGGCCAGGAAGGTCGTCGTGCGGTCGACGTCCGCTCCCGAGATCAGGTGGACGGTGTCCCACAGCCGCTCCCAGCCGGCCCGCACGAGCTCGCCGAACTCGTGCTCGCCCTCCGCCTCGGCCGCAGCGACGGCGATGTACGTCTGCATCTGCATCTGGAGCCGCTCCGGCCGCTCCTGGATCAGCTGCACATACGCGTCACCCATGGCATGCAGGGCCTCTTCGTCCCGCAACCCCTCGGCCGCCTTCTCGAAGAGTTCGCACATCTCGTCGATGCAGCGCAGCGAGGCGACGGCGAAGATCGCCTTCTTGCCCGGGAAGAGCCGGAAGAGATACGGCTGCGAGACCCCGACCCGCTTGGCGATCGCCTCGGTGGAGGTGCCGTAGTAGCCCCTCTGCGCGAACTCCGCGATCGCCGCGCGGATGACGCTCTCGCGCCGCTCCTCTGCGCTCATCCTGACCATGCGAGAAAGTTAGTACTCAATCACTAACTAAGTCAAGGGGGGCCCGGCCGCCGCGTTCCAGGAGCCGCATGCGCGAGCGGGAGGGGCGGGGCCGGCACCGCGCGAGCAAGGCGGCCCCGTACAGGTACACGTAAGGGGCACCCCACCATGGAGGGCGCCCCTTACCGAGTCGACGGGCTCAGCCCAGCCGCACGACCGCCCGTGACATGCCGAGCACCTTCTGCCCGGCGCTCGTCGCCGTCAGGTCGACGCGCACGGTGTTGTCGTCGAGCTTGGCGGCGACCTTGCCGCTGACCTCGATCAGGGCACCCTGGTCGTCGTTCGGGACGACGACCGGCTTGGTGAAGCGGACGCCGTAGTCCACGACCGCACCCGGGTCGCCGGTCCAGTCGGTGACCACACGGATCGCCTCGGCCATGGTGAACATGCCGTGCGCGATGACGTCCGGCAGGCCCACCTCCCTGGCGAACTTCTCGTTCCAGTGGATCGGGTTGAAGTCCCCGGAGGCGCCCGCGTACCGCACCAGCGTGGCGCGGGTCACGGGGAAGGTCTGCGCCGGCAGTTCTGTGCCGACCTCGACGTCCTCGTACGCGATCTTCGACGTCATCGGATCCTCACGCCCCGCCTTCTTCTTCGTCCGCCGCGCGGGACACCAGCTTGGTCAGGGCGCTCACCACGAGCTCGCCGGCCTCGTCGTGGACGTCGCCGCGGATGTCGATGATGTCGTTGCCCGCGAGGGACTTGACGGCCTCGATGGTGGAGGTGACGCTCAGTCGGTCGCCGGCGCGCACCGGGCGCCGGTAGGCGAACTTCTGGTCGCCGTGCACCACCCGGCTGTAGTCCAGGCCGAGCTGCGGGTCCTCGACGACCTGGCCGGCCGCGCGGAAGGTGATCGAGAAGACAAAGGTCGGCGGGGCGATCACATCGGAGTAGCCGAACGCCTTGGCGGCTTCCGGGTCCGTGTACACCGGGTTGGTGTCACCCACCGCCTCGGCGAACTCGCGGATCTTCTCCCGGCCCACCTCGTAGGGCTCGGTGGGTGGGTAGGTCCGTCCCACGAAGGACTGGTCGAGCGCCATTGGCCCGGCACCTCCTGATGTCTGCTGTGCTGCCCCACAAAGTAGCGGGAAAGGCATCGGCCGAAACGCCGTGAGGCCGCCCCCGAGTCGGGGACGGCCTCACGGACGAGCCTGTTTGTTATCGCGTTTCGCGGTGCGCGGTGTGCGCGTTGCAACGCGGGCAGTGCTTCTTCATCTCAAGACGGTCCGGGTTGTTACGCCGGTTCTTCTTGGTGATGTAGTTCCGCTCCTTGCACTCCACGCAGGCCAGCGTGATCTTCGGGCGGACGTCGGTGGCAGCCACGTGAGTGCTCCTAAGACGAACGGATGGACTTGATACAACGCAAGAAAGAGTAGCCGATCGAGGGACCGACCCTGCAATCGGCTACTGTCAGTAGCGGTGACCGGACTTGAACCGGTGACACAGCGATTATGAGCCGCTTGCTCTACCGACTGAGCTACACCGCTTTGATGAGATCGGCCCCCGTCTTGCGACGGGAACCTCTCACACCAGAGCCCCAATACGGAATCGAACCGTAGACCTTCTCCTTACCATGGAGACGCTCTGCCGACTGAGCTATTGGGGCGAGCGATGAAGACATTACACGCTCGGCCGCCGTTCGCCCAAATCCGTTTCCCGCCGCCCTTCCCGGCCCCTTCCGCACGGCTCACGACGGCCTCCCGGGCCCCTTCCGGCACTCCCCACGCGCGCGTACCGAGCCGTTCCCCGCAGGTCCGACGGCTCCGGTACGACTATTGCGCTCCTCCCCGCCCCGCGCGGCTCGCCACCCTAGGCTCGACTCACTCTGCGTGATCTTGAGTCCCATGTCTGGACCGACCCTCATGGAGCGCGATGCCCGACAGCCAGCCGCAGCCGCCCTCGTCGTCGTCCGATCCGCAGGGTTCCCCGGGCCGGCCCGACCCCGCCGCACTCCTGCTGTGCGGGGCACGGCTCACCGACGGCCGGACCGTGGACGTACGGCTGGGCTGCGGACGCATCGAGGCGGTGGGTACGGCAGGCAGTCTGGCGCCGGGCCCCACGCGCACGGGCGGCACGCGCGTGGACCTGACCGGCTACCTCCTGCTCCCCGCCCCGGCCGAACCGCACGCCCACGGCGACACCGCGCTCTCCGCCGAACACGACGGCCCCGTCTCCTACGAACCCGAGGACGTCCAGCGCCGCGCCACCGAGGCGGCCCTGCTGCAACTGGGACACGGTGCGACGGCGGTACGCGCGCACGTGCGCGTGGGCGACGTCCAGGGGCTGGGCGCCCTTGCCGCCGTCCTCCAGGCGCGCCGCTCGCTGCGCGGGCTCGCGGAGCTCACGGCGGTCGCGATGCCGCGCGTGCTCACCGGGATCGCCGGCGCCGACGGGCTCGCCATACTGCGGGACGCCGCGAAGATGGGCGCCTCCGTCGTCGGCGGCTGCCCCGACCTCGACCCCGACCCCACGGGCTACGCGGAGGCGGTCCTGGAGGTGGCCTCCGAACACGGCTGCCCGGTCGACCTGCACACGGACGCCACCGACCCGGCGCGGCTGGCCAGGCTCGCGGCGATGGCCGCCGGCATGCGCCCCGGCGTGATCCTCGGACCGTGCGCCGGGCTCGCGCGCCAGCCCGCCGAGGTGGCCGCACGGGTCGCGGACCAGCTCGCCGCGGCCGGCGTCACCGTGGTGTGCCTGCCCCAGGGCGGCTGCGGTTCCGTCGAGCGCCGCGGCACGGCTCCGGTACGGCTGCTGCGCGCGGCCGGCGTCCGGATCGCCGCCGGCAGCGGCGCCCTGCGCGACCTGTCGAACCCCGTCGGCCGCGGCGACCCCCTGGAGGCCGCCTACCTCCTGGCCTCCCGGCACGGCCTGCGCCCCGAGGACGCCTACGACACCGT
The DNA here is from genome assembly GCF_040652195.1 of Streptomyces sp. NPDC048278. Lineage (NCBI taxonomy): Bacteria > Bacillati > Actinomycetota > Actinomycetes > Kitasatosporales > Streptomycetaceae > Streptomyces > Streptomyces sp. NPDC048278. Next base: position 5,203 of record NZ_JBEZLP010000014.1, read on the forward strand.
GAGCGGCGCCGCCCGCGCCGCCCTCGGACTTCCCGAGGTCCGCGTCGAGGCCGGCTTTCCCGCCGAACTCCTCGCGGTACGCGGCGACCACCTGGCCGGCGCGCTCTCCCTCGCCTACAGCCGGATCGTGGTGCACCGGGGGCGCGTGGTGGCACGCACGAGCGCGGTCCGCGAGTACTGCAACTCGGCGGTGGCGGCGGAACTGGGCCTGCCCCGGCAGGGGCGTGGGGAGTTGTCCTGAGGGGCGCGGGAACGCGGGCGCCGACGCGGGCGCCGACGCGCGGGCCGGGGCGCGGGAGCGCGCGGCGCGGAGCGGGGGCTTCCCTCGGCGCGTTCGAGCCGGACCGGCGCGCCGGGCGGAGCCACCCGGGCGTGTGGGGCGCGTGAAGTCGTGCAGCGGATGCGGGGCTTCGGGCGTACGGTCTGAAACATGCGCATTGTCATCGCTGGTGGTCATGGTCAGATCGCGTTGCGGCTGGAGCGGCTGCTCTCCGCGCGCGGGGACGAGGTCGCGGGGATCATCCGGAGGGCCGAGCAGGCCGACGACCTGCGGGCGGCCGGTGCCGAACCGGTGCTGCTGGACCTGGAGTCGGCGTCGGTCGAGGAGGTCGCGGCGCTCCTGCGAGGGGCGGACGCGGCGGTGTTCGCGGCGGGCGCGGGCCCGGGCAGCGGCACGGCCCGCAAGGAGACGGTGGACAAGGGCGCGGCGGTGTTGTTCGCGGACGCGGCCGTGCGCGCGGGCGTGCGCCGGTTCGTGGTCGTCTCTTCGATGGCCGCGGATCCGGCGCACCGGGGCGACGGCGTCTTCGACGTGTACCTGCGGGCCAAGGGCGAGGCCGACGCGTATGTGTCCCGGCAGAACTCCCTGGACTGGACGATCCTGCGGCCCGGTTCGCTGACGGACGCGCCGGGCACCGGTCTGGTGCGGCTGGAGGCGCACGCGGGCCGGGGCGCGGTCACCCGTGACGACGTGGCCGCCGTACTGGCGGAGTTGGTGGACACCTCGGCGACGGCCGGCCTGACCCTGGAGCTGATCGGCGGGTCGACGCCGGTCTCGGTGGCCGTGAAGTCGGTGGCCGGGAACTGAGTTCTCAGAACAGCGGCAGCTGGCCGGGGAACTCCGGTACGACGTAACCGTCCAACGCGGGTTCCACGGCCCCGATCAGGGCGTGCTGCCGTGAGCCGGAGCAGGAGACCAGTTCCCCGGCCTCGCGTGCCCCGGGCGGGTCGTGCCGCGCGAAACGGCCCGCCACGACGGCGATTTCGCGGCGGCACACCGGGCAGGTTCTGCGTCGGGAGGACATGTGTTCAGTGTGCCCCGGGACGGGGCATCCGTGACGGACCGCTGCCCGGCCGCCGCACCGACGAAGCGCCTCCATGATCTTCATCACGGCCGACTTCCGCCGTCGCCGTCGCCTCCGCGTCCGCGTCCGCGCGGCGCCTTCCGATTCCACGCCAAGCCATACATACGGATACATGACGAAGGGCCCGTGACCTGCTTGGTAGCAGGTCACGGGCCCTTCGTTCCCGTGTGGCGGCGCCAGGATTCGAACCTGGGAAGGCTGAGCCGGCAGATTTACAGTCTGCTCCCTTTGGCCGCTCGGGCACACCGCCGGGGTTTTGTCATCAGATCGAACCGCTTTCCGGCGGTGCTCCCTGGCAACGACGTAAACAATACCCGATCCACAGGGGTGCTCCGCCACCCGATTGATCGCCGCCCGCGGGACGCGGGATGGCTAGGCTGGTGCGGATACGGCCCGGTCCCCACCCCGGGCCCGGCGGTCGCCGTCGCGTGCCGCAACGCATCCCGTCACACCCCCCGATACAAGGAGCCACAGGACATGGCCGACTCCAGTTTCGACATCGTCTCGAAGGTCGAGCGGCAGGAGGTCGACAACGCCCTCAACCAGGCCGCCAAGGAGGTCTCGCAGCGCTACGACTTCAAGGGCGTGGACGCCTCGATCGCCTGGTCCGGCGAGAAGATCCTGATGCAGGCGAACTCCGAGGAACGGGTCAAGGCGATCCTCGACGTCTTCCAGTCGAAGCTGATCAAGCGCGGCATCTCGCTGAAGGCCCTGGACGCCGGTGAGCCGCAGCTCTCCGGCAAGGAGTACAAGATCTTCGCGTCGATCGAGGAGGGCATCTCCCAGGAGAACGCGAAGAAGGTCGCGAAGATCATCCGCGACGAGGGCCCCAAGGGCGTGAAGGCCCAGGTCCAGGGCGACGAACTGCGTGTCAGCTCCAAGAGCCGCGACGACCTCCAGGTCGTGATCGCGCTCCTGAAGGGCCAGGACTTCGACTTCGCGCTCCAGTTCGTGAACTACCGGTAGGCAGCGCCTTCGAAGGACGAGAAGGGCGGGCACCGCGTCGTGCCCGCCCTTCTGGTGCTTCCGGTGCTTCCGGTGTTTCTGGCGCTCCTCGTGCTTTCCGTGCTTTCCGTGCGGCGGCTCCGGCCGAGGGTGGTCAGTCGCGCGAGTTGCCGAACAGGAGGCGGTAGGCGATCAGCAGGACCAGCGAGCCGCCGATCGCCGCCGCCCAGGTCGCGCCGTCGTAGAAGTTCTTGGTGATCGGGTGGTCCAGCCAGCGAGCCGATATCCAGCCGCCGAGGAACGCGCCCACGATGCCGATGAGGGTCGTACCGATGAAGCCGCCCGGGTCGCGTCCCGGCAGCAGGACCTTGGCGATGGCGCCGGCCAACAGTCCCAGGATGATCCAACTGATGATGCCCATGACCTGAACCTGCCCTTCCGTGCCGTGTTCGCACAGCTCCAGCCCTGTGAATTCGGTTCGGGCCGGCTGTGCCAGACGGGTTGCGCCGGACAGGCCGTCCGAGCCGTCCGTATGTGTCCGTAGCGTGTGTGTTCGTGCCTTGTCGATGACGAGGACGCCTGGGCGATACCCCACGGTTGCAGTGATCAGTAGGGTGCGCCGCATGGCTGCCTCTCCTCTTTCCGATCTGCGGCGCACGCTGGGCGTGCACGACGCCGTGATCGTCGGCCTGGGCTCGATGGTCGGGGCCGGAGTCTTCTCCGCGCTGGGCCCCGCGGCCCACGCGGCCGGGTCGGGGCTGCTTCCCGCGCTGGCCGTCGCCGCGCTGGTCGCCTACTGCAACGCCATGTCCTCGGCGCGCCTGGCCGCCCGGTACCCGCAGTCGGGCGGCACCTACGTGTACGGGCGGGAGCGGCTCGGCGCCTTCTGGGGATACCTCGCGGGATGGGCGTTCGTCGTCGGCAAGACGGCGTCCTGCGCCGCGATGGCACTCACCGTGGGCGCGTACGTCTGGCCGGGGCAGGCACACGCGGTGGCGGTCGCCGCCGTGGTGGCGCTGACCGCCGTGAACTACGGCGGCATCCAGAAGTCGGCCTGGCTGACGCGGCTGATCGTGGCGGTGGTGCTGGCGGTCCTCGCTTCCGTGGTGGTCGCGTGCCTGACGTCCGGGGCGGCGGACGCGGGGCGGCTGCACATCGGGCTGTCGGCGGGCACGGGCGGGTTGCTTCAGGCGGCCGGCCTGCTGTTCTTCGCGTTCGCCGGGTACGCGCGGATCGCGACCCTCGGCGAGGAGGTGCGGGACCCGGCGCGCACCGTTCCGCGTGCGATCCCGCTGGCCCTGGGGATCACGCTGGTGGTGTACGCGTGCGTGGCGGTGGCCACGCTCTCCGTGCTGGGCACGGACGAGCTCGGCCGGGCGGCGGCGCCGCTGACCGACGCGGTGCGGGCGGCCGGGGTGCCGGGGCTGGTGCCGGTGGTGCGGGTGGGAGCCGCGGTGGCCGCGCTCGGCTCACTGCTGGCGCTGATCCTGGGGGTGTCGCGGACGTCGCTGGCCATGGCCCGCGACGGTCATCTGCCTCCGGCGCTGGCCGCCGTGCACCCGCGTTTCCGGGTCCCGCACCGCGCGGAGCTGGCCGTCGGGGCGGTGGTCGCCGTGGTGGCGGCGACCGCGGACGTCCGGGGTGCCATCGGTTTCTCCTCCTTCGGTGTGCTGGCGTACTACGCGGTGGCCAACGCCTCGGCATGGACGCTGGATCCCGCGCCGCGTTCGCGGGTGGTTCCGGTGGCGGGACTGCTGGGGTGCGTGATCCTCGCGTTCGCGCTGCCGGCGGCCTCGGTGGTCGCGGGGGCGGCCGTACTGGCGGTGGGTGCGGCGGCGTATGCCGTACGGCGACGGGTGGCGGCCGGGTAGCCACGGTGGCCGCGTCGCCGGGAGCCCCCGTCTGTCAGAAGGCCTGCTCCGGGGCCGTGCGTCTCCGGAAGTCGGCCCAGAGCTCCAGGTCCGTGCCCTCGTCGGTCTCCTCGTACCAGCCCGTGCCCTGCAACCAGACGTGCAGCCAGTCGGTGAGGCTGGGCGCGTCCACGAACCAGGCGCCGTCGGCGCCGTCGGCGTTGGGCTCGTAGAGCAGGACCGTGGCCTGCGGGGCCCGGCAGTCCACGCACGCGTACATGCCACAGCCCCAGTGGGATATGGGCAGGACGCCCTCGGGCCAGGGCCAGTCCGGGTTCTTGCGGCCGTACTCGCGGTTGGTGAGGTACTGGGCGACGGCGGCCGGTTCCCCCGAGGGCGCGGAGTCGAGCAGGGGCAGCAGACCGTACGACGGACCGAAACCCCCGTCGCCCACCCGCTCGTAGAGCGCTGCGAGGAGGGGTGGGAGCGGGAAGCCCAGGGTCTGACCGGCGCGGTCGAGCGTGGCGGCGTCGACGGGCGCGGGGAGCGAAGGCCAGCCCCACGGGCGGGAGTTGCGGGCCTGTGCGGTCACCCGTGTCAGCAACTGCTCGATCTCGGTCATGGCTTCATGATGCAGGCCGTCACCGACAATCGGGCCGGCCTGTGGACAACCTCCGGCCGGCGCGACGACGTCCGGTCAGCGGGTCGCGAACGGCTGGTCCGTGGGGACGATCTCGCGTCCGAGCGGGAGCAGCGAGACCGGGATCAGCTTGAAGTTGGCGATGCCGAACGGAATGCCGATGATCGTCAGGCACATCGCGATGCCGGTGACGATGTGCGCGAGGGCCAGCCACCAGCCCGCGAGGACCAACCACAGCACGTTGCCCACGCAGGAGGGGGCACCCGCGTCGCGGCGCTCCACGGTCGTGTACCCGAAGGGCCACAGGGCGTACACGCCGATACGAAAAGCAGCTATTCCGAATGGAATACCGATGATCGTGATGCAGAGGATCGCGCCGGCCAGCAGGTAGCCGAGGAACAGCCAGAAGCCGCTCAGGACGAGCCAAATGATGTTCAGGATGGTCTTCACTGCGGGCGACCTGCCATCTTCTCTAGCCGGGCGATCCGTTCCGCCATGGGCGGGTGCGTCGAGAACATCTTGGACAGTCCCTGGCCCGGACGGAAGGGGTTCGCGATCATCATGTGGCTCGCGGTCTCGATCCGGGGCTCGGGAGGCAGCGGGAGCTGCTTGGTGCCGGCGTCCAGCTTGCGCAGGGCGCCCGCGAGGGCGAGCGGATCGCCGGTGAGCTGGGCGCCGGAGGCGTCCGCCTCGTACTCCCGGGAACGGCTGATGGCCAGCTGGATGACGGTGGCGGCGAGCGGGCCCAGGATCATGATCAGCAGCAGGCCGAGGAAGCCGGGGCCGTCGTCGTCGTCCGAACGGCCGACCGGGATCAGCCAGGCGAAGTTGACCAGGAACATGATCACCGAGGCGAGGGCGCCGGCGACCGACGAGATGAGGATGTCCCGGTTGTAGACGTGGCTGAGTTCGTGGCCGATGACGCCGCGCAGTTCCCGCTCGTCGAGGATGCGCAGGATGCCTTCCGTGCAGCACACGGCGGCGTTGCGCGGATTACGGCCGGTGGCGAAGGCGTTCGGTGCCTCCGTCGGCGAGATGTAGAGGCGGGGCATGGGCTGGCGGGCCTGGGTGGAGAGGTCGCGGACCATCCGGTACAGGGCCGGGGCCTCGAACTCGCTCACGGGGCGTGCGCGCATCGCGCGTAGCGCCAGCTTGTCGCTGTTCCAGTACGCGTACGCGTTCGTGCCGAGGGCGACGAGGACCGCGACGATCAGACCCGTTCGGCCGAAGAAGCTGCCGATGACGATGATGAGTGCCGACAGTCCCCCGAGGAGAACTGCGGTCCTGAGCCCGTTGTGCCGGCGGTGCACGGTACGCCCTCCAAGTCGTGCGGCAGGGGAACCCTTTGCCTGCGGTGCTGCTGCCTTCCGATCTGCGATGCCACCGGTGTCGTGGTGTCACGTCCAGTGGACCCTTCCGCACTGGTCAACGCCAGGCGACGGCCACTAGTTCCCTTGTGTCCGCTGTGTGCGGGGTGAGCCGTCCGGGTGAGAGCCGTGCCCGGGCGCGCGTGCCGTTCGCACGCGCGCGTGGAGGCCGTCAGAACAGACCGGCGGTGGCGAAGCGGAGTACCAGCTGCGGAGCGCCGGAGAGGACGACGCCGAGGGTGCCGGTGAGGGCGAGCGCGGCCGTGAGAGGGGCGGGCAGGCGGTGCCTGACCGGCTCGCCCTCGGGGGCACGGAACAGGAGGGCCGTCCACTGGAGGTAGTAGTAGAGGGCGATCACGACGTTGACGGCCATGACGACGGCGAGCCAGCCGAGGCCGGCGTCGACGGCCGCCGAGAAGACGGTGACCTTCGCGAACAGGCCGATGACGCCGGGCGGGAGTCCGGCGAGGCACAGCAGGAAGAACGCCAGGAGCAGGGCGGTGAGCGGGTTCCTGGCGTACAGGCCGCGGTAGTCGGAGAGCCGGTTGAGCCGCTCGGTGCGGGCGACGGCGGCGGCCACGGCGAAGGCCCCGAGGTTCACGGCGGCGTACATGAGGGCGTAGGCGACGGTGGAGCCGACGGCCTTGCGGGCGTCGTCGGTGTATCCGGCGGCGGCGATCGGCACCAGCAGGTAGCCGGCCTGGCCCACCGACGACCAGGCGAGCAGCCGTACCGCGCTGTACGCGCGCGTGGCCTGCTGGCGCAGGGCCGCCACGTTGCCGACGGTCATGGTGAGGGCGGCCAGGGCGGCGAGCGCGGGGCCCCAGACGTCGGCGTACGACGGGAAGGCGACGACGGTGACCAGGATCAGGCCGGAGAAGCCGACTGCCTTGCCTACGACCGACAGGTAGGCGGCGATCGGCAGCGGGGCGCCGACGTAGGTGTCGGGGACCCAGAAGTGGAAGGGGACGGCGGCCGTCTTGAACGCGAAACCCACGAGGGTGAGGACGACACCGGTCTGGGCGAGGGTGTGCAGCTGTCCGTCGACGTGCTGGATCCGGTCGGCGACCTGGGTGAGGTAGAGGCTGCCGGTGGTGGCGTACACGAAGCTGATGCCCATGAGGCTGACGGCGGTCGCGGTCACCGAGGACAGGAAGAACTTCAGGGCCGCCTCGGAGGACCGCTTGTCGCCGTGCCGGATGCCGACGAGGGCGAAGGCGGGCAGGGAGGCGACCTCCAGGGCGACGACCAGGGTGGCGAGGTCGCGGGAGGCGGGCAGCAGGGCGGCGCCGGCGGCCGAGGAGAGCAGCAGGAACCAGAACTCGCCCTGGGGGTAGCGGCTCCTGCCGTCCTTGAGGGCGGTGACGGACAGCAGGGCCGTGAGCAGGGCGCCGCCGAGGACGAGGAACTGCACGACCAGGGTGAACCGGTCGGCCGTGTAGCTGCACGCGCGCGTGGTGCCGGTCAGGCAGAAGGTGCTGCGGTCGTGGCCGAGGAGCGGGAGCAGCAGGAGGGCTGCCGCGGCGAGTCCGGCGACCGAGATCCAGCCGAGGAGCGGTTTCCTGGCCTCGGGTACGAACAGGTCGGCGACGAGGACGGCCAGGCCGACGACAGCGGTGAGGGTGGGCGGGGCGATGGCGAGCCAGTCGACGGACTGGACGAGGTTCGCGGCCAGTGGCTGGGCCAGGGCGCTCATCGGGTGCCTCCTGCGAGGAGCTGCTGCACGGCCGGGTCGGTCAGACCGAGCAGGGCCTTCGGCCAGAGCCCGGCGACGACGGTGAGGGCGACGAGCGGGGTCCAGGCCGCGAACTCGTAGCTGCGGACGTCGGCGAGTTTCGGCACTTCCCGTGACGCGGCGCCCATGCAGACGCGGCGGACCACGGCCAGCATGTAGGCGGCCGTCAGCAGGGTGCCGAAGGCGGCGACCGCCATGAAGGTCAGGAAGGCCGGGCGGCTGAGCCCGGCGGCGGGCTCGAAGGCGCCGAACAGGGCCAGCATCTCGCCCCAGAACCCGGCGAGGCCGGGCAGTCCGAGCGAGGCGACGGCGGCGAACGCGAGCAGTCCGCCGAGGCGCGGTGCCCTGCCGTAGAGCGCGGCGCCGGTCTCCTCGGCGAGGGTGTCGAGGTCGGTGGTGCCGGTGCGGTCCTTCAGGCCGCCGACCAGGAAGAACAGCAGGCCCGTGATGAGGCCGTGGGCGATGTTGGCGAACAGGGCGCCGTTGACGCCGGTCGGGGTCATGGTGGCGATGCCGAGCAGGACGAAGCCCATGTGGCCGACGGAGGAGTAGGCGATCAGCCGTTTGAGGTCGCCCCGCGCGCCCCGTCTGGCCAGGTTCAGGCAGGCCAGGGACCCGTAGACGATGCCGACGACCGCGAAGGCGGCGAGGTAGGGCGCGAAGGTGCGGAATCCGTCCGGTGCGACCGGCAGCAGGATCCGGACGAACCCGTAGGTGCCCATCTTCAGCAGGACCCCGGCAAGCAGCACCGAGCCGACGGTCGGCGCGGAGGTGTGGGCGTCCGGCAGCCAGCTGTGCAGGGGCCACATCGGGGTCTTGACCGCGAGCCCGATCCCGATCGCCAGAACGGCGATGACCTGCACGGATGCGGTCAGCGACCGGCCGTTGTCAGTGGCGAGTGCCACCATGTCGAAAGTGCCCGCCTTGATTCCGATCAGGAGCAGGCCGAGCAGCATGACGACGGACCCGAGCAGGGTGAAGAGGATGAACTTCCAGGCGGCCCGGGTCCGTCCCGCGCCGCCCCAGCGGGCGATGAGGAAGTACATCGGGATGAGCACCGTCTCGAAAGCGAGGAAGAACAGCAGCAGGTCGAGGACGGCGAAGCTCGCGAGGGTGCCGGACTCCAGGACGAGCAGCAGGGCGACGAAGGCCTTCGGGGAAGGGCCGGACGGGCCCGCGGGCGGGTTGAAGTACGAGTAGAGCGCGCAGAGGAAGGTCAGCAGCGCGGTCAGGACCACGAGGGGGAGGGAGATGCCGTCGATGCCGAGGTGGATGCGCACGTCGAGTGCGGGGATCCAGCTGATGTCGGTCGTGGCCTGCATCCTCGACGGGTGGTCGTGGTCGAAGCCGAGCGCGAGGACGATCGCGGCGACGAGGATCGCGCCGGTCACGGTCACGCCGTGGCGGAGCACGGCCTGCTCGGGCGACTTCCCTTTCAGCCCGGGCGGGGCGGGCAGCAGGGCGGCGACGGCGCCGAGAAGCGGGCCGACGACGATCAATGCCAGAAGGACTTGCATCACGGACTCGCTGAGATCGATCACGCCTGCTCACGCTCCCGTGGCGACGAGGAGGACGGCGACCGCCAGGACGACGGTGCCGGCGAGCAGCGCGCTCACATAGGTCTGGACGTTGCCGGTCTGGGCGCGCCGTACGGCGGCGCCGAGCAGGCGGGGCAGGGCTCCCGCCCCGCGGACGTAGGTGTCGACGACCTCGCGGTCGAGGAACTGGACGAGGCTCGCGGCGGCCAGCACCGGGCGGACGAACAGCGCGTCGTAGACGGCGTCCAGATGGAAGCCTTCGGCCGCGTGCCGGTGCAGCGGACCGAGCAGCAGCCGGCCGGGGTCCGCCGGGTCGGCTGCGTAGGCCACGTCGCCGAACGCGGGCCGGTGGGCGGCGACAGCCTCGGCCTCGGCCAGTGCGGCGTCGCCCTCCGGGTGGGCGGCGACGGCACCCAGCGGAGCGCGGGCGGCCAGGGTCCTGGTGCGCTGCCAGGCGCCGTAGGTGACGAGTCCGCCGACGAGCGCGAGGCCGGTGCCGAGGACCGAGGTGGTGAGGGTCGGGGTGAGGGCGCGGCCGTCGAACCAGCCGGGCAGCGAGCGGTAGGCGAACCCGCCGAAGGCCAGGGAGGGGAGGGCCAGGACCCACAGCACCACGGTCATGGACAGCGGCTGCCGCCCGTGGTCCGCGGCCTCGGCGCCCCGGCCCCGGAAGGTGAGCAGCCACAGCCGGGTCGCGTAGGCGGCGGTGAGCAGGGCGGTGGCCAGGCCCGCGATCAGGACGATCCAGCCGGCGCTGCCGGGGGCGTGCTCGGTGTGGCCGGTGGCGACGTGCTCGGCGGCGCCGAGGACCGACTCCTTGGAGAAGAACCCGCTGAAGGGAGGGATCGCGGCGAGCGCGAGCAGGGCCACGGTCATCGTCCAGTAGGCGTCCGGGACGCGGTCGCGCAGGCCGGAGGTACGGGACATGACGGCCAGCGAGTTGGTGCCCGCGGCGTGGATGATCACGCCGGCGGCGAGGAACAGCAGCGCCTTGAAGGCGCCGTGGGACAGGAGGTGGAAGACGGCGGCTCCGCGGTCGCCGACGGCGAGGGCGCCGGTCATGTAGCCGAGCTGACCGATCGTCGAGTAGGCGAGGACGCGCTTGATGTCGTCCTGGGCGAGCGCGGCGAGTCCCGAACCGACCATGGTGACGGCGCTCATGGCGGCAAGGACGACCATCACGGCCGAGCTGGCCTCGAAGACCGGGAGGAGACGGGCGACGAAGTAGACACCGGCGGCGACCATCGTCGCGGCGTGGATCAGCGCGGAGACCGGGGTCGGGCCGGCCATCGCGTCGGGGAGCCAGGTGTGCAGCGGGAACTGCGCGGACTTGCCGGCCACGCCGCACAGGAGCAGCAGCCCGACCAGGGTGGGATGGTGCAGCCCGCCGTTCGCGACGGTGCCGAGGACCGTGGTGATGCGGAACGACCCGGCGTCGGTGGCCAGCGCGAACAGGCCGATCAGGAACGGTACGTCGCCGAGTTTGGTGACGAGGAAGGCCTTCATGGAGGCGGCGCGTGCCTCGGGGGTCTCCCAGTAGTGGCCGACCAGGAAGTAGGAGCAGATGCCCATGACCTCCCAGCCGACCAGCAGCACGATCAGGTCGCCGGAGTAGACGACCAGCAGCATCGCGGAGGTGAACAGGGAGACGAGGGCGGCGTACGAGGGGTAGCGCGGGTCGTCGCGGAGGTAGCCGGTCGAGTAGATCTGTACGCAGGTGGCGACGAAGGCGACCAGGACGGCGACGAGGGCGGCGAAGCCGTCGATGTGCAGGGCGAGTTCGATCGGGACCGAGCCGGTGGGAGTGAACTCGGTGTGGGCGTCCACGGCCCGCCCGCCACCCTGGTCGGCGGCGACCGTGCAGGCGAGGGCCAGCGCGCCGAGGGTCGGCAGGACCGCGAGCGGGCGGACGAAACCGGGGGCGGTGCGCCCCAGGAGCAGGCCGGCGGCGGCGCCGAGGAACGGCAGGAGGGGGACGAGGACGGCGAGGGTGGTCGTGGTCACGCGGTGGCCTCAGCCTTCTCGTCGGCCGACCCGTCGGGGGGCGTGCCGGCCGTGGCGTCCTCGTGGCCCTCGGCGGTGTCGCGGAGCCGGTCGATGTCGGAGGTGCCGCGGTTGCGGTAGACGGCGAGGACGATCGCCAGGCCGATGCCGATCTCGGCGGCGGCGATGGCGATGGTGAACAGGGTCAGGGCCTGGCCGGAGTGCAGGGTGTCCCGGGCGGTCTTGCTCAGCCAGACGTCGAAGGCGACGAGGTTGAGATTGACGGCGTTGAGCATCAGCTCGACCGACATCAGGACCAGGATCGCGTTGCGGCGGGCGAGGACGCCGTACAGGCCGGTGCTGAAGAGGAGCGCGGAGAGAACGGCGGGATAGGCGAGGTGCATCAGCGGGCGCCTTCCTGCTCGATCGGGTGAATCCCGGAATCCGTGACCGAAGGGGAACTCTGCGTGACGGTCCGGCCGTTCACAGGGGGCGGGGCCGACTCCGCCTTCGCCTTCCGGGACAGGACGATCGCCCCGACCAGGGCCGCGAGGAGGAGGACGGAGAGGGCCTCGAAGGGCAGCACCCAGTTCTGGAAGAGGCTGGCGCCGGTGACCTTCGTCGAGCCGGCGGCGGCGCCGTCCAGGTCGATCCAGGTGGTGCGGAAGGCGTCCACGACCACCCAGACCAGGGCGCCCGCGGCGGGCACGGCGACGGCCAGCGCCACCCAGCGGTTCCCGGAGTCGGCGTCCGGGGAGCGTCCGATCGGGGCCTTGGTGAGCATCAGACCGAAGAGAAGGAGGACGACGACAGAACCCACATAGATGAGGACCTGCACCCAGGCGATGAACTCGGCGGTGAGCAGGAGGTATTCGACGGCGAGCCCGCCGAGGGCGACCACCAGCCACAGGGCGGCGTGCACCAGCTGGCGGGTGGTGACCGTGACGAGGGCCGCGCCGAAGGTGACCAGGCCGACGAGAAGGAAGGCGATCTCCACGCCGGTCGGGGACAGGAAGCCGTGCGGCGCTTGGGCGAGCGGGCTCACTCCTCCCCCTCCCCCGGTTCAACCCGGTCGGCGGCCCGGGTGGCCGCGAGCTTCTCGGCGGCCTTGCGGGCGGCGGCGATCTCCTTCGGCTCCTCCGCACCGGGGTCGAGGGCGGGCGGGGCCGGGACCGTCCACATCCACTCGCGGAGCTTGTCGCGCTCGTGGGTGAGCTCGCGGATGTCGGTCTCGGCGTACTCGAACTCCGGTGACCAGAACAGGGCGTCGAAAGGACAGACCTCGATGCAGATACCGCAGTACATGCACAGGGAGAAGTCGATGGCGAAGCGGTCCAGGACGTTGCGGCTGCGTTCACGGCCGCCCGGGGCCGCCGCCGGGACGGTCTCCTTGTGGGAGTCGATGTAGATGCACCAGTCGGGGCACTCACGGGCGCAGAGCATGCAGACCGTGCAGTTCTCCTCGAACAGCCCGATCACACCGCGGGTGCGCGGCGGGAGGTCGGGAAGGGTGTCCGGGTACTGCTCGGTGACCGACTTCCGGGTCATCGTGCGCAGGGTGACGGCCAGGCCCTTGGCCAGGCCCGAGCCAGGGATGGGGGCCACTAGGAGATCACCACCTTGACGATGCCGGTGAGGGCGATCTGGGCGAGAGAAAGGGGGACGAGGAGGGTCCAGGAGAACTTCTGCAACTGGTCCTCACGCAGCCGGGGGTAGGTCACGCGGAGCCAGATCACGACGAAGGCGAGGAGCGCCGTCTTCAGCAGGGTCCACAGCCAGCCGAGACCGTCCGCACCCCACGGGCCGTGCCAGCCGCCCAGGAACAGGACGGTGGTCAGGCCGCACAGGACGACGATCCCGGCGTACTCGGCGAGCAGGAACAGGGCGAAGCGCAGGCCGGTGTACTCGGTGTACGCGCCGAAGATGATCTCCGAGTCGGCGACGGGCATGTCGAACGGGGGGCGTTGGAGTTCCGCGAGGCCGGCGATGAAGAAGACCAGGCCGCCGGTGATCTGCCAGGGCAGCCACCACCAGTGGAAGGAGCCGACGATGCCCGGCAGGGAGACGGTACCGGCCGCCATCGCCACGGAGGCGGCGGCGAGCAGCATCGGGAGTTCGTAGGCGAGGAGCTGGGCGGCGGTGCGCAGGCCGCCGAGGAGGGAGAACTTGTTGGCGCTGGCCCACCCGGCCATGAGCGAGCCGAGGACGCCGACGCCCATCACGGCCAGCACGAAGAACACGCCCGCGTCCAGGACCTGGCCGACCGCGCCCTCACCGGGGCCGATCGGGATGGCGAGCAGCACGAGCAGGTACGGGAGGAGGGCCACCGCGGGGGCCAGTTGGAAGACACGGCGGTCCGCGCCGGCCGGGACCACGTCCTCCTTCTGCGCGAACTTCACGCCGTCGGCGATCAGCTGGGCCCAGCCGTGGAAACCACCGGCGTACATCGGACCGAGGCGGCCCTGCATATGGGCCATCACCTTGTGCTCGGTCTGACCGACGATCAGGGGGAAGGTGAGGAAGACGACGAACACGACGACGAGTCGCAGGGCGACGTCCAGAGCGTCGTTCACTGCGGGCCTCCTGGGGGGTCGTCGTGGGGGGCGGGGGGTTCGGGGGCGGTGTCGTCGCGAGCGGTGTCGTCGCTGGGCGGGGCTTCGGGAACGGGCGCGGGAGCGGGGGCCTCGGAAGCCGACGTCTCCGGAGTCGAGGGTTCGGAGGCGGAGTCCTCAGGTGGGGTCGGCTGCGCCGCGGATACAGGCTCCCCCGTCCCCGTCCCCGTCCCCGGCTCCTCGGCTCCGGTCCCGACTCCTTCCGCCGGGTCGGCCGTCGTCTCGCGCGGCTTCCCAGTCTCCGGTTCCTCGAAGGCCGGACGGGCGTGGTGCCACGGCGCGTCCGAGCTGCGGGGGGCTGCGGGGCGGGCCGGAGTGGCCGGCGTTTCTGTCTCCTGTGCACGCTGGGAAGCGGAGCCGCCCGAGGCAGTGCGCGTCCGGCGTGGCCCCCGGGGAGCAGCCGACGGCCCCGCTGCCGGAGTGGCGCCCTCCGCGGCAGCGCCCTCCGCACCGGCGGCGTCCGCGACGGCCCCCTGGGCGGTCTCCTCAGCGGGCGCGTCCTCCGCACCGGAAGCTGGCCGCTGCGAAGCGGACCCCCCGCTCGCGCTCCGTGCGCCACGCGGAGTGGCCGTCGACCCCGCTGCGGTCGCCGCAGCCGCCGCTCCGGACGCCTCAGTCACCTCGGCCCCTTCAGCGCCCTTGGCCCCCTTACCCGCCTCGCTCGCCTCGGTCGCCTGGCTCGTCGAGCCCTCCGCGGCTGTGCGGGAGCGGCGCGCCGGGCGGTCGTCGGCCGCGCGAGGTGGGCGGGGCGGGCGGTCGCCGGTCGCGCGGCTTGGTGCGGTGCGGGCCGGGCGGGCGGGGGCGGCCGGGAGTTGGCCCTTGAGGGGGCCCCACTCGTTCGGGTCGGGGACGCCTGGGGGGAGCATCTGGCGGCGCTTGGGGCCGCCGTGCTCGGACTCGCCGGGTTCCTTGGCGCCGGGCCAGGCCTTGGCGACGCGGGCGGCGAGCACGAAGTCCTTGCGGAGGGGGTGGCCTTCGAAGTTCTCCGGGAGGAGGAGGTGGTCCAGGCCGGGGTGGCCGGTGAAGCGGACGCCGAACATCTCGTGGGTCTCGCGTTCGTGCCAGCGGGCGCCCGCGTAAACGCCGACGGCGGAGGGGAGTTCGGGGGCGGTGTGCGGGACGGTCGTACGCAGGAGCAGGCGGCGGACCGGGGCGAGGGCGACGACGTGGGCACAGACGCGGAAGCCGGTGCCGGGTTCGTCGACCGCGCTCAGCCAGTCGAAGTAGGTGCAGGAGAGCGTCGTACGGGCGCTCTCGAGGGCGGCGAGCCAGGAGGAGGGAGGGACGTCGACCGTGAGGACGTCGTAGGACTCGTCGGCCGTGGCGTCCGTGCCGAAGAGTTCCTCGACGGGGGCCGGCAGCCAGCCGGTCGGGGCTGTCATCGGGCGTCCCCTTCGCCCTCGGCTCCGGCTCCGGTGGGCGCCGGTGGCCGGACCAGGTCGCTCTGGAGCGCGGCGGCGGACGGGCGGGTGGTGCCGTAGCGCTCGCCCAGGGACTCGGCCGCGATCTTCTCCTGGAGTTTGAGGATGCCCTGGAGGAGCGCCTCGGGGCGCGGCGGGCAGCCGGGGACGTAGACGTCGACGGGGATGATCTGGTCGACGCCCTTGGTGACGGAGTAGGAGTCCCAGTAGGGGCCGCCGCAGTTCGAGCAGGCGCCGAAGGAGATGACGTACTTCGGTTCGGGCATCTGCTCGTACAGGCGTTTGACCGCCGGGGCCATCTTGTCCGTGACCGTGCCGGAGACCACCATCAGGTCGGCCTGGCGGGGGCCCGGCGCGAAGGGGATCACGCCGAGTCGGATGAAGTCGTGGCGGGCCATCGACGCGGCGATGAACTCGATCGCGCAGCAGGCGAGGCCGAAGTTGAAGACCCAGAGCGAGTAGCGGCGGCCCCAGTTGAGGACGACCTTCATCGGTTCGGGGGCGAGGCGGGCGAGCGTGCCCAGCCGCTTCGGCTCCGGCAGCGGAACAGGCTCCGACGCGGTGGCGTCCGGCGTCACGTCCATGTCAGGACGCCCTTCTTGTATGCGTACAGCAGGCCGACGGCAAGGAAGCCGAGGAAGACGAACATCTCCACGAGGGTGGTCGCGCCGTAGCCGGGGGCGGCGAAGACCGTCGCCCAGGGGAACAGGAAGATCGAGTCGACGGCGAAGATGACGTAGAGGAAGGCGTAGACGTAGTAGCGGACCTGGGTGTGGGCCCAGCCCTCGCCGACGGGATCGACACCGCACTCGTAGGTGAGGAGTTTCTCGGGGGTGGGGACCACCGGGCGCAGCAGCCGGCCGGCGCCGAAGGCGACGGCGACGAAGACCACGCCGACCAGTGTCAGCAGTCCTACGACCGAGTAGGACGCGAAGTAGTCCACGGCGAGGGCCGCGGTCGGTTCACCGCCCACCGTCTCCCGCATCGCCCGTCCCTCGCTCCCTCGACAGACCACGGACCACAGGCCCGACCGGACCGGTGCCGTGACCTCAGTCAACTCTTGATTCGACGATCTGTACGCACGGGAGTCTAGGCCCTGATAAAGACACGGTAAGCAGGCCGTCACGCGCTGGGACACGGCCGGACACGGCGGGAGAGGGGACCGGGGCCGGCTGGTGGGGTTTTCCCCAGGGCGGCCCGGGCGGCGAACTCCATGGCATCGTGCCACGGCACACGGCACGCTGGCCCGTATGACCGCACCAGCACCCAGATCCCTCAGCATCTCCGACGACGGAGAGGACCGTGAGCGGCTGCCGCCCGTGCGCTTCGCCTTCGACGCTCACACGTGGAAGGAGATCGCCCATCTCCTGCTGAACCTGCCGATGTCGCTGTTCGGCTTCGTCTACGTCGTCACGACGGTGTGGGTGAGCGGTGTCCTGACGCTGACGGTGATCGGCATACCCCTGCTCGCCGCGACCCTGGTGGGCGCCCGGCAGCTGGGGAAGCTGGAGCGGGCACGCGCGCGTGCGCTGCTCGGGGTGCGGGTGGAGGAGCCGACCCCGCTGCCGTGGTCCAGGCGCGGTGCGGGCGCCGGGCGGCTGTGGATGACGTTGAAGGACCCGGTGGGCTGGCGGACGCTGTTGTACGACTTCATCCGGCTGCCGTGGGGTGTCCTCACCTTCTGCGTCACGCTGGTCTCGCTGTTCGTGCTGTGGCCGGTGCTGCCGTTCGTCGCGCGCGGGCTGGCGAACGTGGACCGGGCGATGGTGCGCGGCCTGCTGTCGCCCTCCGACGAGCTGGAGCGCCGTATCGCCGAACTGGAGTCGGACCGCGGAGTGGTCGTCGACACGGCCGCCGCCGACCTGCGGCGCATCGAACGGGATCTGCACGACGGTGCACAGGCCCGGCTGGTCAATCTGGCGATGGGGCTCGGCCTGGCGAAGGAGAAGCTGCTGGAGGATCCCGACGCTGCCGCCACGATGGTCGAGGAGGCGCACGGTGAGGTGAAGCTGGCGCTGCAGGAGCTCAGGGATCTCGCCCGCGGGATCCATCCGGCGGTGCTGACCGACCGGGGGCTGGACGCGGCGCTGTCCTCGGTCGCCTCGCGGTGCACGGTGCCGGTCCAGGTGACCGCCGACCTGCCGTCCAGGCCGGCGCCCGCGATCGAGGGCATCGCCTACTTCACCGTCTCCGAGCTGCTGCAGAACATCAGCAAGCACAGCGGGGCGCGTACCGCCTCGGTGGACGTGTGGCGTACCGACGACCGGCTGCTGATCCAGGTACGGGACGACGGGCGCGGCGGGGCGAGCCTGGACGGCGGCTCGGGGATGCGGGGGCTCGCGGACCGGCTGGGCGCGGTCGACGGCCTGTTCGTCGTCGACTCACCGGCGGGCGGTCCCACGACGGTCACCGCCGAGCTGCCCTGGCGCGACCGGTCGTAGGCCGGCGCAGGGGGCGCAGGGAGCGCAGGGAGCGCAGGGAGTAGCGCGGGGGTGGGGAAAACCCCCCTTCCAAGACGCCGACGGACTCCATGGTTCCGCGACCTGCGAGCGAGCAGGGTGGAGATACGGCAGGACAGGGCTGATGAGGCTGGTAGAGGACGGGACGGAGCCGATGGCCACGGAGTACGGGCACGAGTACCGACACGAGCACGGACACGAGTACGAGTACGGGTCCGGGTACGGGTACGGGTACGGGCAGGACCAGGGACACGGCTTCGGCTCCGAGCCGTACGGCGGGCGTCGGCACCGGGTGCCGGCGGTGTTGCGGGCGCCGTTCGAGGCGCGCAGCTGGCGTGAGTTCGGCTATGTCCTGCTCGGCCTGCCGGTCGGCGTCACGCTGTTCGTGTGGGCCGTGACGATGGTGTCCCTCGGCGTCGGTCTGGTGGTGACCTTCATCGGGATCCCGCTGCTGGCGGTGGCCCTCGCCGGATGCCGCGGCTTCGGGACACTGGAACGGGCACGCGCGCGTGGGCTGCTGAAGCTGGACGTGGCCGACCCCGAGCCGCTGCGGATGCGCAAGCCGGGGTTCTTCGCCTGGGTCGGGGCGGTGCTGAAGAGCGGCACGTCCTGGCGTCATCTGCTCTACGCGGTGCTGCAGTTCCCCTGGTCGGTGTTCTCCTTCGTCGTCGCCCTCAACTTCTGGACGTACGGCTGGGCGCTGCTGACGTACCCGCTGTGGTTCTGGGTGTTCCCGGTGTGGGTCGGGCAGGGCGGGATCCAGCTGTACGGCGACGCGCACCACCACGTCTACCTCGACAACCCGTTCGAGATCACCGTGACCGCGCTGGTCGGACTGGTGTTCACCCTGGCCACGCCGTGGATCGTCCGGGCGCTCACGCTGGTGGACCGGGTGATGGTGAACGGGCTGCTGGGGCCGTCGAAGCTGGCGTCGCGGGTGGTGGAGCTGGAGTCGGACCGGGGGGTCGTGGTGGACACGGCCGCCGCCGACCTGCGGCGGATCGAGCGGGACCTGCACGACGGGGCGCAGGCGCGGCTGGTGGCGCTGGCCATGGATCTGGGGCTGGCGAAGGAGAAGCTGCGGGAGGATCCGCAGGTCGCGGCGCGGATGGTGGACGAGGCGCACGGTGAGGTGAAGACCGCGCTGCAGGAGCTCAGGGACCTGGCCCGCGGGATCCATCCGGCGGTGCTGACCGACCGGGGGCTGGACGCGGCGCTGTCCTCGGTGGCCTCGCGGTGCACGGTGCCGGTGCGGGTGGAGGTCGACCTTTCGGAGCGGCCGGCGGCGGCGATCGAGGGGATCGCGTACTTCACGGTGTCCGAGTTGCTGCAGAACGTCAGCAAGCATGCGCGGGCGCGTGAGGCGGCGGTGGATGTGTGGCGGAGCGAGGACCGGTTGATGCTGCAGGTCGTGGACGACGGGGTGGGGGGTGCGGACACGGCGAGCGGGTCGGGGCTGGCGGGGCTGGCCGAGCGGCTGGACGCGGTCGACGGGATCCTGGTGGTGGACTCGCCGGTGGGCGGGCCCACGCGGGTGACGGCGGAGCTGCCCTGGCGTGGCTGAGGGGGGTTCTCCGTCCCCGTCGCCCCTACCCGTCCCGTCCTTCCAGGGGGTGGGCCCCCTTCGACCGCCCGGTTCGGGGGCTGCCGCCCCCGGGCCCCCGCTTCGGCCTCCGGCCTCGTCCTCAAACGCCGGACGGGCTGAGTTTGGTGCCGGACGGGCTGAGATGTGGTGCCGTACGGGCCGTGCGTCGGTGCCGTACGGGCCGAGTTTTGGTGCGTACGGCCTGGGATGTGGCGCCGACCGGCCTGTTTTCGTTTGACTCCTGTCGTTACCCGCAGGCACTCCGATCCGAATGCTGGAATGCTGGACTTTCCGACAGGGCAGGCATGTACGCCGGACGGGCTGTGGGGGGCCGGGAGATCGTGGAGGACAGGGTGCGGGTGGTCATCGCCGAGGATTCCGTGCTGCTCAGAGAGGGGCTGACCCGGCTGTTGACGGACCGGGGGCATGACGTCGTCGCGGGCGTCGGGGACGCGGAGGCGCTGGTCAAGACCATCGCCGACCTGGATGCACAGGACGCGCTGCCGGACGTGGTCGTCGCGGACGTACGGATGCCGCCGACACACACCGACGAGGGCGTACGGGCCGCCGTACGGCTGCGGAAGGCGCATCCCGGGCTCGGGGTGCTGGTGCTGTCGCAGTACGTGGAGGAGCGGTACGCCACCGAACTGCTGGCCGGTTCCAGCCGGGGCGTGGGGTACCTGCTGAAGGACCGGGTCGCCGACGTGCGGGAGTTCGTGGACGCCGTGGTGCGGGTCGCCGAGGGCGGTACGGCACTCGATCCGGAGGTCGTCGCCCAGTTGCTCGGGCGGAGCCGGAAGCAGGACGTCCTCGCCGGCCTCACCCCGCGGGAGCGGGAGGTGCTGGGGCTGATGGCCGAGGGGCGGACGAACTCGGCGATCGCCCGGCAGCTGGTCGTGAGCGACGGGGCCGTCGAGAAGCACGTCAGCAACATCTTCCTCAAGCTGGGGCTCTCCCAGAGCGACGGTGACCACCGGCGCGTTCTGGCCGTTCTGACGTATCTGAACTCCTGACGGACCGACGGCACCGTGTCGGCACCCGAAGGCGGCCAGGGGGAGGGAAAATCGTGACAAGTCAGGGCGACAGGTCGTCTCAGAACTCCGTCCAGCATGCGAGCGGGCACGGGAAGGCGACCCTAACCGACGTAGGGTTGATTGCGGGATGGTCGGTGGGACGGCCACCCCCGGACAGCCGCCTCGAAGGAGGTCCAGTTCAGTGACCAGCCAGGTCAGCAGGACAACGGAACAGGCCGACGGAACCGTCGTGGGAGAGCAGCGCAAGCCGGGCGGTGTGAAGGCCGTCCGGCGCCTCGATCGGGTGATCATCCGGTTCGCGGGGGACTCGGGTGACGGTATGCAGCTCACCGGTGACCGGTTCACGTCGGAGACCGCGTCCTTCGGCAATGATCTGTCGACCCTGCCGAACTTTCCCGCCGAGATCCGCGCCCCCGCAGGCACACTGCCGGGGGTTTCGTCTTTTCAGCTGCATTTCGCCGACCACGACATCCTCACTCCCGGCGACGCGCCGAACGTGCTGGTCGCGATGAACCCGGCGGCGCTGAAGGCGAACATCGGGGATCTGCCGCGCGGCGCGGAGATCATCGTCAACACGGACGAGTTCACCAAACGGGCGATGCAGAAGGTCGGCTACGACACCTCACCCCTGGAGGACGGTTCGCTCGACGGGTACAGCCTCCATCCGGTGCCGCTGACCACGCTGACCGTGGAGGCGCTGAAGGAGTTCGACCTCAGCCGCAAGGAGGCCGAGCGCAGCAAGAACATGTTCGCGCTCGGCCTTCTGTCATGGATGTACCACCGGCCGACCGAGGGCACGGAGAGGTTCCTCCAGCAGAAGTTCGCCCGCAGTCCCGAGGTCATGAAGGCCAACCTGGCGGCGTTCCGCGCGGGCTGGAACTTCGGCGAGACGACCGAGGACTTCGCCGTCTCCTACGAGATCGCCCCGGCGACGACCGCGTTCCCGGTCGGCACGTACCGGAACATCTCCGGGAACCTGGCGCTGGCCTACGGCCTGGTCACCGCGTCCCGGCAGGCGGAGCTGCCGCTGTTCCTCGGGTCGTACCCGATCACCCCGGCCTCCGACATCCTGCACGAGCTGTCCAAGCACAAGAACTTCGGTGTGCGGACCTTCCAGGCGGAGGACGAGATCGCCGGCATCGGCGCGGCCCTGGGGGCGGCGTTCGGCGGCTCGCTGGCCGTGACGACGACCTCCGGCCCCGGTGTCGCCCTGAAGGCGGAGACGGTGGGGCTCGCGGTCTCGCTGGAGCTGCCGCTGCTGGTCGTCGACATCCAGCGGGGCGGGCCGTCCACGGGGCTGCCGACCAAGACCGAGCAGGCCGACCTGCTGCAGGCGATGTACGGCCGCAACGGCGAGGCGCCGGTCCCGGTGATCGCCCCGCGCACCCCGGCCGACTGCTTCGACGCGGCGCTGGAGGCGGCCCGGATCGCGCTGACGTACCGGACGCCGGTGATGCTGCTCTCCGACGGCTACCTGGCCAACGGCAGCGAGCCCTGGCGGATCCCGGACCTGGAGGAGCTGCCCGACCTGCGGGTGCAGTTCGCGACCGGCCCCAACCACACCCTGGACGACGGCAGCGAGGTCTTCTGGCCGTACAAGCGGGATCCGCAGACCCTGGCCCGGCCGTGGGCGGTCCCGGGCACGCCCGGCCTGGAGCACCGCATCGGCGGCATCGAGAAGCAGGACGGCACGGGCAACATCTCCTACGACCCCGCCAACCACGACTTCATGGTCCGCACCCGGCAGGCCAAGATCGACGGCATCGACGTCCCCGACATCGAGGTGGACGACCCGGACGGGGCGCACACCCTGGTGCTCGGCTGGGGATCGACGTACGGGCCGATCACGGCGGCGGTACGGCGGCTGCGCGCGGCCGGCGAGCCGATCGCGCAGGCACACCTGCGCCACCTCAACCCGTTCCCGAGGAATCTCGGCGCGGTGCTGAAGGGGTACGACAAGGTGGTGATCCCCGAGATGAACCTCGGTCAGCTCGCCACGCTCATCCGGGCGAAGTACCTGGTGGACGCGCATTCGTACAACCAGGTCAACGGCATGCCGTTCAAGGCCGAGCAGCTCGCCACGGCGCTCAAGGAGGCCATCGATGACTGATGCGATCGACGCCACCGACCAGCTGCTCCAGCTCGTGCCGAAGGCCGAGGCCAAGCAGTCCATGAAGGACTTCAAGTCCGACCAGGAGGTGCGCTGGTGCCCGGGCTGCGGTGACTACGCGATCCTCGCCGCCGTCCAGGGGTTCATGCCGGAGCTGGGGCTGGCGAAGGAGAACATCGTCTTCGTCTCGGGCATCGGCTGCTCGTCGCGTTTCCCGTACTACATGAACACGTACGGCATGCACTCCATCCACGGCCGTGCCCCCGCGATCGCGACCGGGCTGGCGACCAGCAGGCGCGACCTGTCGGTGTGGGTGGTGACCGGTGACGGTGACGCGCTGTCCATCGGCGGCAACCACCTCATCCACGCACTGCGCCGCAACGTCAACCTGAAGATCCTCCTCTTCAACAACCGCATCTACGGGTTGACGAAGGGGCAGTACTCACCGACCTCCGAGGTCGGCAAAGTCACCAAGTCGACACCGATGGGCTCGCTGGACGCCCCGTTCAACCCGGTGTCGCTGGCGATCGGCGCGGAGGCGTCCTTCGTCGCCCGCACCATCGACTCCGACCGCAAGCACCTGACCGAGGTGCTGCGCGCGGCTGCCGCCCACCCGGGCACGGCCCTGATCGAGATCTACCAGAACTGCAACATCTTCAACGACGGCGCCTTCGACGCGCTCAAGGACAAGCAGTCGGCCGAGGAGGCGGTGATCCGCCTGGAGCACGGCAAGCCCATCCGCTTCGGCGCGGACAACGCGCGCGGTGTCGTGCGCGACCGGCTCACCGGCGACCTGAAGGTCGTCGACGTGACCGCGGACAACGAGTCCGAGGTCCTCGTCCACGACGCCCACTCCCCCTCCCCCACCACGGCCTTCGCGCTGTCCCGGCTGGCCGACCCGGACACCCTGCACCACACGCCCCTCGGCGTCTTCCGCTCGGTGGAACGGCCCGTCTACGACGTGCAGATGTCCGAGCAGCTGGACACCGCGACCGAGCAGCGCGGCACGGGCGACCTCGCGGCGCTGCTGGCCGGCGGGGACACCTGGACGGTGGTGGGCTGACCCCGCGAAGCCATGAGCGCATGAGTGTGAGCGGGGCCCGGACGACGCGCGTCCGGGCCCCGCCCGCGTCCTCAGGCGCGCTTGGCGTCGTCGTACGCCTCCCTGGCCCGTTCCACGTCCGCCATGCGCCGCTCGGTCCACAGGGCCAGGTCCCGTACCTGCCGGGCGGCCTCGCGGCCGAGGTCGGTGAGGGAGTAGTCGACGCGGGGCGGGATGACGGGCTTGGCGTCGCGGTGGACGAGGCCGTCGCGTTCCAGGGTCTGCAGGGTCTGGGTGAGCATCTTCTCGCTGACCCGGCCGATCGCACGGCGCAGCTCGCTGAAGCGGTGCGGGCGGTCGAGGAGCCGGATCAGGACCAGGACGCCCCAGCGACTGGTGACGTGCTCCAGGACCAGTCGGTACGGGCACATCTCCTCGCCGACGACGTACGTCTCGGCCCTCGGGGCCGATGCTTCGGCTTCGGTCTCGGCTTCGACGACTTCGACTCCGGCTTCGGTTCTGGCTTCGGTTCTGGCTTCGGAGGCACTTACTGGCATGCAAGTACCTTACTTCAAAGTGGGTACTTTCTTCTGGTTAGCGCTCGCCCTAGGGTTAGTGACATCGGAACCCCACAAGGAGATCGCACACCATGAGCATCGTTGTCACCGGAGCCACCGGACACCTCGGCCGTCACGTCGTGACGCAGCTGCTGGACAAGGTCCCGGCCGAGCAGATCACCGCCGTCGTGCGCGACGAGGCCAAGGCCGCCGACTTCGCCGCCGCGGGCGTGACGATCGCCGTCGCGGACTACAACACCCCCGAGACCTTCGACGGCCTCTTCGCCGCCGGCGACAAGGTGCTGCTGATCTCCGGCAACGAGTTCGACAAGGGCCGCCCGGCGCAGCACAAGGTCGTCATCGACGCCGCCAAGGCGGCCGGCGTCGCCCTGCTGGCCTACACCAGCGCCCCCGGCAGCCTGCACGCCTCCCTGGTGGACGACCACCGGGCCACCGAGGAGACGCTGCTCGCCTCCGGCCTGCCGTACACCCTCCTGCGCAACGGCTGGTACCACGAGAACTACACCGAGAACCTCGCCCCCGTCCTCGCCCACGACGCCGTCGTCACGGCCGCCGGCGAGGGCCGGGTGTCCTCGGCCTCCCGCGCCGACTACGCCGCCGCCGCGGTGGCCGTGCTCACCGGCGAGGGCCACGAGAACCAGACGTACGAGCTCGGCGGCGACGTCGCCTGGAGCTTCGCCGAGTACGCGGCCGAGCTCTCGAAGCAGACCGGCAAGGAGATCGCCTACAACTCCGTGCCCGCCGAGGCGATGCAGTCCATCCTGACGGGCGCCGGCGTGCCGGAGATGTTCGCCGCGATCCTGGTCGACGTCGACGCGTCGATCGCCAAGGGCGAGCTGGTCGTCGACTCCGGCGACCTCTCCCGCCTGGCCGGCCGCCCGACCTCCCCGCTCTCCGAGGCGATCACCGCCGCCCTCAAGTAAGCGCACGGAAACCAGTCGCCCCGGCCTGTCATGACCGTATGCCGATACGGCCATGACAGGCCGGGGTGCTCGGCGCTACCTTCGTCCCGGCGTACTGACGAAACTGGGGTGAGGAGGGCCGGTGGCCGACATATCGAAGGGCGAGCGACGGACAGGGCTGGTGAACGGCTTCGCGGCCTACGGGATGTGGGGACTGGTCCCCCTGTTCTGGCCGCTGCTGAAGCCCGCCGGGTCGATGGAGATCCTGGCCCACCGGATGGTGTGGTCCCTCGTCTTCGTCGCCGCCGCACTCGTCTTCGTACGGCGCTGGGCCTGGGCCGGCGAGCTGCTGCGGCAGCCGCGGCGGCTGGCCCTGGTGACGGTCGCCGCCGCCGTGATCACCGTCAACTGGGGCGTCTACATCTGGGCGGTGAATGCCGGGCACGTGGTCGAGGCCTCCCTCGGCTACTTCATCAACCCCCTGGTGACCATCGCCATGGGTGTGCTGCTGCTGAAGGAACGGCTGCGGCCCGCGCAGTGGGCGGCGGTGGGCGTCGGATTCACCGCCGTCGTCGTCCTGGCCGTCGGTTACGGGCAGCCGCCGTGGATCTCCCTCGTCCTCGCTTTCTCCTTCGCCACCTACGGGCTCGTCAAGAAGAAGGTCAACCTCGGCGGCGTCGAGTCACTCGCAGCAGAGACCGCGATCCAGTTCCTGCCGGCGCTCGGCTATCTGCTGTGGCTGGTCGGCCACGGCGAGTCGAGCTTCGTCGACGACGGCGCCGGGCACGCGGCCCTGCTGGCCTCCACGGGCATCGTGACCGCCGTCCCGCTGGTCTGCTTCGGCGCCGCCGCAATCCGCGTCCCCCTCTCCACCCTCGGTCTGCTCCAGTACCTGGCGCCGGTCTTCCAGTTCCTGCTCGGCATCCTCTACTTCCACGAGGCGATGCCCGCCGAGCGCTGGGCCGGCTTCGTCCTGGTCTGGCTCGCCCTCGCCCTGCTCACCTGGGACGCGCTGCGCACCGCCCACCGGACCGCGCGGGCGCTCGCGGCGGCGCCACTACCACGGCCGGCCGCCCCGGTCACGGAGACTCCCGCAAGTCAGGTGTGACGGTCAGAGCCGTCGGCTATAAGTGGGCGGCATGACGCAGACGCCCGCACCCCTGCACTGGAAGCTCGTCGTCGACGCCCGTGACCCGCACGCGCAAGCCGACTTCTGGGCCGCCGCGCTGCACTACGTGGCCGAGGACAACAGCGCGTTCGTGGCCCGGCTGCTGGAACTGGGCGCGCTGCCGGGGGCGGCCACCCTGGAGTACCACGGCCGTCCCGCCTTCCGTGACCTGATCGCCGTACGGCACCCGGACGACCCGTACGACGAGGAGCGCGGGACGGGGCTGGGGCGGCGGCTGCTGTTCCAGCGGGTGCCGGAGACGAAGTCCGGCAAGAACAGGCTCCACATCGACCTGCACGCCGGGGAGGGCGGACGGGCGGACGAGGTGGCGCGCCTGGAGGCGCTGGGCGCGGCCGTGGTACGGCATGTCTCCGAGCCCTCCGGGGCGTGGACCGTGATGGCCGACCCGGAGGGCAACGAGTTCTGCGTGCAGTGACGGCGCCGCTCAGGCGGTCCCGGCCGCTCGGCGGGCGCGTTCGGTGAGGCGGGCCATCCGGGCGCGGGCCGAGTCCAGCTCCTCGGTGTCGTCGGCGGCCGGGCCGCCCTCGGCGGCGAGCTGCGCCCACAGGTCGATCAGCTCGCGGCCCAGGCGCAGTCCGTGCTCGGGGTCGCGCACGGCACGCCAGGCGGTCGCCGCGCTCCGCACGTTCCCGTACGCCGCCTCGCCGTCCCGCGCCTGCCGGCGCTGCCGGGCCAGGTCGAGGGAGAGGTGGAAGGCCCGCAGCGGGTCGCCCGCCAGGTAGGAGATGTACGCGGTCAGCTCGCCCAGGTGCAGCACCTCGGTGTGGTTCTCGCCGAGGACCGCGGCGGCCTTCGCCACGGTGCGCTCCGCGAGCTCGGCCGCCGCCTCGATACGGCCCGTCCGGACGGCCTCGTTGATCCGCGCCACCGGCTCGCTGAGCAACGCGGCCCCTTCCGCCGTCAGCGTCACGGGCTCGTCCCCGAGCACCTCCTCGGCGACCGCGTCGAAGCCGCGGGCGGGGGTGGGGGTGGAGCGGGGGTCCGGATCGGGATCGGGGTCCGGGTCCCGGTCGGCCGGCGGTGCTTCGGGGGCGGCGGTGACGGCCGTCCCCGAAGCACCGGAGGCCGGAGCAGGGGCAAGGGGGCTCATCACGGGCGGCGGGCCGAAGACGCCGGTGGGGGGCCGCACGGTGCCCGGCGCGGGCGGCAGAGCCGACAGGGAGGGCGGCGGTGTCGGCGGGGCAGCGGGCGGCTGCGGCACCGCCTGCACCGCCTGCACCGCCTGCACCGCCTGCACCGCCTGCACCGCCTGCACCGCCTGCACCGCCTGCACCGCCTGCTGCGGGAACGCCGGTGCCGTCGGTGCGGGTTGTTCCTTCGGTTCGGCGGTCTGTTGGGCCAGTCGTACCGGGTCGCCGGTGAAGCTGCTGGAGCCGTCCAGGTTCACCTGGAGGGGAACGACGTAGCCGATGCGGGTGTCGTGGACGGTGGCGAGGACCGGGCGCCCTGTGGTGCGGGCGAGGCGCTGGAGGTGGTTGAGGACCGCCTGCTGGGGTTCCTCACCCGGGCCCGGGAACAGCGGTACGCCGTCCACGGACGCGGTCGCGCCCGCCACCCGGACGTCGACCGGTGCCAGGCGCCCCTCCTGCTGGACTTCCCGCTTCTCCTCGCGGCTGAGTCGGGACATCGGCCCTCATTCCCCCGGCGTCACCATCCGGTCGTACCCAGGTCGTACTCGTGCGTACGATCCAGTGTCTCCGCTCGGCACGACTCGCGCGTCACCGCGACGTCACAGCCTCGCACCAGGAAGGGCGGACCGTGCGGGCCCCGCTAGGCGGTGATGTCCCTCGTGGTGAACCGTGCCCAGGCCGCCGATCCGAACACCGCCGTGTACAGGGCCTGCAGCTCCAGGTTCCTGACCAGGTCGTCCCAGTAGACGGGGTCCCGCATCAGGTCGGCGAAGGACAGCCAGTAGTGGGAGAAGAAGTACGGCTGCAGCGCGTGCAGCTGGGGTATCTGGTCGAGGATCTGGACCGTGATGAGCAGGCCCACGGTGGTCGCCATCGCCGCGATGCCGCTGTTGGTCAGGGTGGACACGAACAGGCCGAGGGCGGCGAGACCGGCCAGCGACGCGGCGACGACCAGAGCGATCAGCAGGGCGCGGCCCAGGCCGTCGGCGAAGGAGATCCGGGTGCCGGAGATCGTGGTCAGGTCGCCGAGCGGGAAGAGGAGCGCGCCGACGGCGAGCGCGGAGGCCGCCACCACCAGGGTCGCGACCAGGCAGAAGGCCATCGTCGTCGCGTACTTGGCGAGCAGGAGGCGAGTGCGTCCCGCCGGTGCGACCAGCAGATAGCGCAGGGTGCCTGCGTCGGCCTCGCCCGCGACCGCGTCCCCGGCGACCACCCCGACGGCCATCGGCAGGAAGAACGGGAGGGTCGCGGCGAGCGCCGTGAACACCAGGAACAGTCCGTTGTTGGTGACCTGGGCGATGAACGCCGGGCCGTCGCCGCCGCCCCGGCCGACCTGCCCGTCGCCCCGCGTCTCGATCCTGACGGCGATCCCGACGAGGATCGGCACCGCCGCCAGCACGCCGAGCAGGGCGAGGGTGCGCCAGCGGCGGAACGTGGTGACGAGTTCGCTGCGCAGCAGGCCGAGGCTCCACAGCGGGTTCGGCCGTACGGCCGCTGTGGCCGTCGTGGAGACGGCGGTCAGGTCAGCCCGCGACATCGAAGCCCTCCCCGGTCAGTGCCACGAACGCGTCCTCCAGCGAGGCCCGTTCCACGGTGAAGCCGCGGACCCGGACGCCGGCCGTGACGAGCGCCGCGTTCACCTCGGCGAGGTCGCGCTCGGGCGGCTCGCCGGTCACCCGGTCCTCGGTGACGACGACGTCCGCGACGCCCTGTTCCTTGAGCACCCGGGCCGCTTCCCCGGGGTCCGGGGTGGTCACCACGAGCCGGCCCCGGGCACCGGCGGCCAGGTCGGCCACCGCGCCCTGGGCGATCAGCCGTCCCTGCGCCATGACGGCCGCGTGGGTGCAGACCTGCTCGATCTCGTCCAGGAGGTGGGAGGAGAGGAACACGGTGGTGCCGTCCCCGGCCAGTTCCCGGACCAGGCTGCGGATCTCCCGCATGCCCTGCGGGTCGAGGCCGTTGGTCGGCTCGTCCAGGACCAGCAGCCTGCGGGGCTGGAGCAGGGCGGCGGCCAGGCCCAGGCGCTGCTTCATGCCGAGGGAGTAGGCCTTCGCCTTCTTCGCCGCGGCGGCCCCGAGGCCCACCCGGTCCAGCGCGGCCTCGACGCGGGCGCGCCGGGTGCGCGGGTCGGCGGCGGGGTCGGCGGCGTCGTAGCGCAGCAGGTTGTCGCGGCCGGAGAGGAAGCCGTACAGCGCCGGGCCCTCGATGAGGGCGCCGACGTGCGGCAGGACGACGCGGGAGGCGCGTGGCATCGGATGGCCGAGGACGCGGGCCGTGCCCGAGGTGGGGGCGATCAGGCCCATCAGCATGCGGATGGTGGTGGTCTTGCCGGAGCCGTTCGGGCCGAGGAAGCCGAAGACGCTGCCCGCGGGGACGGTCAGGTCGAGACCGTCCACGGCGAGCTGTCCGCCGCGGTAGCGCTTGGTGAGGCCGCGGGTGTCGATGGCACCCGCGGCCACCGGCGCGCCCTCCGCCGGGCCACCCGGACCCTTCAGGCGCCCGGAGCCTCCGGAGCCCGCGGAGTCACCGGGATTCTCGGCGCCCCCGGAACCCCCGGGGTCCCCGAAGTCCTCCGGCTCCCGCTCCGCGGCGGACGGTCGGTCCATCGGCTCCCTCGATTCGTCGTGCGGCAGAGAGTGCGGCAGAGGGTACTGACCGCACCCGCGCCGCCCTCTCTGCTACCCCGCGTCGGCGGCCTTCACCAGCGCGGCCTTGTCCACGGCGCCGACGTACACCTTCCCGTCGTCCGTGATCAGGGCGTTGATCAGCCGGGTGGAGAAGACGGTGCCCTTGCCGAACTTGCCGGAGACGGGGTCGCCGAGCGAGCCGAGGAAGCCGCTCAGGTCGCCTCCGGAGGCGGAGCCCGAGGCGGAGCCGCTGGGCACGCCGCCCTTGCTGCCACTGTCCAGGACGGCTATGGAGTTCCAGCCCTTGCCGAGGACGTCGAAGCCGGACTTGTCGAGGCCGTCGGCGGAGCCGTGGCCGGGCGTCCCGGAGGCCTTGCCACCCTTGTCCGACCCGTCGGCCTTGCCGCCCTTGCCGATCTCGCCGGCCTTGTCGCCCTCGGTGACCTTGGCACCCTTGGGCGGGGTGAAGTCGAAGGTGGAGGCAGCCGGCTTCGCGAAGCTGACCTGGGTGTAGCCGGCGTCGACGACGGCCGCGCCGCCGCTCGACGGGGTGAGCGTGAACTTCAGCGGCGTCCCGGTCTTGGCGTCCACCGCGATGCTGATCGCGCCGACCGTCGTACCGGACTGCTTGGGCTTGATGACGAGCCGGTAGGCGTCCCGGCCGGCCACCTGGGCGGTGCCGTCGACCGTGACCGACGTGGTGTCGTCGACCGACTTGAGGACCTCGTCGGCGAAGTCCTTGGGCGTGGCCGGGGTCTCGTGCTGCTCGGCCTTGCCGGAGTCGGCGACGGTGGAGTGGTAGACCTCGTCGGACTTGCTGTCGTAGCCCCACACGTCGGTGCCGTTGTGGATGAGGCTGTACTCGGCGCCGCTCTCCAGCACCGACACCTTCTGCTTCTCGGGGCCGTCGGCGGCCACCCGCAGGGTGTGCGTGCCGGAGGCCAGCTCGGTGAGTTTGCTGGTCGGGTCGGCGGACGAGCCGTCGCCGCTGCCCTGCGTCGCCCCGGACAGCAGGCCGCTCTCCAGACCGCCGAGGTCGGGCAGACCGAGGTCGGTGCTGATCTTCACGGTGCCGGACAGCTGCTGCACGTCCGACTTGGCGATCTTGTCGATGAGTTCCTGCGCGGTGATCTTCGGCAGGTCGGGGTCGCCGGAGTCGGCGAGTGCCGGGACCAGGCCGATGGTGGCCGCGGCCACGCCCACCACCGCGACCGGAACGACGTACCGTGCGGTCTTGCGCCGCCGCTCGGCGCGCAACTCGGCGCGCAGCTCGTCCTCGGCCTGCGCGGCCCCCGTGCTGTCGTCGGATTCGTACGGTGCCATGTGTGCCTTACCTCCGTCGTCGGCGGCGGCCGTCCTCGCAGGTGTCCCACCCTGAGCCGCCATTCTCACCCGAATCGGTGAGTGGTGGTGATTTCCGTGGTTTCCATCTCACCAAATCGGGGGCGGGTAGGCGTCAGACCACGGAGCCAACTCGGCGTACGCCTGCGGTATGACAGAACGGCGAAGGCGCCTTCCCCGACCCGTAGGGGTCGTGCGGTGAAGGCGCCTCCTGGCACGCGATGTGCCTGCGCGGATCACGTGCCGTGTCCGCTCGGTGCTGCACGAATTTGTAGTCCGCCCGGTAGGGGACGCCGACGACGGCGCCCGGGGTGCAGGTGCCGGCCGGGGCGACGCCGCCGACGGTGTCGAGGCGCAGGATCTCGCCGGTGCGGGCGAGCAGCCCGTGCTTCGTGGCGGTACGGGTGGCCTTGAGGTCGATTTCGGGGATGTCGCCGCTGCCGTTGGCCGTCTTGGCCGGGACGGCTCCGGTGACCGCGGTGCCGTCGGGTGCGACCGACTGCGGGGTACCGGAGTTCGGCGCGGTGAAGGAGTGGCGGATGCCGCCGAGCCTGGACTATCCGGCCCGGTGCACCACCGCGTCGCACAGCTCCACCAGCGCCGTCTTCGGGTCGCATTCCGGCAGCGGGCCCAGCGCGGCCCGCGCCTCCTCCGCGTACCGGACCGCGTCCCGGCGGGCCTGCTCCAGCGCCGGATGCGCCCGCAGCGCCGTCAGGGCCTCCGCATGCCGCGCGTCGTCCGTGAGGTCGGAGTCCAGCAGCTCGCACAGGGCGATGTCCTCGGCCAGCCCCAGCCTGGCCGCCCGCTCCCGCAGCCGCAGCACCGGAAGCGTGGGCACCCCCTCGCGGAGGTCCGTCCCCGGGGTCTTGCCGGACTCGCGGGAGTCGGAGGCGATGTCCAGCACGTCGTCGGCGAGCTGGAAGGCGACACCGAGCCGTTCGCCGTACTGGGTGAGGACGTCGACGACCGTCTCGTCGGCACCGGACAGCAGGGCGCCGAAGCGGCAGGAGACCGCGACCAGCGAGCCGGTCTTGCCACTGAGCACGTCGAGGTAGTGCTCGACCGGGTCACGGCCGTCCGACGGGCCTGCCGTCTCCAGGATCTGACCGGTCACCAGCCGCTCGAACGCGAGGGCCTGGACCCGGACCGCCTCGGGGCCGAGGTCGGCGAGGATCTGGGAGGCGCGGGCGAAGAGGAAGTCACCGGTGAGGACGGCGAGCGAATTGCCCCAGCGGGTGTTGGCGCTGTCGACACCGCGCCGCACGGCGGCCTCGTCCATGACGTCGTCGTGGTACAGCGTGGCCAGGTGGGTGAGCTCGACGACGACGGCCGACGGCACGACACCGGGCGCGTACGGGTCGCCGAACTGCGCGGCGAGCATCACCAGCAGCGGACGGAACCGCTTCCCGCCGGCCCGCACGAGGTGCTGCGCGGCCTCCGTGATGAAGGGGACCTCGCTCTTGGTGGCTTCTAGCAAGCCCTCCTCGACAGCCGTCAATCCGGCCTGGACATCGGCTTCCAGAGCCTGGTCCCGCACGCTCAGCCCGAACGGCCCGACGACGGTCACGAGGGGTCTCCTGTCTGCTGGTGTCTACTGGCGATTACACGGTTTGTCGATAGGTCGCTGCCATCACTCAAGTCAGCGTATCCGGTCAGGTTTCGATCACCGATAGCGCCCACGGTTACACCCCGGGCGCTATCGGATCACGACCGTTATGTTTTTGATCAGCTGATACGACCTGACATCCACTGACTTAACAGGAAGTGCGGGTAGTTGTCCCGAACCGGGACCCGGGCCGTGTCCCGGGCTACGTCCCCGGCCATGTCCCGGACCGGACCCCTCACCGGACTCTCCGGGCAACCGCCGCCCGCGAGCGGCCCTGCCTCCCCGGACCGACGTCACCTGCCCGGGGGTACCCGCTCCGCCGCCCGCCCAAGCCGACGGGGATACACGATGCACGAACGGCGGCACCGTGCACCCGCCCGTACACCGTTCCTCCACGAGACCCTGCACGACGACCTCCCCGATCCGCGCCCCCCGACCGCGCGCGTGACGCCCGGGCGCCCACGATGTCAACGACGTGCACTGCAGGGGAGGTTCCGCCCTCACGGTGGACACGCGCACCGGGCGCCGATTACCCGACACCCCCCTCGGTCGACGTGACGAGAATCACGCGCGCAGGCGACACCCCTCCCCCGACATCCGGACTTACCAACCGGCCGTCCCGGCCACCCCGTTGAACCCGACGAGCGCATGCGCGTACCGAAAAACCGACAATACGGACTATTCTCGATAATCGTCTGGATTGATTGCATCCGGGGAGGCAATCCGAACGAATGCGGGCGGGGCGCTATTCCCTCGACCCGGAGAAAAGCCGGATTCCACGAATCCCACATGTCCCAATTTGCCGTTATTGCGGATTCGTGAAGTAGGTCACGTGAGCCCGGGCGTCACAGGGGCCATTAGGGGACCCTTCCTCCCCTTTCCCCGCAAGCCAGTTGAGGGTTGGCAACCGCAAAGGATCAAGTGCCCCATACGGCACAGATCAAGGTCAATCGGCATGTTGTGTGAATCAGCCTCTTGTTCCGGACATGTGCTCTCGCATACGTTCCGCCTCGCCGGGCGGACGCCGAATCCTGCCGCCGCCCGTAGTGACCCATCAACGAGTTCATTCGCATGGCAGGAGCGGGGGACCCAGGTAAGTCGCCGGACCGGGCGGCCGACGTCACAGGACGGACGTCGTTCCGGAACGGCTAGGGGTGAAGTCGCATCGCCTTCGGGCGGTGCGGCCGGGTACTCCCCAGGCCCGAACCCGACAGCTCACCTCGCAGGCGACGGAGAGGAACTTCGCCATGCCTGCTGCCGCTCAGCACCGCCGTACCCGCCGCAACCGCATCGTCCGCACGCTCGCCGTCGTCGGCACCGGTGCCGCCGTCCTCGCCCTGCCGCTCATCGGGGCGACGGCCGCGTCCGCCGCCGGCTCCTCCACCACGACTGCCTCGACGACCCTCGCCGGGTACCCGAACAACCTCGACGGCTGGATCCGCGAGTCGCTCGCGATCATGCGGGAGAAGAACATCCCGGGCACCTACAACGGCATCTACCGCAACGTGATGCGGGAGTCCTCCGGCAACCCGCAGGCCATCAACCTCTGGGACTCCAACGCGGCCAAGGGCATCCCGTCCAAGGGCCTGCTCCAGGTGATCGACCCGACGTTCAAGACCTACCACGTGGACGGCACGTCGTTCGACGTCTACGACCCGGTCGCGAACATCACCGCCGCCTGCAACTACGCAGCCGCGCGGTACGGCTCGATCGACAACGTCCACGGCGCGTACTGACCGACGTCCGTTCGACGACCCTTCGACGTCCTTCGCCGTCCTAGGTCAGTCGAAGAGTCTTTCGAGGACGACGGCGATGCCGTCGTCCTCGTTCGACGTGGTGATCTCGTCGGCCACCGCCCTGAGTTCGGGGTGGGCGTTGGCCATCGCCACCCCGTGGGCCGCCCATTCGAACATCGGGATGTCGTTGGGCATGTCACCGAAGGCGATGGCCTGTTCGGGGCTCAGCCCCAGACGGTCGGCGGCCAGCGCGAGCCCGGTCGCCTTGGTCACCCCGCACGGCTGCAGTTCGACGGTCCCCGGCCCCGACATCGTGACCGTCGCGAGCGATCCGACCACCGAGCGGGCCGTCGTCGTCAGTTCGTCGTCGGACAGGGTGTGGTGGCGCAGCAGCACCTTGCTGATGGGCGCGCACCACAGGTCGTCGCGCCGGGCGACGCGCAGGGCGGGCAGCGTGGGGTGGGGCATCAGGTAGCCCGGCTCGATGAGCGTGAGCCCGTCCACGCCGTCCTGGTCGACCGCCGCGTACACCTGGCCGATCTCGGCCTCGATCTTGCCGAGTGCGGTCTCGGCCAGCTCCCGGTCCAGGGTGACCGACCACAGCAGCCGGTTCGCCCCGGCGTCGTACACCTGCGCGCCCTGACCGCAGACGGCGAGTCCCGTGCAGCCGAGGTCGTCGAGGAGCGGGCGCACTCTCGGGGCAGGACGGCCGGTCACCACGAGGTGGCGGGCACCGGCCCGGCCGGCACGCCCGAGCGCGGCGAGCGACCGTTCCGAGAAGGTGTCGTCGCCGCGCAGCAGCGTGCCGTCCAGGTCGGTGGCGATCAGTGAGTACGGGGAGGGTGCGACCATGATCAGAGAATACGGACAGCGCGGCCCCGGGACTCACTGTGCGTTTCGGCCTCAAGTGGCGCCCGCCGCCTCCGTGATGGGGCCGCTGTCGGTGGCGGGCGTGTTGTTTTCCGGGATGCCCGACGGCTGTGCCTACTTCGTGGCGGCACTGGAGCCGCGGCGGTTGGTGCGCCACAGCTGGTAGAGGTGCTTGGCGCCCGGACGCACGAAGCGGGCGAGCATGGTGACGAACGGCAGCGGATCGTCGCCCGCCAGCCAGGCCAGCTCGGTCCCGCTCGGCCGCTTCGGTGCGTGCGGTGTCGTGTAGCCGCTGCGGCGGTAGGCAAGGAGGGCGGGCAGGTCGATGTTCTCCACCACGTAGCGGTGGCCGGCGCGCTGCTCCCCCTCCGGAACGCGGCGCCCGGTCAGGTCCAGATGCATGGCGCGGACGACGTCCACCCCCGACTCGCTCTCGAAGAGCCGGAACTGGGCGCCCATGCGTGGATTGAAGTCGAGCAGCTTGTACTGCCCGTCCCGGCGGTCGAAGCGCAGGTCGAGATCGATGATGCCGGTGAAGCCGATCTGCTTGATGAAACGCGCGGCCAGGTCGGCGAGTTCCGGGTTGTCGACGACGTACGCGTTCGCGGTCATGCCGGCGTGCGGCGGCCAGGAGCGGACCTTGACTCCCGTGAACAGGGCGCGCGGATTGGAGTCGGCGTCGAAGTAGGCGTGCACGATCCAGTCCTCGGCCTCCTCCCTCGGGAGGTACTCCTGGAGGATGACGCCCGGATGGGTGCCCCAGTCACGGGCGAGGGTGAGCAGCCCCTCCCGGGTGGCGATGCGCGTCGTTCCGTTGACGGCGGGCTGCTTGCGCCGGACGAACGCCTCGCGGTTCTTGGCGACGATCGGGAAGCGGGCCTTCTCCGCGAAGTCGGCGATCTCGTCGTACGAGTCGGGGAAGGCGGCGGCCGGGCTCGGGATGCCGTGCTCCATGCACAGTTCGTGCAGGCCCTGTTTGCTCGCCAGCCGGCGGGGCAGTTCCGCGTCCACGCGCGGGAAGAGGAAACGGCCGCCGAGCGCGTCCTGGTGCTCGGCGATCAGGACCGCGGCCTCCTCGTCGGTGGGGATCAGCACGGTCGGACGGCCGATGCGGCGGCCGATGCGCAGTAATCCCTCGACGAGACGGTCCGGTTCCTCGGCGCCCGTCGTCGGCCATACGAACGCCCGTTTGAGATAACGGGACGAAGCCGCCGGCGTGTACGCGTCCTCCGTGATCGCGTACATGGGAACGCCCAGGCGGCCCAGACTGCGAATCGCGCCGACCCCGCCGTGGTGCAGCGGATAGTCGCCGAACTTGACGATCAGGCCCGGCACGTCACGGTCCGCCTCGAACGGCACGCTGACGGCATTCCTGGCCACGGGTCCCCCCACGTGTCCCCCTCTACGGACCGGATCCACCCCGTCCGTGTCCCCCAAAGGACGCTAAGCCGGAATTACACCCTCCGACAAGGGCTATTAGGACATTGCGAACTCTTTAGACACTGCCACGACAGCCAACTCACCCGTAACGTGTGGCGCGACCACATGGAACGCCGCGCAACGCCATAGTGACGTCGCCACATGGCCAATCCCCGCGCGGCACGGATGAGAGCGAGGCAGTCACCCCATGCCCCCCTTGCCCCCCTTCGAGGTCCCCGAGGGTGATCCCTTCGGCCCGAACAACCTTCCGTATGGCGTGTTCTCGACCTCCGAGAGCACGGAACGGAGGGTCGGCGTCCGCCTCGGCGACCATGTCCTCGACGCCGGCGCCGCGGCCCTCGCCCTCGGCTCCCCGTACGCCACCCTGCTCGCCCGGCCGACCCTCAACCCGCTGCTGGCCGCCGGCCGCACCGCCTGGTCGGACGTGCGGCGCGCCCTGACCGCCTGGGTGACCGTGCCCGCGCACCGCGAGACGCTCGCCCCCCTCCTGCGCCCGCTGGCCGAGGTGACCCTGCACCTCCCCTTCGAGGTCGCCGACTACGTCGACTTCTACGCCTCCGAGAACCACGCCCGCAACGCCGGCCGCATCTTCCGCCCCGACGCCGCCGAACCGCTCACCCCCAACTGGAAGCACCTGCCGATCGGTTACCACGGCCGCGCGGGCACGGTCGTGGTGTCCGGGACGGACGTCGTACGGCCCTCAGGACAGCGGAAGGCGCCCGCGGACCCGGCACCGGTGTTCGGCCCGTCGGCACGGCTGGACATCGAGGCCGAGGTCGGCTTCGTCGTCGGCACGCCCTCGCGGCAGGGCAGCCCGGTGGTCCTGGGCGACTTCCGGGAGCACGTGTTCGGGCTGTGCCTGCTCAACGACTGGTCGGCGCGGGACATCCAGGCCTGGGAGTACGTCCCGCTCGGCCCGTTCCTCGGCAAGTCGTTCGCGACCTCGGTGTCCGCGTGGATCACCCCGCTGGACGCGCTGGAGGAGGCACGAATCGCCCCGCCGCGGCGGACGCACCCGCTGCTGCCGTACCTCGACGACACCACGGAGGAACCCGCCGGCTACGACCTGCGGATGTCGATCGCGATCAACGGCCAGACGGTGTCCGAGCCGCCGTTCTCCACCATGTACTGGACCGCCGCCCAGCAACTCGCCCACCTCACGGTCAACGGCGCCTCCCTGCGCACCGGCGACCTGTACGGCTCCGGCACGGTGAGCGGCGCGGAGCCCGGACAACTCGGGTCGCTGCTGGAGCTGACCTGGAACGGACGCGACCCGCTCGAACTCCCGGACGGGAAGCGGACGTACCTGGAGGACGGCGACGTGGTGACGATGTCGGGATGGGCTCCGGGACCGGGCGGCAGCCGGGTGGGGCTCGGGGAGGTCAGCGGGCGGATCGTGACGGGGTGAGGAGCACGCCGGGCCGGGGAACGGAAGGGCGCGCCCGGATCGTCGTCGTCACCTGACTCGGGACGCCCGGCACCGTCATACTGACGGGACACGCACCATGCGATGCGCCCGCACGCGCACCGTGCGGGGCGTCGGCGCACGCAGCACGTGACGCGCTGGCGCCCGCACCATGTCACGCAACGGCGTATCACCCCCTGCACCACGGATCACCCGCGCACATCTCCGATCAGGAAACGGAGCCCCGGCATGACCGTCTGCCTGCTCCTGCTGACCGTCGTCGCCCTGACGGCCGCGGTGCCTGCGCCGCGCGCCCTGGTGCGGTCCCTGTGGCCGGAGCGGGAACCGGTGGTCGCGCTGTGGGTGTGGCAGTGCCTGGTCGCCACCGTGCTGATGTGCTGCCTGGCCGCGCTGACCCTGGGCGCGGCGGCCGTCTTCCACACCGTGCGCGACCGGGTGTTCGCGCCGGCGCCACCGGCGGTCACCGCCGCGTACGACCTCTCCGTCGCGCCCCTGTGGGCGGTCGCTCTCACGGTGCTGCTGGCGTCCGGGGCCGCGTGGACGACGGCGATGCTGGCGCGCGAACTGGTCGAGGCCCGGCGCCGCCGCGACCGGACCC
The DNA here is from genome assembly GCF_040652195.1 of Streptomyces sp. NPDC048278. Taxonomy (NCBI): domain Bacteria; kingdom Bacillati; phylum Actinomycetota; class Actinomycetes; order Kitasatosporales; family Streptomycetaceae; genus Streptomyces; species Streptomyces sp. NPDC048278. The sequence goes on from NZ_JBEZLP010000014.1 coordinate 44,331, forward strand.
GCGCACACCTGCGTGAGCGGGCACCCGAACTGCCGGCGGGGCTGCCCGCGGCACGCGGACCGATGCTGGTGCTGGAGGACGAGTACCCGGACGCCTGGTGGATGCCGGGCCATCCGCCGCAGCTGGTCGTGACGACAGGAGCGCTGCACCGCCTCACCGACCACCAGCTCGACGCCGTGCTCACCCACGAACGCGGCCACGCGCGCGCCCATCACGACTGGCTGCTCCACCTGTCCAGCGCCCTGGCCACGGGTTTCCCGCGCGTGCCGCTCTTCTCCCACTTCTGCGACCAGACCCACCGGCTCGTCGAACTCGCCGCGGACGACACGGCGTCCCGCCGCTGCGGCCACCTCACCACCGCACTGGCCCTGATCGAACTGAACCAGCACCGCGGTGTCCTGTCCTGCGCGTCGAGCCGCCGGCTGCTGGGCGAGCGGGTCGACCGCCTGCTGGAGCCGCCACCACGGCTGCTGCGCCGCCAGCGGGCCCTGACGACGACGGTGGCCGCCCTGGTCCCCCTGCTGCCGCTCCTGATCGCGTTCGCACCGGGACTGACGGCACTCGGCTAGCCCCTCCCAACAATTGGGTCGACTCCCGACAGGGGCGCGGAGATAGCCTCGGCACCGTCTTCGTCCGACGGGGGAGAGTCAGGGGGCTGCGGATGCAGGAGCAGGACTGGGTTGTGCAGGCGGGCGAGCTTTTCGAAGCGGCGATGTTCGGCGGGGACACGTCCGCGCTGGACCGTTCCGACGACGTACTGGACGCGGTCGAGGCGCGGCTCTCCCTGGCACGGGGCAAGGTACTGCACGTGCGCTTTCTCGACGACCGCGAAGAGAACAGCCGGGAACTGGCGTTCTTCGAGCATGCGGCCGAGTTGTACCGGCGGCTGGCGGACGCGTCGGGTGAGGCCGACGCGTTGTTCTGGATCGGCTGCTGGCACCAGGTGGTGAAGGGCGAGGGCAGCACCGGCAGACCGTACTTCGAGCAGTCGTACGCGCTGGCGAGCTCCGTCGACGACCGGAGGACGATGTCCTACGCGGTACGCCACCTCGGTTTCGTCGACCGGGACGCGGGCGACTTCGACGGGGCCCGCGAGAAGCTGACCGAGTCGGTGGCGCTGCGCCGGGAGATCGCCTTCAGGCCCGGGGAAGCGGCGGGCCTGGTGGCCCTCGCCTACCTCGCGGCCGAGACCGGCGACCGACCGACGGCACTCCAGCACCTCGACGAGGCCGAGGCGGTCGCCCGGAGCTGCGGGGCCAAGGCGGTCTCGGGGTGGGTCGAAGAGGCCCGCACGGCCATGCGCGCGTAGCCGCCCACGGGCGGGAGACGCCGGTCGCGGCCTCCGGAGCACCGCTTCCTGGTGGCAGATCTTCCCCCGCAACGCGACAAAGAACCAGCTCAGCGGCGCGCCGATCAGAGCCTCAAGTGGCGCAACATTGCCGCAACACTCCCTTCCCTACCTCATCGGTATGGTTCCAGCCATGCCACCCACCGACCGCATCCGAGACCATTCCGGTCAGGGCGCCGCGACCACGGTCGCCGCCCACCGGACGCGTCGCCGGCTGCGTGCGGACCAGGCCCGGCAGCTCGCCGACCTCCTGCGCCACCAGATCCTCACCGGCGCCTTCCCGGACGGCACCCTCCCGCACGAGTCCACCGTCGCCGACGACTACCGCGCCACCCGCAACACCGTCCGCCAGGCCCTGGACCTGCTGCGGGCGGAAGGGCTCGTCGACCGACTGCCCGGCGTGGGCACCGTGGTCGTGGCCCGCAAGTACCCCCACGGCCTTGACCGCCTGATGGGTCTCGCGGAAACCCTCCGCGAACACGGCCAGGTCACCAACGAGGTCCGCACCATGGGACCCTCCGCGGCACCCACGCCCGTCGCCGAACGCCTCCGCGTCCCGCCCGGCGCCGACGTCCTCTACATCGAACGCCTGCGCCGCCTGAACGGGCTCCCCCTCTCGCTCGACCTCACCTACATCCCCCTCGACATCGGCACCGCCCTCCTCGGCGCCGACCTGGAGAACAACGACGTCTTCAGGCTCCTGGAGTCGATCACCGGGCAGCCCCTGGGCCACGCCGAGATCACCCTGGAGGCCGTGAACGCGGACGCCCACTCCGCCGCCGTCCTCCAAGCCCCGCGCGGTGCGGCCGTCCTCATGCTGGAACGGCTCACCCACCTCGCCGACGGCCGCCCCGTCGACCTGGAGTTCATCCGCTTCCGCGGCGACCGCATCACCATGAGCGGCCTCCTGCACCGCTCCCTCTGACCACCCCCTGCCCGACCCGTTTCCCGGAGACAGCCATGCCCTTGGCACCCCAGCGGGCCGACGTGCCCGTGACCATCGACGAGTCGAAGTGCATCGACGGCTGCACCCTCTGCGTGGACATGTGCCCGCTGGACTCCCTCGCCATCGACGAAAGCAACGGCAAGGCCTACATGCACGTCGACGAGTGCTGGTACTGCGGCCCGTGCGCGGCCCGCTGTCCCACCGGAGCCGTGACGGTCAACATGCCCTATCTGCTCCGGTGAGAGGCCCAGAACTCCCATGAAACGCATCGCGACCGCCGCATCCTCAGCCTTCCTCCTGCTGTCCCTCTCCGCCTGCGGCGGCAGCGCCCGGGCCGGAGACGGCAACACGGTCACCGTCACCGTCGGCTACCAGTCCAAGACCATCAACACCGTCACGGCGGGCACCCTGCTGCGTTCCCTCGGCTACTTCGAGCAGCAGCTCAACGCCCTCCACGACGGCCACACCTACAAGGTCGACTGGCAGGACTACGCCACCGGTGCCCCGATCACGGCCCAGATGACGGCCGGGAAGATCGACATCGGGTCGATGGGCGACTTCCCGCTGCTGCTCAACGCGGCCCGCGGCAAACAGCTCGGCCAGCCCACCCGCCTCGTCTCCGTCACGGGCTACAACCTCCGCGGCGGCCTCAACACCGTGGTCACCGCGCCCGACTCCAAGCTCACGTCCTTGACGGACCTGAAGGGCAAGAAGGTCTCGACGAGCATCGGGTCCGCCGCGGACGGCACCCTCGTCCGTGCCCTGCAGCGGGCCGGCATCGACCCGGACAAGGGCATCTCCAAGCTCAACCAGCAGCCTGCCGTGGGCGCTTCGGCGCTGTCGGCGGGCAGCGTGGACGCGCTCTCCCAGTTCGTGGCCTGGCCGGGCCTGCTCGCCTACCAGGGCAAGGCGAAGGCGCTCTACGACGGCGCGCAGCTGAACCTTCCCACCTTCCACGGCGTCACCGCCCGCGAGGACTTCGCCCAGCAGCGGCCTGCCGTGCTGGAGGCCTTCCTCAAGGCCCAGGCGAAGGCCACCGACTACCTCAACGCCCATCCCGTGACGGCTGCCGAGAAGGTCGCCGACGCCACCGGCCTGCCCGCGGAGGTCGTCTACCTCTACAACGGCGCCCATGGCATCGCCACCTTCGACCCCGCCGTCAAGCCCGCGCTCGTCTCCGCGCTGAAGCAGGACGTTTCAGTGCTGAAGGCCGCCAAGCTGACCGGTGACGTCGACGTGGACTCGTTCGTCGACGACCGGTACGCGAAGAAGGCCCTGGGCAGCGCCGACTACGCCAGGCGGCTCGCCGCCGCACCGCCGGCGTCCGTGAGCGAGGTGTGGGCGAAGGGGAGCGAGAAGACGATCAGCTTCGCCTCCCCCGAGGAACTGCTTGCCTACGTCGCCCAGCACGGCGGCGGCATCCGCGCCGCCTACGTCCCCGACACCACCACCCGTACTCCCTGGTTCGCCGACAAGGCGGTGTGGGTGGCCGACGGCGAGGAGTTGCTGCCGTTCGTGACCCAGGCGACGGCGCAGGCGTACGTCGACGCGCACGACGGCGCGCAGGTCGTCGGTTTTGCCGACGCGCTGCGGCGGGCGTCGTGAGCCGGTATGTCCTGCGGGTGGCGTCGCTGGCCGCCGCCCTAGGGCTGTGGCAGTTGCTGACCAGCCTGAAGGTCGATCTGTGGCTGCGCTTCTCGCAGTTCCCGACGGTCGCGGACGTCGCCCGGGCTTTCGCCGACCGGGTCTCCGGCGGCGACTACTGGACGGATCTCACCGACAGCCTCACCCGCATCCTGACCGGTTTCGCTCTGGCGGCCGTGCTGGGTGTGGCGACGGGTGTGCTCGTGGCCCGCTCGCGTGTCGCCGAGGATCTGCTCGGCCCGGTCCTGGAGGTGATCAGGCCGATCCCCGCGATCGCTCTCGTACCCGTCGCGATCCTGCTGTTTCCCTCCAATGAGCAGGGCATCGTCTTCATCACCTGCACCGCCGCCTTCTTCCCGGTGATGGTCTCCACCCGGCACGCCGTGCGTGCCCTCACTCCGGTGTGGGAGGAGGCGGTGTGCACGATGGGCGGCGGCAGGTGGCGGATTCTGGGTTCGGTCGTGCTGCCGGGTGCGTTGCCGGGCATCTTCGGCGGGCTGTCGGTCGGGATCGGTGTTTCGTGGATCTGTGTGATCTCCGCGGAGATGATCTCCGGCCAGTACGGGGTCGGTTACCGCACCTGGCAGGACTACACGGTCGTCAACTACCCGGGGGTGTTCGTCGGGATGGCCACGATCGGTGTGCTCGGCTGGGTCACGTCGACGGCCGTTGAACTCCTCGGCCGGTGGCTGACCCGCTGGCTGCCCCGTACGTCGTACGTCCCCGGTGGCCGACCTCGCGCCGCGGTACCCGCCGTCGTCGCCGCTGCGGTCGCAGTGCAGGCCGACGACGAGTCCCAGAAGCAGTCCGACACCCAGCAGCAGGGCGGCGACAGCGGCCAGGAGGCGCGCGATGAGCACTTCGTCTGAGGTGGCGGCACCGGCGGTCGTTCCGGTGTCGGAGGCCGCACGTGGGGCCCGGCTGGCGTTGGGTGCGGCCGTGCTCGGCCGTCCTGACGCCCCGGTGCTGCACGATGTGTCGCTGGATGTCCGGCCCGGGGAGATCCTCACGGTGGTCGGGCCGTCGGGGTGCGGCAAATCGACGTTGCTGCGGACGTTGGCGGGGCTGCTGTCCCCGCTGGCCGGGTCGGTGTCACAGGACGGCACGGTGTTGACGGGGCCGTCGGCCGACCGGGCGCTGGTCTTCCAGGAGGATGCGTTGCTGCCCTGGCGCACGTTGCGCGGCAATGTCGAACTGCCGCTCGCCATCAAGGGTGTCGCCCGTTCCGAGCGTCGTGCCGCGGCGGAGTCGTGGCTGGGCCGGGTAGGGCTGGCCGCGCAGTCGGGGCAGTTGCCGCACCGGGTGTCCGGTGGGCAGCGCCAGCGGGCGCAGCTGGCCCGTGCGCTGGCCGGTTCGCCGCGTGCCGTGCTGATGGACGAGCCGTTCGGGGCGCTGGACGCCCAGACCCGTGCCGGCATGCAGAACCTGCTGGTGGAGGTGCTGGCCGGCACGGGTGCGACCGTTGTCTTCGTCACCCATGACGTGGACGAGGCGCTGTTCCTCGGTGACCGGGTGGCCCTGCTCGCCGCCGGCCGGGTGGCGTCTGTGCGGGACGTTCCGCGTCCGCGTGAGCGCGGCGCCCTCGACGACCCGGCCCGTGTGGCCCTGCGCCGTACCGTCCTCTCCTCGCTCGGCATCTGAAAGGCATCCCGGTGACCACCCTCGCCTCCACTTCCCTGGAGATTCCCGCCGTCGCCGACGCCGAGGAGCTGACCTGCGACGTCCTTGTCGTCGGCGGCGGCACCGCCGGCACCATGGCCGCTCTGACCGCCGCCGAGCACGGTGCGAACGTGCTGCTCCTGGAGAAGGCCCACGTCCGTCACTCCGGGGCGCTCGCCATGGGCATGGACGGCGTCAACAACGCGGTCGTCCCGGGCCGTGCCGAGCCCGACGACTACGTCGCGGAGATCACCCGTGCCAACGACGGGATCGTCGACCAGTCCACGGTCCGGCAGACGGCGACGCGCGGTTTCGCCATGGTCCAGCGCCTGGAGTCGTACGGGGTCAAGTTCGAGAAGGACGAGCATGGCGCGTACGCGGTCCGCCAGGTGCATCGCTCCGGTTCGTACGTACTGCCGATGCCGGAAGGAAAGGATGTCAAGAAGGTCCTGTACCGGCAGTTGCGGCGTCGTGAGATGCGCGAGCGGATCCGGATCGAGAACCGGGTGATGCCGGTTCGGGTGCTGACGGCGGACGGGCGCGCGGTGGGCGCGGCGGGGTTCAACACCCGTACGGGGGCCTTTGTCACCGTCCGCGCGGGTGCGGTGATTCTCGCGACGGGTGCGGCCGGACGGCTGGGGCTGCCGGCTTCCGGGTACCTGTACGGGACGTACGAGAACCCGACCAATGCCGGTGACGGTTACGCCATGGCCTACCACGCGGGCGCGGAGCTGACCGGGATCGAGTGTTTCCAGATCAATCCCCTGATCAAGGACTACAACGGGCCTGCCTGCGCGTACGTCGCGAATCCGTTCGGGGGTTACCAGGTCAACCGGCACGGTGAGCGGTTCGTCGACTCCGACTACTGGTCGGGACAGATGATGGCGGAGTTCGCCGCCGAGGTGGCCTCGGACCGTGGCCCGGTCTACCTGAAGCTGAGCCACCTTCCCGAGGAGTCGGTCTCCGCTCTGGAATCCATCCTGCACTCCACCGAGCGGCCCACCCGTGGCACGTTCCATTCCGGGCGGGGGCACGACTACCGGACCCATGACGTCGAGATGCACATCTCCGAGATCGGACTGTGCGGCGGGCATTCCGCTTCCGGGGTCCGAGTCGACGACCATGCCCGGACGACCGTCCCCCGGCTGTACGCCGCCGGAGACCTGGCTTGTGTCCCGCACAACTACATGATCGGCGCGTTCGTCTTCGGTGACCTGGCGGGTGCGGACGCCGCCCGGTACTCCGTGTACGAGGGGGAGCTGCCGGCGGGCCAGGTGCGTGAGGCGCACGAGTTGGTCTACCGTCCGCTGCGCAATCCGGACGGCCCACCGCAGCCCCAGGTCGAGTACAAGCTGCGCCGTTTCGTCAACGACTACGTGGCGCCGCCGAAGTCCGGGGCGCGGCTCTCCCTCGCTCTGGAGTCCTTCGAGCGGATGCGGGAGGACATCGCCGCCATGGGTGCCCGCACCGCGCACGAACTGATGCGCTGTGCCGAGGTGAGCTTCATCCGCGACTGTGCGGAGATGGCCGCGCGTGCCTCCCTGGCCCGTACCGAGTCCCGTTGGGGTCTCTACCACGACCGGCTCGATCACCCCGAGCGTGACGACACTTCCTGGTTCCATCATCTCGATCTGCACAAGTCCCCCTCTGGTGCGATGGAGTTCACGGCTCGTCCCGTGGCTCCGTATCTGGTCCCGGTCGAGGAGTTCACCCCGGTCGGCGGTCCGTCCCGGTACATCGGCGAGGTGCGTCCGCTGGACGTGGCCACGGCGGGTGCCCGGGACGTGCCGCCGGTGGCCGCCGGGCCGGTGGCGGCCACCGGCGTGCGGCCGGTGGAGACGGACCGGGCCGAGCCGGTCTCACCCCGTCTTCTCGGGCTCCTCGCCCTCGCCGAGGAGGAGCCCGAACTCGCTGCTCTTGAGCCGTACTTGACCGATCTCGATGCCTCGGTGCGCCGTACCGCCGTCTCGGTGCTCACGGAGACGGCTCCGGCGGGGGTCGGGCCGGTGCTGGCCGGTGTGCTGGCCGATCCCGATCCCGGGGTCCGTGCGGTGGCGGCGGCCTCGCTGCGCGAGCTGGTCGAGACGCTTCCGTCCGATCCGGCGCTGGGTGATGCCCTCGTCGAGGCGCTCGGTGTGAGCGATCCTCTGGTGCGGGCGGCGGGGCTGGACGTGCTGCGGGCGCTGCGCCTGGGTGGCGCCGGTCTGTTCGCCGGTTTCCTGGCCGACTCCGATCCGGCGGTGCGGATCGAGGCGGTGCGGGCCCTGGTCTCGGTGGACGCCGCCGACGCCCTGGCGGGTGCCGTCGCCGACCCGTCCCGTGAGGTGCGGGTGACGGTGGCGAAGGCGCTCGGGACCGTAGGCGCCGCCGGTGCGGCCCCTGCGGAGGGCGGTGTGCTGGAGGCCCTGACCGCGCTCGCCGGCGATGCCGATGTGCTGGTCCGGGGTGCGGCCTACGAGGCCCTGGCGGGCGTCGGCTGTCCGTCGCCCCTGGCCGAGGGCGCCGTGGCCGCGCTGTCCGAACCGGCCTGGCAGGTGCGTGTCGGTGCCGCCAGGGCACTGGGGGCCGCCGACGGTGCCGTGGCGGTGCCGGCCCTCGCGAAGTCTCTCGCCGACCGGAACGCGGACGTCCGTAAGGCTGCCGTGCTCGCCCTGACCCGGCACTCAGGTGTCGAGGAGGCCCACGCGGCTCTGGCCACGGCGACGGCCGACCCGGACGCGGATGTCAGGGCCTATGCGGCGAGGGGGCTGTAGGCGCCTCCCTCGCCGGACCGGCGCCGCGGGTCCTATATCCAGTCCTCCGGTTCCGGCTCCGCGTCCATCTCGGGCCAGTGGTCGTCGTCCCCGGTCTCCGGTGCGGCGGGCGCCGGGGCGGGCGGCGTCTTCAGGGCGGCCAGCGCGCCGAGGACGCCCTCGCCGTAGGTCATGAGCTTCTTCTCGCCGACCCCGCCGATGGTGGCGAGTTCGGCGACGGACTCGGGCCACCGGCCGACGATCTCCCGCAGGGTGGCGTCGTGGAAGATCACGTAGGCGGGTACGCCCTGTTCGCGGGCCTGCTCGGCGCGCCAGGCGCGCAGGGCCTCGAAAGCGGGGAGCAGTTCCTGGGGCAGCTCTGCCACGGCTGCCTTGGCCTTGCCCTTGCCGGAGGAACCCGCGGAGCCGGAGCTTCCGTTCGCTCGCGAGACCGCCGGCTTCTTCGGCTCCTTGCGCAGCGGGACCTCGCGCTCCCGCCGCAGGACCGTCCCGCTGGCCTCGGTGAGCACCAGCGTGCCGTACTCGCCCTCGACCGCGAGCAGTCCCTGGGCGAGCAGCTGCCGGACGACGCCGCGCCATTCGCCTTCGTCGAGGTCGGTGCCGATACCGAAGACGGACAGCTGGTCGTGGTCGAACTGGATGACCTTGGCGGTGCGCTTGCCCAGCAGGATGTCGACGATCTGGACGGCGCCGAACTTCTGCCCGCGTTCGCGCTGGAGTCGTACGACGGTGGAGAGGACCTTCTGGGCGGCGACCGTGCCGTCCCAGGTCTCGGGCGGGGTGAGGCAGGTGTCGCAGTTGCCGCAGCCCGCGGCGTCGGGGTCCTGGCCGAAGTACTTGAGGAGCTGCCCGCGGCGGCACTGGGCGGTCTCGCACAGGGCGAGCATGGAGTCGAGGTGGGCCTGGGCGCGGCGGCGGAAGGCCTCGTCGCCCTCGCCCGACTGGATGAGCTTGCGCTGTTGTATGACGTCGTTGAGGCCGTAGGCCATCCAGGCGGTGGAGGGGAGGCTGTCGCGGCCGGCGCGGCCGGTCTCCTGGTAGTAGCCCTCGACGGACTTGGGCAGGTCGAGGTGGGCGACGAACCGGACGTCGGGTTTGTCGATACCCATGCCGAAGGCGATGGTGGCGACGACGACCAGGCCGTCCTCGCGCAGGAAGCGGGACTGGTGGGCGGCGCGGGTGCCCGCGTCGAGGCCGGCATGGTAGGGCACGGCGTCGACGCCGTTGCGGGACAGGAATTCGGCCGTCGTCTCGACGGACTTGCGGGAGAGGCAGTAGACGATGCCCGCGTCGCCCTCGTGTTCCTGGCGGAGGAAGGTGAGGAGCTGCTTCTTGGGGTCGGCCTTGGGGACGATCCGGTACTGGATGTTGGGCCGGTCGAAGCTGGCCACGAAGTGCCGGGCCGTCGGCATGTGCAGCCGCTCGGTGATCTCCTGGTGGGTGGCGTGGGTGGCGGTGGCCGTGAGCGCGATGCGCGGCACGTCGGGCCAGCGTTCCCCGAGCAGGGAGAGGCTGAGGTAGTCGGGGCGGAAGTCGTGGCCCCACTGGGACACGCAGTGCGCCTCGTCGATGGCGAAGACGGCGATCTTGCCGCGGCCGAGCAGGTCGAGGGTGGAGTCCAGGCGGAGCCGCTCGGGGGCGAGGTAGAGCAGGTCGAGCTCGCCCGCGAGGAACTGCGCTTCGACGACGCGCCGCTCGTCGAAGTCCTGGGTGGAGTTGATGAACCCTGCGTTGACGCCGAGGGCGCGCAGGGCGTCCACCTGGTCCTGCATGAGGGCGATGAGTGGTGAGACCACGATGCCCGTACCCGGTCTGACCAGGGCGGGGATCTGGTAGCACAGTGATTTTCCGCCGCCGGTGGGCATGAGGACGACGGCGTCGCCGCCCGCCACCACATGCTCGATGATCGCTTCCTGCTCGCCCCGGAAGGCGTCGTACCCGAAGACCCGGTGCAGCGTGGCCAGTGCCTCGCTGTCCGCCGGGCCGTGCGCCTGTGGCGCCCCCGGCGTCTCGGTCGTCCCTGGCATCTCGTCGGTCCCGCCCGTCCCGCCCATCGTCGTGTCCCCCGTACGTCGTCCTTCGACCACTGCCTCCACGATAGGGGTCCGGACCGACAGCGCCGGAGTTATCCACAGGCCCGCCGCCCGGGAGAGGGGTTCCGGTGCGGGGTTCCCCCGTCGGGCGGTGTCCTCGGTCCTGTCCTCAGCCCTTTGGCGGTCTCCGCGTGGCGGCCGGGAAGCGGTGCGGGCGATGCTGCACGGGCGGGACCGGGGAGGCCCGCGTCGTACGGAGGCGCCGCGTTCGCGTGCCTCTTCCGCCCCAAGGAGCATCAGGATGTCTCTCAGGTCCCGCACCGCCGGCGCCGCGCTGGCGCTGGCTGTGCCGTTCGCTCTGGCCGCGGTTCCCGCCGACGCGGCTCCCGTGCCCGATCCCGACCCGTTCGCGTGGACGGATCTGACCCCGACGTACACGGCGACGGCGGACTACCAGTACGAGCCGTTCGCGGTCACGGACGGGTACGCCCGCGCCGGGACCGGCACCTGTGACAAGGACGGCCAGGGCGGGCAGGGAGGCGCGGGCTACCACTACGTCAAGGCGTCCGCCGTCGGCAGTCTGGACCCGGCCGAGCCCGCGGGTCTCCTCTACGAGACCGACGCCGACGGCAACCGTGCCCTGGTCGCGGTGGAGTGGATCGTGCGGGCCGGCAGCGGGACCACCGCGCCGGCGTTGTTCGGGCAGCAGTTCCAGCCGGCGACGGTTCCCGGTGTCACGGGGCCGGTGTACACGTTGCGCGCGTGGATCTGGAAGGACAATCCGAGTGGCCTGTTCGCGCCGTGGAACCCCACGGTGACGTGCCCGTAGTCCTGGGTCGCACGCGCGCGTGGGCCCCGGCTCCTGTACGGGAACCGGGGCCCGGGGCCGTGCGGGATGGCTCAGCGCACGAACACTCCGGCCTGGCTCGCCAGGTTCAGGAAGTACTGCGGTGCGACACCGAGCACCAGGGTGACGGCGACGCCGAGGCCGATCGCCGCCATGGTGAGCGGTGACGGCACGGCGACCGTGGGCCCCTCGGGCCTCGGCTCGCTGAAGAACATCAGGACGATCACGCGGATGTAGAAGAACGCGGCGATCGCGGACGAGATCACACCGATCACGACGAGCGGGACCGCTCCGCCCTCGGCCGCCGCCTTGAACACGGCGAACTTCCCGGCGAAGCCGGAGGTCAGCGGGATGCCCGCGAAGGCCAGCAGGAAGACGGCGAAGACGGCTGCCACGAGGGGTGAGCGGCGGCCGAGCCCCGCCCACTTGGACAGGTGGGTGGCCTCGCCGCCCGCGTCGCGCACCAGGGTGACCACGGCGAACGCTCCGATGGTCACGAAGGAGTAGGCGGCCAGGTAGAAGAGGACGGACGACACGCCGTCCTTCGAGGTCGCGATGACACCGGCGAGGATGAATCCGGCGTGTGCGATCGACGAGTAGGCGAGGAGCCGTTTGATGTCGGTCTGGGTGATCGCGACGATCGCGCCGCCCAGCATGGTGATGATCGCGACGCCCCACATGACCGGCCGCCAGTCCCAGCGCATGCCGGGCAGGACGACGTACAGGAGGCGCAGCAGGGCGCCGAAGGCGGCGACCTTGGTGGCGGCGGCCATGAAGCCGGTGACCGGGGTGGGCGCGCCCTGGTAGACGTCGGGTGTCCACATGTGGAAGGGGACGGCGCCGACCTTGAAGAGCAGGCCCATGACGACCATGGCGGTGCCGATGAGGAGCAGCGCGTCGTTGCCCATGGTGTCGGCGAGGGCCGGGTCGACGTTGGTGACGGTGCCGTCGACGACCTGGGCGATGGTGGCATAGGACACCGAGCCGGCGTAGCCGTAGAGCAGGGCGATGCCGAACAGGGTGAACGCGGAGGCGAACGCGCCGAGCAGGAAGTACTTGACGGCGGCTTCCTGTGACATGAGGCGCTTGCGGCGGGCCAGGGCGCACAGCAGGTAGAGCGGGAGGGAGAAGACCTCCAGGGCCACGAAGAGCGTCAGCAGGTCGTTGGCCGAGGGGAACACCAGCATGCCGGCGACGGCGAAGAGCAGGAGCGGGAAGACCTCGGTGGTGGTGAACCCGGCCTTGACGGCGGCCTTCTCGGTGTCGCTGCCGGGGACGGCGGCGGCCTGGGCGGCGAAGGAGTCGACGCGGTTGCCGTGGGCCTCGGGGTCGAGGCGGCGTTCGGCGAAGGTGAACAGGCCGACGAGTCCGGCGAGCAGGATCGTGCCCTGGAGGAACAGGGACGGTCCGTCGACGGCGATGGCGCCCATGGCGGCGATGTGCGCCTTGGTGGTGCCGTATCCGTCGGCGGCCAGGGCGACGACCGCGGCGAACGCGGCGCACAGGGCGACGGCAGAGACGAACACCTGGGCGTAGTAACGGGACTTGCGCGGGACGAACGCCTCGACCAGCACCCCGACGATCGCCGCGCCGACGACGATGAGGGTGGGTGACAGCTGCCCGTACTCGATCTTCGGAGCCGGGATCTTCGAGATCGGCTCGGCTGCGGTTGTCCACAGGCTGTGGACGGCTGCTGCGCTCACTTGGCCGCCTCCACTGCGGGCTTCGGGTCGGTCTTGTGTACGTCCGACATGGTCTGCTTGACCGCCGGGTTGACGATGTCCGTGACGGGCTTCGGATAGACGCCCAGGAAGATCAGCAGGACGATCAGCGGGGCCACCACGAGGAGTTCGCGTGCCTTCAGGTCGGGCATCGTGGCTACTGCCGGTTTCACCGGGCCCGTCATCGTCCGCTGGTAGAGGACGAGGGTGTAGAGCGCGGCGAGGACGATGCCGAAGGTGGCGATGATGCCGATCGCCGGGTAGCGCGTGAACGTGCCGACCAGAACCAGGAACTCGCTCACGAAGGGCGCGAGGCCGGGCAGCGACAGGGTGGCCAGGCTGCCGATCAGGAAGGTGCCGGCGAGGACCGGGGCGACCTTCTGCACGCCGCCGTAGTCGGCGATGAGCCGGGAGCCGCGCCGGGAGATCAGGAAGCCGGCGACCAGCATCAGCGCGGCGGTCGAGATGCCGTGGTTGACCATGTAGAGGGTGGCACCGGACTGGCCCTGGCTGGTCATCGCGAAGATGCCCAGGATGATGAACCCGAAGTGCGAGATGGACGCGTAGGCCACCAGCCGCTTGATGTCGCGCTGTCCGACGGCGAGCAGGGCGCCGTAGATGATGCTGATCACGGCGAGCACCAGGATGGTGGGCGTCGCCCACTTCGACGCCTCCGGGAAGAGCTGGAGGCAGAAGCGGAGCATCGCGAACGTGCCCACCTTGTCGACGACCGCGGTGATGAGGACGGCGACGGGGGCGGTGGACTCCTGCATGGCGTTGGGCAGCCAGGTGTGCAGCGGCCACAGCGGCGCCTTCACCGCGAAGGCGAAGAAGAAGCCGAGGAACAGCCAGCGTTCGGTGCTGGTGGCCATGTGCAGGGTGCCGTTGGCGCGGGCCTGCGCGATCTCCGCGAGGGAGAAGTTCCCGGAGACCGTGTACAGGCCGATCACCGCGGCCAGCATGATCAGGCCGCCGACCAGGTTGTAGAGGAGGAACTTCACCGCGGCGTACGACCGCTGCGTGGACGCGGCCTCCTCGCCCTGGGCGTGGGCGCGGTCCCCGAAGCCGCCGATGAGGAAGTACATCGGGATGAGCATGGCTTCGAAGAAGATGTAGAAGAGGAAGACGTCGGTGGCCTCGAAGGAGATGATCACCATCGCCTCGACGGCCAGGATCAGGGCGAAGAAGCCCTGGGTGGGCCGCCACCGCTTGCTGCCGGTCTCCAGCGGGTCGGCGTCGTGCCAGCCGGCCAGGATGATGAACGGGATCAGCAGGGCGGTCAGGGCGAGCAGGGCGACCGCGATGCCGTCGACGCCCAGTTCGTAGCGGACGCCGAAGTCGCTGATCCAGGCGTGGGATTCGGTGAGCTGGTAGCGGGCACCGCCGGGGTCGAAGCGGACCATGACGATGATCGCCAGGACGAGGGTGGCGAGCGAGACCAGCAGCGCGAGCCATTTCGCGGCGGTGCGCCGGGCGGCCGGTACGGCGGCCGTGGCGACCGCGCCGACGGCCGGGAGGACCGCCGTCGCTGTCAGCAGGGGGAAGGACATCGGTATCAGACCGCCCTCATCAGCAGGGTCGCGGCGACCAGGAGGGCAGCGCCGCCGAACATCGAGACCGCGTACGAGCGCGCGTAGCCGTTCTGCAGTTTGCGCAGCCGGCCGGAGAGCCCGCCGAAGCCCGCCGCCGTGCCGTTGACGACGCCGTCAACCAGCGTGTGGTCGACATATACAAGGGAGCGGGTGAGGTGTTCGCCGCCGCGGACGAGGACGACGTGGTTGAAGTCGTCCTGGAGGAGGTCGCGCCGGGCCGCGCGGGTGAGGAGCGAGCCGCGCGGGGCGACGGCGGGGACGGGACGGCGGCCGTACTGGAGGTAGGCGATGCCGACGCCGATGATCAGGCAGACCATGGTGGCGCCGGTGACGACGCCCGCGCTGATCGGGGAGTCGCCCTCGCTGTGGCCGGTGATCGGCTCCAGCCAGTGCAGGAAGCGGTCGCCGATGCTGAAGAAGCCGCCGGCGAAGACCGAGCCGACCGCCAGGACGATCATCGGGATGGTCATGACCTTCGGCGACTCGTGCGGGTGCGGCTCGTGGCCGTGCTCGTCGGGCTGCCAGCGCTTCTCGCCGAAGAACGTCATCAGCATCACGCGCGTCATGTAGAAGGCGGTGATGGCCGCGCCGACCAGGGCGCAGGTGCCGAGGATCCAGCCCTCGGTGCCGCCCTTGGCGAACGCCGCCTCGATGATCTTGTCCTTGGAGAAGAAGCCGGACAGGCCCGGGAAGCCGATGATGGCGAGGTAGCCGAGGCCGAAGGTGATGAAGGTGACCGGCATGTATGTGCGCAGGCCGCCGTACTTGCGCATGTCGACCTCGTCGTTCATGCCGTGCATGACGGATCCCGCGCCGAGGAAGAGGCCGGCCTTGAAGAAGCCGTGCGTCACCAGGTGCATGATCGCGAAGACGTAGCCGATCGGGCCGAGGCCGGCGGCGAGGACCATGTAGCCGATCTGGGACATGGTCGAGCCGGCGAGGGCCTTCTTGATGTCGTCCTTGGCGCAACCGACGATCGCACCGAAGAGGAGGGTGACGGCGCCGACGACGGTGACGACGAGCTGGGCGTCCGGGGCGGCGTTGAAGATCGCTCCGGAGCGGACGATCAGGTACACGCCCGCGGTCACCATGGTCGCCGCGTGGATGAGGGCGGAGACCGGGGTGGGGCCTTCCATGGCGTCCCCGAGCCAGGACTGCAGCGGGACCTGGGCGGACTTGCCGCAGGCGGCGAGCAGCAGCATGAGGCCGATCGCGGTGAGCCTGCCCTCGGAGGCGTCGGTGGCGTGGCTGAGGACCGGGCCGAAGGCGAAGGTGCCGAACGTCGTGAACATCAGCATGATCGCGATGGACAGGCCCATGTCGCCGACGCGGTTGACGATGAAGGCCTTCTTGGCCGCGGTCGCCGCGCTGGGCTTGTGCTGCCAGAAGCCGATCAGCAGGTAGGAGGCGAGGCCGACGCCCTCCCAGCCGACGTACAGCAGCAGGTAGTTGTCGGCGAGGACGAGCAGCAGCATCGCCGCGAGGAACAGGTTGAGGTAACCGAAGAAGCGACGGCGGCGCTCGTCGTGCTCCATGTACCCGACCGAGTACAGGTGGATGAGGGAGCCGACGCCGGTGATCAGCAGGACGAACGTCATGGACAGCTGGTCGAGGCGGAAGGTGACGTCCGCCTGGAAGCTCTCCACCGGCACCCAGGTGTACAGGTGCTGCATCAGGGTCCGGTGTTCGGGGTCCTTGCCGAGCAGGTCGGCGAAGAGGATGACGCCGAACACGAAGGACGTCGTCGACAGGACGGTGCCGATCCAGTGTCCTACGGCGTCCAGGCGCCGGCCGCCGACCAGGAGGACGGCCGCTCCGAGCAGGGGCGCCGCGATCAGCAGCGCAATCAGGTTCTCCACGATTCAGCGACCCCTTACAGCTTCATCAGGCTGGCGTCGTCGACCGAGGCCGAGTGGCGGGTACGGAACAGCGACACGATGATCGCGAGCCCGACCACGACCTCCGCGGCGGCGACGACCATCGTGAAGAAGGCGATGATCTGGCCGTCGAGATTGCCGTGCATCCGGGAGAAGACGACGAACGCGAGGTTGCAGGCGTTCAGCATGAGCTCGATGCACATGAAGACGACGATCGCGTTCCGTCTGATCAGCACACCGGTGGCGCCGATCGTGAACAACAGGGCGGCGAGGTAGAGGTAGTAGACGGGGTTCACTTCGACGCCTCCTCGCTGCGCTTGAAGTGCGCGGGCTCGACCGGGGTCCGCTCCAGGCGTTCCTCGGAGCGCTGTTCCAGGGCGCGCAGGTCGCCGAGCGCCTCGGCGGACACGTCACGGAGCTGGCCGCGGTCGCGGAGCGTCTTGCTGACGGTGAGCTCGGACGGGGTGCCGTCGGGGAGCAGGCCGGCGATGTCCACGGCGTTGTGCCGGGCGTAGACGCCGGGGGCGGGCAGCGGCGGCAGGTGCTTGCCGTCGCGGACGCGCTGCTCGGACTGCTCGCGCTGGGTCTTGGGGCGTTCGGTGCGCTCCCGGTGGGTGAGCACCATGGCGCCGATGGCGGCGGTGATGAGCAGGGCGCCGGTGATTTCGAAGGCGAAGACGTACTTGGTGAAGATGAGGGCGGCGAGGCCTTCCACGTTGCCGTTGGCGTTGGCCTGGCCGGTGCCTTCGAAGTTCTTCAGGGAGGCGTTGGCGATGCCCGCGAAGAGCAGGACGCCGAAGCCGACCCCGCAGAGAAGGGCCAGCCAGCGCTGGCCCTTGATGGTCTCCTTCAGGGAGTCGGCGGCGGTCACGCCGACCAGCATCACCACGAAGAGGAACAGCATCATGATCGCGCCGGTGTAGACGACGATCTGGACGATGCCGAGGAAGTAGGCGCCGTTGGCGAGGTAGAACACCGCCAGGATGATCATGGTTCCGGCGAGCGAGAGCGCGCTGTGCACGGCCTTCTTCATGAAGACGGTGGACAGGGCGCCGATCACGGCGACGGTGCCGAGGACCCAGAACTGGAAGGCCTCGCCGGTGGAGGTGGCGTAGGCGGCGAGCTGCGGGCTCATGCGTCCACCTCCTGGTCCTGCTCCCCGGGCTGCTCGCCCTTGGAGACGGCCACCTGGCGTACGGTCCCGGGCGCGGCCTCGGTGACCAGGCCCCGGTAGTAGTCCTGCTCGTCGGTGCCCGGGAAGATCGAGTGCGGCGAGTCGACCATGCCCTCTTCGAGGCCGGCGAGGAGCTGTTCCTTGGTGTAGATGAGGTTGGCGCGGCTGCTGTCGGCCAGTTCGAACTCGTTGGTCATCGTCAGCGCGCGCGTGGGGCACGCCTCGATGCACAGGCCGCACAGGATGCAGCGGGCGTAGTTGATCTGGTAGACGCGGCCGTAGCGCTCGCCCGGCGAGTAGCGCTCCTCGTCGGTGTTGTCGGCGCCTTCCACGTAGATGGCGTCGGCGGGGCAGGCCCAGGCGCACAGTTCGCAGCCGACGCACTTCTCCAGGCCGTCCGGATGGCGGTTGAGCTGGTGCCGTCCGTGGAACCGCGGGGCCGTGGTCTTCTTCTGCTCCGGGTACTGCTCGGTCAGCCGCTTCTTGAACATGGCCTTGAAGGTCACGCCGAAGCCGGCCACGGGGTTCTGGAAACCGGGCTTGGTCTCCTTGGGCTCCTCAGCCATCGGACGCCTCCTTTCCATCCGCAGGTCCGTCACTGACAGTGTCCGGCCCGCCACTGACAATCAGCTCCCGCTCCCGGCGAGGGGTGCGCCGGGGCACCGGCGGCAGTTCCTGTCCGGGCAGCGGCGGTACGGGGAAGCCGCCCGCCATCGGGTCGAACGCGACCGGTTCGGCGGTCGGCTGCGCGGCCTCCTTGCCCTTGTCGCGGAACATGTCGACGACGAAGGACAGGACCAGCAGGGTGAGGACTCCGCCGCCGACGTACAGGGCGATGTCGGCGAAGTCGTAGTTCTGGTTGCGCAGGGTCCGTACCGTCGCGACGAGCATCAGCCAGACCACGGAGACCGGGATGAGGACCTTCCAGCCGAGCTTCATCAGCTGGTCGTAGCGCACGCGCGGGAGGGTGCCGCGTACCCAGACGAAGCCGAACAGCAGCAGGACGACCTTGGCGAGGAACCAGAGCATCGGCCACCAGCCGTGGTTGGCGCCCGCCCAGACGGTGCTGATCGGCCAGGGGGCCCGCCAGCCGCCGAGGAACAGGGTGGTCGACACGGCAGAGACCGTCACCATGTTGACGTACTCGGCGAGCATGAACATCGCGAACTTGATCGACGAGTACTCGGTGTTGAAGCCGCCGACCAGGTCGCCCTCGGACTCGGGCATGTCGAACGGGGCGCGGTTGGTCTCGCCGATCATGGTGACGACGTAGAGGACGAACGAGACCGGCAGCAGCAGGATGTACCAGCGGCCCTGCTGCTGGTCGACGATCGTGGACGTCGACATCGACCCGGAGTACAGGAACACGGAGGCGAACGCGGCGCCCATGGCGATCTCGTAGGAGATCATCTGGGCGCAGGAGCGCAGGCCGCCGAGGAGCGGGTAGGTGGAGCCGGAGCTCCAGCCGGCGAGGACGATGCCGTAGATGCCGACGGAGGCGACCGCGAGGATGTAGAGCATCGCGATCGGCAGGTCGGTGAGCTGCATCGTGGTGCGGTGGCCGAAGATGGAGATCTCGTTGTCGGCCGGGCCGAACGGGATGACCGCGATGGCCATGAACGCCGGGATGGCCGCGACGATCGGCGCCAGGATGTAGACGGCCTTGTCGGCGCGTTTGACGACGACGTCTTCCTTGAGCATCAGTTTGATGCCGTCGGCGAGCGACTGGAGCATGCCCCAGGGGCCGTGCCGGTTGGGGCCGACGCGCAGCTGCATCCAGGCGACGACCTTGCGCTCCATGACGATGGAGACCAGCACGGTCACCATCAGGAAGCCGAAGCAGAAGACCGCCTTGATGACGACCAGCCACCAGGGGTCGCGGCCGAACATGGAGAGGTCTTCAGCGGCGAGGTACGGGCTCATGCCTCCACCTCCTTGGGTGCCTCACCGGCGGTGGCCGCCGGGCCGATGCGGACGAGGGAGCCGGGCAGCGCCCCGGTGTCGGAGGCGACGCCGCCGCCGGCCGAGTTCAGCGGGAGCCAGACCACGCGGTCGGGCATCTCGGTGATCCGGAGCGGGAGTTCGACGGTGCCGTTGCCCGCGGTGACGGCGATGAGGCCGCCGTTCTCGACGCCCGCCTCGGCGGCGGTCGCCGCGGACACGCGCGCGTGGGCGGCGTGCCGGGTGCCTGCCAGTGCGTCGTCGCCGTCCTGGAGGACACCCTGGTCGAGGAGGAGCCGGTGCCCGGCGAGCACGGCCTCCCCGGCGGCGGGCCTGGGCAGCGATACCGCCGTCTCCTGGGGTTCGGAGGCCTTGGGTCCGTCCCAGGCGCCGAGCCGGTCCAGTTCCGCCCGCGCGGTGCGCAGGTCGGGCAGGCCGAGGTGGACGTCCATGGCGTCGGCGAGCATGTGCAGCACGCGCGCGTCAGTGGGCGGGAGCGGCCGGGTCATCTGCTCGGGCTTGAGGGCGGCCTCGAAGAGACGTGCCCTGCCTTCCCAGTTGAGGAAGGTGCCGGCCTTCTCGGCGACCGCGGCGACCGGCAGGACGACGTCGGCGTGCTCGGTGACCTCGCTGGGCCGCAGCTCCAGCGAGACCAGGAAGCCGACGGCTTCGAGTGCCGCACGCGCGCGTGCCGGGTCGGGCAGGTCGGCGACCTCGACGCCGGCGACCACCAGGGCGGAGAGTTCGCCGCGGGCGGCGGCCTCGACGATCTGGCCGGTGTCGCGGCCGTAGCGGAGCGGGAGTTCGGAGACGCCCCAGACGGCGGCGACCTCCTCACGCGCGCGTGGGTCGGTGGCCGGACGGCCGCCCGGCAGCAGCGTCGGCAGGGCGCCCGCCTCGATCGCGCCGCGCTCACCGGCCCGGCGCGGGATCCACACCAGCTGGGCGCCGGTGGCGGTGGCGGCCCGTACGGCGGCGGTGAGGCCGCCGGCGACCGCGGCCAGCCGCTCCCCCACGACGATCACCGCGCCGTCGGAGCGCAGTGCCTCGGCGGCCCGGGCACCGGAATCCTCCAGGCCGACGCCGCTCGCGAGCGCGTCCAGCCACTCGGTCTCGGTGCCGGGCGCGGCCGGCAGCAGGGTGCCGCCGGTCTTCTCCAGGCCACGGGTGGCGTAGGTGGCGAGGGAGAAGACCTGCTGCTTGTGCTTGCGCCAGGCCTTGCGCAGCCGCAGGAAGACGCCGGGCGCCTCCTCCTCCGACTCGAACCCGACCAGGAGGACGGCGGGCGCCTTCTCCAGGGAGGTGTGGGTGACGCCCGTGCCGTCCAGGTCACGGCCGCGGCCCGCGATCCGTGCGGCCAGGAAGTCGGCCTCCTCGCTGGTGTGCACGCGCGCGCGGAAGTCGATGTCGTTGGTGTCGAGGGCCACGCGCGCGAACTTGCTGTACGCGTAGGCGTCCTCGACGGTGAGCCGGCCGCCGGTGAGGACGCCGGCCCGGGAGCGGGCGGCGGCCAGGCCCCGGGCGGCGGCTTCGAGGGCCTCCGGCCAGGAGGCGGCTTCGAGGACGCCCTGGGCGTTGCGGACCAGCGGGGTCTCCAGGCGGTCCTTCTGCTGCGTGTACCGGAACGCGAAGCGTCCCTTGTCGCAGATCCACTCCTCGTTGACCTGGGGGTCGTTGGCGGCGAGCCGCCGCATGACCTTGCCGCGCCGGTGGTCGGTGCGGGTGGCGCAGCCGCCCGAGCAGTGCTCGCACACCGACGGCGAGGAGATCAGGTCGAAGGGCCGGGAGCGGAAGCGATACGCCGCCGAGGTCAGCGCGCCGACCGGGCAGATCTGGATGGTGTTCCCGGAGAAGTACGACTCGAACGGGTCGCCCTCGCCGGTGCCGACCTGCTGGAGCGCGCCGCGTTCCAGGAGTTCGATCATCGGGTCGCCGGCGACCTGGTTGGAGAACCGGGTGCAGCGGGCGCACAGCACGCACCGCTCGCGGTCGAGGAGGACCTGCGTGGAGATCGGGACGGGCTTCGCGTAGGTGCGCTTGCGGCCGTCGAAGCGGGACTCGGCGTTGCCGTGCGACATCGCCTGGTTCTGCAGCGGGCACTCGCCGCCCTTGTCGCAGACCGGGCAGTCCAGTGGGTGGTTGATGAGCAGCAGCTCCATCACGCCGTGCTGGGCCTTCTCGGCCACGGGCGAGGTGAGGTGGGTCTTCACCACCATCCCGTCCGTACAGGTGATCGTGCAGGAGGCCATGGGCTTGCGCTGGCCCTCGACCTCGACGATGCACTGGCGGCAGGCGCCGACCGGGTCGAGCAGGGGGTGGTCGCAGAAGCGCGGGATCTCGACGCCGAGCTGCTCGGCGGCGCGGATGACCAGGGTGCCCTTGGGCACGCTGATCTCGATGCCGTCGATCGTCAGCGTGACGAGGTCCTCCGGCGGGACCGCCGCCGTTCCCCCCGAGGAGGGGGAACTCGTGGTCACGGTCATGCGTTCACCTCCGGGCGGTCCGCCCAGGCCGTCGACTTGGCCGGGTCGAAGGGGCAGCCCCGGCCCGTGATGTGCTGTTCGTACTCCTCGCGGAAGTACTTGAGCGAGGAGAAGATCGGGGACGCCGCGCCGTCGCCGAGGGCGCAGAAGGACTTGCCGTTGATGTTGTCGGCGATGTCGTTGAGCTTGTCGAGGTCGGACATCACGCCCTTGCCGTCCTCGATGTCGCGCAGCAGCTGCACGAGCCAGTAGGTGCCTTCGCGGCAGGGGGTGCACTTGCCGCAGGACTCGTGGGCGTAGAACTCGGTCCAGCGGGTGACGGCGCGCACCACACAGGTGGTCTCGTCGAAGCACTGGAGCGCCTTGGTGCCGAGCATGGAACCCGCGGCGCCCACTCCTTCGTAGTCGAGGGGTACGTCGAGGTGCTCGTCGGTGAACATGGGGGTCGAGGAGCCGCCCGGGGTCCAGAACTTCAGGCGGTGGCCGGGCCGCATCCCGCCGCTCATGTCGAGGAGCTGGCGCAGGGTGATGCCGAGCGGTGCCTCGTACTGGCCGGGGCTCGTGACGTGGCCGCTGAGCGAGTAGAGCGTGAAGCCGGGCGACTTCTCGCTCCCCATCGACCTGAACCATTCCTTGCCCTTGTGGAGGATGGCGGGAACCGAGGCGATGGACTCGACGTTGTTCACAACAGTCGGGCAGGCGTAGAGCCCTTCGACAGCCGGGAAGGGGGGACGCAGTCGCGGTTGGCCGCGGCGGCCTTCGAGCGAGTCGAGCAGTGCGGTCTCCTCACCGCAGATGTACGCGCCGGCGCCGGCGTGCACGGTGAGGGTCAGGTCGAGTCCGCTGCCGAGGATGTCCTCGCCGAGGTAGCCGGCCGCGTAGGCCTCGCGCACGGCCTCGTGCAGCCGCCGCAGGACGGGGACGACTTCACCCCGCAGGTAGATGAAGGCATGCGACGACCGGATGGCGTAGCACGCGATCACGATGCCCTCGATGAGGCTGTGCGGGTTGGCGAAGAGGAGCGGGATGTCCTTGCAGGTCCCGGGTTCCGATTCGTCGGCGTTGACAACTAGATAGTGCGGTTTGCCGTCGCCCTGCGGAATGAACTGCCACTTCATCCCGGTGGGGAACCCCGCGCCGCCACGGCCGCGCAGTCCGGACTCCTTGACGTAGGCGATCAGGTCGTCCGGCGTCATGGCGAGCGCCTTGCGGAGACCCTCGTATCCTTCGTGCCTCCGGTAGACGTCGAGCGTCCAGGACCGGTCCTCGTCCCAGAAGGCCGACAGCACGGGTGCGAGCAGCTTCTCGGGACTGGTGTCCTTCAGGTCGGGTGCCACCGTCATCACTCCCCCTCCTCTGCGGACGGTGCTTCCTGGGATCCCTGGGCGCGTGGATGGACCACGCGTGCGGTCTCCCCCTTGGCCAGGCGCAGGCCCACCAGTGAGGCGGGGCCGGCGCTGCCGCTCTCCTCGACGGCTCCGGGCCGTTCGTCGGGGAAGCCGGCCAGGATCCGCGCGGTCTCCTTGAAGGTGCACAGCCGGGCGCCGCGCGTGGGCTCGACGTCCCGGCCCGCGCGCAGGTCGTCGACGAGGCGCTTGGCGCTGGCCGGGGTCTGGTTGTCGAAGAACTCCCAGTTGACCATCACGACGGGCGCGAAGTCGCAGGCCGCGTTGCACTCGATGTGCTCCAGGGTGACCTTGCCGTCGTCGGTGGTCCCGCCGTTGCCGACGCCGAGGTGCTCCTGGAGGGTCTCGAAGATCGCGTCGCCGCCCATGACCGCGCACAGGGTGTTGGTGCAGACGCCCACCTGGTAGTCGCCGGAGGGCCTGCGCCGGTACATGGTGTAGAAGGTGGCGACGGCGGTGACCTCCGCCGTGGTCAGCTCCAGGACGTCCGCGCAGAACTGCATCCCGGTGCGCGTGACGTGCCCTTCCTCCGCCTGCACGAGGTGCAGCAGCGGCAGCAGGGCGGACCGGGAGTCGGGGTAGCGGGCGACGACGTCGCGCGCGTCCGCCTCCAGGCGGGCCCGGACGTCGTCCGGGTAGGCGGGCGCGGGCAGCTCGGGCATGCCCAGGCTGACACCGCGCTCCGAGGAAGAGGTGGTCACCGGTCGACGCCTCCCATCACGGGGTCGATGGACGCCACCGCGACGATGACGTCGGCGACCTGGCCGCCCTCGCACATCGCCGCCATGGCCTGCAGGTTGGTGAAGGACGGGTCGCGGAAGTGGACCCGGTAGGGGCGGGTGCCGCCGTCGGACACGGCGTGCACGCCGAGTTCGCCCTTGGGGGACTCGACGGCCGCGTAGGCCTGGCCGGGCGGGACGCGGAAGCCCTCGGTGACCAGCTTGAAGTGGTGGATCAGGGCCTCCATGGAGGTGCCCATGATCTTCTTGATGTGGTCGAGGGAGTTGCCGAGTCCGTCCGGCCCGAGGGCGAGCTGGGCGGGCCAGGCGATCTTCTTGTCGGCGACCATGACCGGTCCGGGCTGGAGCCGGTCCAGGCACTGCTCGACGATCCCGAGCGACTGGCGCATCTCCTCCAGGCGGACCAGGAAGCGGCCGTAGGCGTCGCAGGTGTCGGCCGTCGGGATCTCGAAGTCGTATGTCTCGTAGCCGCAGTACGGCTGGGCTTTGCGCAGGTCGTGCGGGAGGCCGGCGGAGCGCAGGATCGGGCCGGTGGCGCCGAGGGCCATGCAGCCGGCCAGGTCGAGGTAGCCGATGTCCTGCATGCGGGCCTTGAAGATGGGGTTCCCGGTGGCGAGCTTGTCGTACTCCGGGAGGTTCTTGCGCATCTTCTTCACGAACTCGCGGATCTGGTCGACCGCGCCGGGCGGCAGGTCCTGGGCGAGGCCGCCGGGACGGATGTACGCGTGGTTCATCCGCAGGCCGGTGATGAGCTCGTAGAGATCGAGAATCATTTCACGATCGCGGAAGCCGTAGATCATGATCGTGGTGGCGCCGAGTTCCATGCCGCCGGTGGCGATGCACACCAGGTGGGAGGAGAGCCGGTTCAGCTCCATCAGGAGCACCCGGATGATGTCGGCGCGCTCGCTGATCTGGTCCTCGATGCCGAGGAGTTTCTCGACGGCGAGACAGTAGGCGGTCTCGTTGAAGAAGGACGTCAGGTAGTCCATGCGCGTCACGAACGTGGTGCCCTGCGTCCACGTGCGGAACTCGAGGTTCTTCTCGATGCCGGTGTGGAGGTAGCCGATGCCGCAGCGGGCCTCGGTGACGGTCTCGCCGTCGATCTCCAGGATGAGGCGGAGCACTCCATGGGTGGACGGGTGCTGGGGACCCATGTTGACGACGATGCGTTCGTCGTCGGCGCGGGCCGCGGACTGGACGACCTCGTCCCAGTCGCCACCGGTGACCGTGTACACGGTGCCCTCGGTGGTCTCCCGCGGAGTTGCGTGCTGCGTGCTCATGAGTACGACCTCCGCTGGTCCGGAGCCGGGATCTGGGCGCCCTTGTACTCGACGGGGATGCCGCCGAGCGGGTAGTCCTTGCGCTGCGGATGGCCCTGCCAGTCGTCCGGCATCATGATCCGCGTCAGGGCCGGGTGACCGTCGAAGACGATCCCGAAGAAGTCGTAGGTCTCGCGCTCGTGCCAGTCGTTGGTCGGATAGACGGAGACCAGGGACGGGATGTGCGGGTCGGCGTCCGGGGCGCTGACCTCCAGGCGGATCAGCCGGTTGTGGGTGATCGAGCGCAGGTGGTAGACGGCGTGCAGCTCGCGGCCCTTGTCGTGCAGGTAGTGGACGCCGCTGACGCCGGTGCACAGTTCGAAGCGCAGGGCCGGGTCGTCGCGCAGGGTGCGGGCGACGCGCGGCAGGTGCTCGCGTTCGACGTGGAAGGTGAGCTCGCCGCGGTCGACGACCGTCTTCTCGATGGCGTTGTCCGGGAGCAGTCCCTGTTCCTCCAGGGCGCCCTCCAGCTCGTCGGCGACCTCGTCGAACCAGCCGCCGTAGGGGCGGGTGGCCGGTCCCGGGAGCCGGACCGAGCGGACCAGGCCGCCGTAGCCGGAGGTGTCGCCGCCGTTGTTCGCGCCGAACATGCCGCGCTGGACGCGGATCTCCTCACCGCCCTGGCCGCGCTGGCCGGGGAGGTTGTCGGCGGCCAGGTCCTTCTCCGGGTTGACCCCGTTGTGGCCGTTCGCGTCGCTCACCGCAGCAGCCCCTTCATCTCGATCGTGGGCAGGGCCTTGAGCGCCGCCTCCTCCGCCTCCCGGGCCGCTTCCTTCGCGTTGACGCCGAGCTTGGAGGTCTGGATCTTCTGGTGGAGCTTGAGGATCGCGTCCATCAGCATCTCGGGGCGCGGCGGGCAGCCCGGCAGGTAGATGTCGACGGGGACGATGTGGTCGACGCCCTGGACGATCGCGTAGTTGTTGAACATGCCGCCCGAGGACGCGCAGACGCCCATGGAGATCACCCACTTCGGGTTGGGCATCTGGTCGTAGACCTGCCTGAGCACCGGCGCCATCTTCTGGCTGACCCGGCCGGCCACGATCATGAGGTCGGCCTGGCGGGGTGAGCCGCGGAAGACCTCCATGCCGAAGCGGGCCAGGTCGTAGCGGCCGGCGCCGGTGGTCATCATCTCGATGGCGCAGCACGCGAGGCCGAAGGTGGCGGGGAAGACGGACGCCTTGCGCACCCAGCCCGCGGCCTGCTCGACGGTGGTCAGCAGGAATCCGCTCGGCAGCTTTTCTTCGAGTCCCATGTCTAAAGGCCCCTCAGTCCCATTCCAGGCCGCCGCGCCGCCAGACGTACGCGTAGGCGACGAAGACGGTGAGCACGAAGAGCAGCATCTCCACGAGCCCGAAAACACCCAGGGCGTCGAAGGTGACGGCCCAGGGGTAGAGGAAGACGATCTCGATGTCGAAGACGATGAAGAGCATCGCCGTCAGGTAGTACTTGATCGGGAAACGCCCGCCGCCGGCCGGCGTGGGGGTCGGCTCGATACCGCACTCGTAGGCTTCGAGCTTGGCGCGGTTGTACCGCTTCGGACCGATCAGCGTGGCCATGACCACGGAGAAGATCGCAAAGCCTGCCCCGAGGGCTCCCAGTACGAGGATGGGCGCATAGGCGTTCACCGCTCCTCGCTCCTCTCAGTCGGCACTGACTGGTGGCGGTTCGGATCGGGCTCCCCACCTGCCTCGTCCGTCCCGCGAACCCCGCGCGTCCCGGGCGAAGATCGCGAACATGTGAAGCAGGTCACAAGCCCAACTGCCTCGCATCTTATGCCCGCCGCTCTGTGATCTGCGACACGGGGTATTGCACAAGCTTTGTGATCTCCACCACCTGACGATCGATCATGAAGTCGGATGAGCGGTGATCTTCACACACGAAGCGTTCGCTTGATCACCAGACGTGACATTTTCGACCGTCTCTGCAGACGGGAGGGGGTTTCGAGCGGGCGTCTCTATATCAAGAGGGTTCCCCTGCATGCAAATTCGCGATGGACCGGACGCCTTGATAGTGCGCCGCATTCACACATCAGAGGGAGGCGCGAGGAGTGATGTGGACGCGTGCACGCGTTCACGAACCCGGGACGCGCGAGACGCACCCCCACCGGTAACCGTTCCGTGACCTCCGCCACATCCATGAGAGGCGTCTGAGAACGGGGCTTGGCCAACCATCCAAACCGATGGTAGGCGGGGGGCAATCCGGACGTAACAGCGAAAGAGCGTGATCACGGGCTTGATCACAGGCGTCCGCAATGTCCGTTACGGCGTCAATAAAGAATGACGCGCGAGAGATTCACCGGCTCCATTGAGCAACTGTGGCGCAGCACACGTTTCTTGTAGATATGAAGGAGCCCCTGATACCGGTTGTTCCCATGTCCCACACCGCTCACATACGCAGCCACCGGAAGCCCCGCCGCAGCGCGACGACAAGCATCGCCGTGCGCGCCGGAGTTGCCAGTGGCGTCCTCGGCATGGCAGCGGCGGGCGCGGCCTCGGCGAGTGCCGCCGAACCCGTGACGCAGACGCTCGAACTGCCCACTCTGACGGCCGACCTGGCCACCCAGGTGGCCCAGTCCGCCGACGCCACGCAGCAGGCCGCGGCGAACTACACCCTCCAGGCCGAGCGCGACGCGGCAGCCGCAAATGCCGCGAAGCAGGCCAAGGCGGACCTCGCCGAGGCGAAGCAGAAGGCCGAGGCCAAGAAGAAGAAGGCCGAGGAGGCCCGTAAGGCCGCCGCAGAGCGCGCCACCTCGCGCAGCGCCGAGCGGACCACCCTCAGCGCCTCCGCGGGCTCCAGCGCCTCCACGAGCACGTCCACGAGCAGCTCCACGGCGACCGGTTCGGCCGCCGCGGTGGTCGCCTTCGTGAAGGCCCAGATCGGCGACGCCTACGTCTCCGGCGGCACGGGCCCCAACTCGTGGGACTGCTCGGGTCTCGTCCAGGCCGCCTTCAAGTCGGTCGGCGTCAGCCTGCCGCGCGTCTCCCAGGACCAGTCGACGCAGGGCACCCAGGTCTCGCTGAGCAACCTCCAGCCCGGCGACATCCTCTACTGGGGCAGCGCCGGCAGCGCGTATCACGTGGCGGTGTACGTGGGCGACGGCATGTTCGTCGGCGCGCAGAACCCCTCCAGCGGCGTCGGTGAGCACCCGCTGTCGTACGACCCGCCGACCGGCGCGGTGCGGGTGCTCTGACCGCCTGGGCAACAACCCGGGCAACAAGGACAACTCAGGCATCACGCAAGCACGGTAGGGCCGCAGCCGCTCGGGGGCAGCGGCCCTTCCGGCGTACCCGCGCTGTCGCGGATCACCGTGCCGTCGCGGATCACCGTGCCGCCCTCCCCCGGTTGTCCACAGACCACACGCTGCCACGGGGGTTTTCCACAGGCTCGCCCGTGATCCGGTGACTCCTGGGATGCTCGGTGCAGGCCGCTCGTACGGAGCGGCGGACCCGAGATCCGAGAAGGAGACACCGCGATGCCACGCGTCTTCGTCCAGGGAAACCCCATGGACCACTATCCCCGGCACGCCCCCGAGGCCCGGCGCGGTTCGGTGCGCCGGATCACCGAGACCGGTGAGGACGTCCTGCACAAGCCGTGCCGGGACGTCACCGAGTTCGGCCCCGACCTCGCCGCGCTCGTCGACGACATGTTCCTCACCATGTACATCGCCGAGGGAGCCGGCCTCGCCGCGAACCAAGTCGGGGTCGATCTGCGGCTGTTCGTGTACGACTGCCCCGACGACGACGGTGTCCGGCATGTCGGGCACATCGTCAACCCCGTACTGGAGGCACCGACCCCCGTCGGGCGGCGGCTGCTCGACGACATCGAGGGGTGCCTGTCGGTGCCGGGCGCCGCGGTGGACGTACCGCGGCCGGACCGGGCGGTCGTGCACGGACAGGACAAGGAAGGCAATCCGCTCACCGTGGAGGGAACGGGGTATTTCGCCCGCTGCCTGGCGCACGAGACCGACCATGTGAACGGACGCGTGTATCTCGACCGGCTCTCCAAGCGGGAGCGGAAGGAAGCGCTGCGGCAGATGGCCGACCGACGGGAGGACGTCTACGCCCGCCGGGCCGCCAACATCGAGGCGATCGGCTCCTAGGGAGTCCGCCGGGACCGGTCAGGCCTTCGGGGCCACCTTGCTCAGGCCGTTGATGATGCGGTCCATCGCGTCGCCGCCGGTCGGGTCGGTGAGGTTCGCCAGGAGCTTCAGGGTGAACTTCATCAGCAGCGGGTGGGTCAGGCCGCGCTGGGCGGCGATCTGCATGACCTTCGGGTTGCCGATGAGCTTCACGAAGGCGCGGCCCATCGTGTAGTAGCCGCCGTAGGTGTCCTTGAGGACGCGCGGGTAGCGCTGCAGGGCCAGCTCACGGCCGCTGGGCGTGGCCCGCGCGTGGGCCTGGACGATGACGTCGGCGGCGATCTGGCCGGACTCCATGGCGTAGGCGATGCCCTCGCCGTTGAAGGGGTTCACCAGACCGCCGGCGTCGCCGACCAGGAGCAGGCCGCGGGTGTAGTGCGGCTGGCGGTTGAAGGCCATGGGGAGGGCCGCGCCGCGGATCGGGCCGGTCATGTTCTCCGGGGTGTAGCCCCAGTCCTCGGGCATGGAGGCGCACCAGGCCTTGAGGACCTCGCGCCAGTCCAGTTCCTTGAAGGAGTCGGAGGTGTTCAGGACGCCGAGACCCACGTTGGAGGTGCCGTCGCCCATGCCGAAGATCCAGCCGTAGCCGGGAAGGAGGCGGTCCTGGGGGCCGCGGCGGTCCCAGAGTTCCAGCCAGGACTCCAGGTAGTCGTCCTCGTGCCGGGGGGAGGTGAAGTAGGTCCGGACGGCCACGCCCATCGGGCGGTCCTCGCGACGGTGCAGGCCCATCGCGAGGGAGAGCCGGGTGGAGTTGCCGTCGGCGGCCACCACCAGGGGCGCGTGGAAGGTGACTTCGCGCTTCTCCTCGCCGAGCTTGGCGTGCACGCCGGTGATCCGGCCGGTGCGGTCGTCGACGATCGGGGCGCCGACGTTGCACCGCTCGAACAACCGCGCACCCGCCTTCTGGGCCTGGCGGGCGAGCTGTTCGTCGAAGTCGTCGCGTTTGCGGACCAGGCCGTAGTCGGGGAAGGAGGCGAGATCCGGCCAGTCCAGCTGGAGGCGGGTGCCGCCGCCGATGATGCGCAGGCCCTTGTTGCGCAGCCAGCCGGCCTCCTCGGAGATGTCGACGCCCATGGCCACCAGCTGTTTCACCGCGCGCGGGGTGAGTCCGTCGCCGCACACCTTCTCGCGCGGGAACTCGGTCTTCTCCAGCAGGAGGACGTCGAGGCCGGACTTGGCGAGGTGGTACGCCGTCGTGGAGCCGGCTGGCCCCGCGCCGACGACGATGACATCGGCGGTGTTTTCGGAGAGGGGCTCGGTCACGGCGGGGGCTCCCCAAGGCTCGAAATCTGCGTGCCGACCGGCACTGGACATGGGCAGTCTATTCAGCGGTACTGATCACCCTGCCGAAGGGCTGTCCCTGTGAACCGAGCTCTCCCCGCGGTACGGCTGCACGTCCCCACGCACGAGGACGCGTTCGCCTGGCACCGGGTCTTCGACGACCCGGAGGTCATGGAGTTCCACGGCGGCAGCTCCGCCGAGCTGTCCGTCTACGAGGAGCTCACCGCCCGCCAGCGCCGGCACGACGCCGAGCTCGGGTTCTGCCTGTGGACGATGACCGACGAGGCCGGGCAGGTCATCGGGTTCACCGGGGCCCAGCCGTGGCCGCGGCAGTGGGGTCCCACGGGGGAGATCGAGATCGGCTGGCGGCTCGGGCGGGAGTACTGGGGCAAGGGGTATGCGACGGCGGCGGCGCTGATGACGGTGGAGCGGCTGCGGGCGGCGGGCGTGCCGCAGGTGGTGGCGATGGTGCGGCCGGGCAACGAGCGGTCCGTCGCGGTCACCCGGCGCCTCGGGATGGAGCCGGCCGGGACCTTCCCGCACCCGCGGCTCCCGGAGGAGGCACTCTGCTTCCGGCTCGGCCTGCGGGACGGCGGCACACCCGATCACACATCCGATTACGCATCCGATCACACGCCTGATTACACAGAGTAACGATCT
This sequence comes from Streptomyces sp. NPDC048278, assembly GCF_040652195.1. Taxonomy (NCBI): domain Bacteria; kingdom Bacillati; phylum Actinomycetota; class Actinomycetes; order Kitasatosporales; family Streptomycetaceae; genus Streptomyces; species Streptomyces sp. NPDC048278. Next base: position 75,893 of record NZ_JBEZLP010000014.1, read on the forward strand.
GTTACAGAAAGACACTTGGCGCTTCCGGGCGCCATGCGCCAAGGGTTACCCTTCCAGTACCGCTGGGGGTGACATCTGTGCATATAACACCCAAAACACCCGAAGTGCGTGTGCCACGGCTGGTCGGGATGATGGCCGTGGACGCGCGCGAGACCGCCCGGTCTCAGGGTCTGTTCCTGAACGCGCCGGACCGGCCGGACTTCCATCTCGCGGTCGTCGACTACGTCGTGCGCCAGTTCCCGCAGCCCGGTGCCGAGGTGCCGCGGGACTCGATGGTGTACGTGTGGTTCGACTTCGGTGAGGGCGAGGGCGGCGGGGGCGTGCGCGAGCCACGCATCCCACGGCCGCCCAGGGGCGGACTGCAACGGGAGCTGGACCAGCCCGGGGACGCCTTCGAGGTGAGCAGCCTGTGAGTCGGCGGCCGGGTCCCCGGTCGGGGCTCAGGCCTCCTTGAAGCCCCGGTGCAGGGCGACGATCCCGCCGGTGAGGTTGCGCCAGGCCACCTTCGACCAGCCCGCCGTACGCAGCCGGCCGGCCAGGGCGGGCTGGTCGGGCCAGGCGCGGATGGACTCGGCGAGGTAGACGTAGGCGTCCGGGTTGGAGGAGACCGCGCGGGCGACCGGCGGCAGGGCACGCATCAGGTACTCGGTGTAGACGGTCCGGAAGGGCGCCCAGGTCGGGTGCGAGAACTCGCAGATCACGACCCGTCCGCCGGGCCGTGTCACCCGGTACATCTCGCGCAGGGCCGCGTCGGTGTCCTGGACGTTGCGCAGCCCGAAGGAGATCGTCACGGCGTCGAAGGTGTCGTCGCCGAACGGCAGCCGGGTGGCGTCCCCGGCGGTGAAGGGCATCCAGGCGTTGCGCCGCTTGCCGACCTGGAGCATCCCGAGGGAGAAGTCGCAGGGCACGACGTAGGCGCCGGCCCTGACGAACGGCTGGGAGGAGGTGCCCGTGCCGGCCGCCAGGTCCAGGATCTTCTGCGCGGGGCGCGCGTCGACCGCCCGGGCGACCTCCTTGCGCCACTGCCGGTCCTGGCCGAGCGACAGCACGTCGTTGGTCAGGTCGTACCGTTCCGCCACGTCGTCGAACATCGAGGCGACTTCGTGCGGCTGCTTGTTCAGGGAGGCGCGGGTCACGCTCGCCATTCTTGCAGCACGCCCTCAGGGGACGAGCTTCGGCTTCTTCTTCGCGGCCACGTCCTCCACCCAGCCGCACGCCACGACGAACACCGCGATCAGGATCCAGCCGACGCCGAACATGAACCACTGGCTGTCCAGCGGGAGCCACTTCTCGAACGCGGGCACGTTCCACATCTGGTCGATCAGCGGGACCGCGAGGACCAGCGCGATCTCGTGCCAGAGGTAGATCGTCACCGCGCGCGCGTTGAAGATCGTGACCGTCCGGTCGGCCCTCCTGTACCGGGTCAGCCAGGCGAAGTCGATCTTGAAGTAGGCCTTCGCCCACATCAGCAGCATCACGAACCCGGCCGACCAGAAGGCCTGCGCGAGGGGGTTCTCGTCCAGGTCGTAGGTGCCGAAGTCGGCCTGGTGCGAGAAGGCGTACCAGCCGCCGTAGCCGACGGCGGCGAGCGAGCCGACGACGACCAGGGCCGGCTTCATCCGCTGGAGCACGCCGTCGCGGTGCGCGAAGCCGAGGATCCAGCAGAAGAGGTACGTCGACAGGTCCCACAGGGCGGAGCCGAAGCGGTTGTCGGGGCCGGACCAGACGAAGTTCAGGACCAGGATCGGGGCCAGTGACGCCAGGAGCACCGGGACCGGGGCCTTGCGGAAGATCCACAGCAGGGCCGGGGAGAGGAGGACGAACCAGAGGTAGGTGCGCAGGTACCAGAGGATCTCCCACGCCTGCTCGCCCCACGCGTTGCCCGGCGGGTCGCCGAGCGGGACGACCCAGTAGACGATCTGCCAGCCCGGCATCCAGTCGTGGATCAGCATCGCCAGGACGACGAAGAAGCCCCAGAACCAGAAGGGCGGGAGGAGGCGGCGCAGGCGGCTCTTGACCACCTTGAGCGCGGGGCGCTCCAGGGACTTCGCCATGAGGGTGCCGGCGAGGCCGAACATGATGCCCATGGAGGGGAAGACCATGCCGCACCAGGCCCAGCCGAAGGTGTGGTAGGTGACGACGCGGATGAGGGCGACGGCGCGGAGGGTGTCGAAGTAGCGGTCCCTTGCGGGTTTCTTGGGCTGCGGTTCCGGGTCGGACTCCTCGGTGCCTGTTTCGTCGGTGCCCGGCGCTGTCGGCTGTGCCCACCCGTTCCGCCGTGCGGAACGATTGCCCACAGCGGTGGCGGTGGCGGCGCCAGCGGCAGCGGCAGCGGCAGCGGCAGCGGCAGCAGTTGAGTCCGGTTGCGGCTCCAGCTCCGGCTCCGGCTCCACCAGGGGCAGCGGTGCCGTCTGGTCCGGTGCCGGGGGGTAGGTGTGGTCGGGGTACGGCTGCTGGGTGTACTGCTGCTGGTTGCCGTACGCGCCGTGGTCGTAGCCGTTGTAGCCCTGCTGGTACGGGTTCTGCTGGTACGGGTACTGCTGGTCCCAGGTCATCAGCCGCTCACCCCCGCCGGGGTGCCGACCTCGCCGGTGCGCTTGAGTTTCTGCCAGCGCAGGCGACCGCCGGTGAGGGCGGTGATGCAGGAGTGGATGAGGACGAGGTACATCATCTGGCGGTAGGCCAGTTGCTGCAGCGGCATCATCGCGAGGTAGCGGTACTTCTCCTTGTCGAGGCGGAACGCGTACGCGGCGCAGGCCAGTTGGATGCCGAGGACGGCGAGCCAGGCCAGCAGGGCCGCCTCGAAGTCGACGAAGATCATGGAGTAGACCGTGAACACGTCGATGAGCGGGGCGAAGACCGGGGTGACGATCTGGAAGAGGACGACCAGGGGCATGCCGACGCGCCCGAAGCGGCCCGACGGGCCCTTGTCCGTCAGGGACTTGCGGTGCTTCCAGAGGGCCTGCATGGTGCCGTAGGACCAGCGGTAGCGCTGGGACCACAGCTGCTTCAGCGAACCGGGCGCCTCCGTCCAGGCCTTGGCGTGCTCCTGGTAGACGACCCGCCAGCCGGCGCGGTGCATGGCGATGGTGATGTCGGTGTCCTCGGCGAGGGTGTCCTCGCTCATGCCGCCGACCCCGAGGACCGCCTCGCGGCGGAACGCGCCGATCGCGCCGGGGATGGTGGGCATGCAGCGCAGCAGGTCGTACATGCGCCGGTCGAGATTGAAGCCCATCACGTACTCGATGTGCTGCCAGGCGCCGATGACCGTGTTGCGGTTGCCGACCTTCGCGTTGCCTGCGACCGCGCCGACCTCGGGGTCGGCGAAGGGCTGCACGAGGTGGCGTACCGTCTCCGGCTCGAAGACCGTGTCGCCGTCCATCATCACGACGATGTCGTAACTGGCGTTGCGCACGCCGTTGTTGAGGGCGGCCGGCTTGCCGGCGTTCTCCTGGCGGATGACGCGGACGTTGTGCATGCCGAGCTTGTCGGCGGCGGCGCGGGCGATCTCCGAGGTGCCGTCCGTGGAACCGTCGTCGACGACGATGACCTCGATCGGGTGGGTGCTCTGCGCCAGCGACTCCAGGGTGTTGGCGATGCACTCCTTCTCGTTGTACGCCGGGACGATCACGCTCACCGGCCGGGTGACCGTCGCACCCCAGCTGAACCGGCGTTTGTTGCGCTGTCTGTAGTGGCGGCGGGCGATGAGCAGCATCATCCCGAAGCGGCCCATCACCGCCACGCCGACGACGAACAGCAGCCCGGAGAGGAGCGGCAGGGCCCACTCGGCTATCGCGACCGCCACGATGAGGGCCTTGCCCTCGTAGAGGGTCATGCCGGAGGCCGTGCGGTGGGCGGCCTGGAGGCGGGAGACGGTGGTGGTGCGGGTGCCGGAACCGGTCCCGGTCCCTGTCCCGCCTTCGGGGGCGGTGCCGCCCTCGCCGTTCGGGCCGGTGCCGTTCGGGGCGGTGCCGCCGCCGGGCTGAGAACCCGTGCCGGTGCCGCTGCCGGTGCCGGTACCCGTGCCGGTTCCGGTCACGCCGGCCTCGGTGACCCCGGTGCCGGTCTGGGTGTTCGAGCCGGTGCTGGTGCCTGTGCTGGTGCCGGCGGAGGCGGCCTGCCGGCCCGATGCGGTGTTCCGCTTCTCGATGACACCGCTGACGGTGGTGAAGGTGTAGCCCTTCGCCTTCATCTTCTTGATGTACTGCGGCAGCGCCTTGATCGTCTGCGAGCGCTCGCCGCCGGCGTCGTGGAAGAGGACGGCCGCGCCCTTGCTGCCGCTGGGCGTCGCCCACTTGACGATCTTCGAGACACCCGGCTTCTTCCAGTCGTCGCTGTCGGTGTCGACGAAGACGCTGGTGTAGCCCTCCTTGCCGAGCTTCTTGTAGACCGGCCAGCTGTAGTTGTCGATGGCGTCCGTCTCGGAGGAGTACGGCGCACGGAAGAGGGTCGTGGTGATCCCGGCCGCACCCGCGAGCGCGAGCTGGGTCTGCTGCATCTCGCGGTTGACCCGGGCATCGCTCTGGTACGACAGGTCGACGTGCGTGAAGGTGTGGATGCCGACCTCGTTGCCCTGCTGGACCATCGTCTTCACGATGCTCGGGTAGCGCGACACCATCGAGCCGACCAGGAAGAACGTGGCGGGCACGTCGTACTGCTGGAGGATCTTGAGGACCTGCGGGGTGTAGGTCGGGTTCGGGCCGTCGTCGAAGGTGAGGGCGATGGTCTTGGAGGGGACCGAGACGGTGGTCGCCTGCCCTCCCCGGAAGGTGAGGATCGGGCCGCCGTCGAGGACCTTGTCCGGCACCTTGCTGGAGCTGGCGCCGGTGCGGACCCGCTGGTCGCCGCCGACCTCTGCGCGCAGATAGCCGTCGAGCAGCATCACGCAGGTCAGCGCCAGCAGAAGCAGCAGGGCGAGGATGACACGTGGTTTCTGCAGCGCCGCGGCCCGGCCCGCCGCCCGCTCGATGCGGGAGGGGGCGCGCCTGCGGCCACGTGCGGACGTCGGAGTAGTCATGGGGAGAGGCCTGCGTTCCCGGTCAGTCGGCGGTGGCGGATGCGGAGGCGGACGGGGTGGCGGTCGCCGAGGGCGGTGCCGAGGGGCGACCGCTGGGCACGCCGGCCTGGCGGCCGATGCCGCCCTGCGGGCGCTCGCCGCCGGGGGCGTTGCCGGCGCGCGCGAAGTCGGGGATCAGGGAGTCCGGGGTGAGCGAGGTCCCCCAGCCCATGAAGGCGGCGCCGAGCACTCCGGTGTAGGCGAGGCAGACGACGCCGAGGAGGAGGCCGACGCGCCGCAGCACCTTGGAGCGGCGCCCGGAGGAGTCGACGAAGACGGGCCCCTCGGCAGACCCGTTGCCTTGTTTGCGGCGGCGACCACGCCCCGCGGCGCGGCTTTCGATGGCAGGCTCGGATTGCATTCCACAGACATTAGGGAGTCTTTATGTGACCGCCTTCGGAGTTCTTGTGAGACGCCCATGAGAAACGTCTTATCCTGTCTTTTGGCTGAGAGATTCTGTGAACACCTGCGGTGGCGGCCCGGGGTGGGAAACCACCGGAACACCCCTTTCGCGCTGTACCTTTCACCCCTTTCACGCCCTTCGTTCCATGAAGTTTCTATGTATTGGGCGAACCGTTGAACACCGTGACCGTGTGAGACGTTTTCCTTTCGAATCAGGCTTTGTTTCGAGCCTGAGACACAAATCACGAGAGCGGGTGCATCTTAATGCGGAGTTTCCTCAGGCCGGCTGCTGGGCTTACCTGCCTGTTTGCCATGGCAGTCACGGGGTGCTCCTCGGGCTCCGACGGGACGTCGGACGCGGCGCCCGCACCGTCGAAGAAGCCGTCCGCGTCCGCGAGCACGGCCGACGACTCGGAGGGGTCCGGCACGTCGTTCGCGCCCTATGTCAGCGCGACGGAGGCCGCCGACACGGACGCCGCCGGATCGCCCGCGACGTACAACCTGGCGTTCGTGATCGCCGACGGCAGCACGTGCACGCCGGCCTGGAACGGGACGGAGGCCATCGGCAGCTCGACCGTGAAGTCCCGGATCTCCAAGCTGAAGGAGGACGGTGCGACGGTCCGGGTGTCCTTCGGCGGGGCCTCCGGCAAGGAGCTGGCGACGACGTGCTCCAGCGCGACGAAACTAGCCGCCGCGTACGGCGCCGCGCTGGACGCCGCGGGCTCCACGCAGGCCGACTTCGACATCGAGGGCGACACGCTGACCGACTCCGACTCGGTCGCGCTGCGGTCGGAGGCGATCGCGCTGCTCCAGAAGGAACGGCCGGACCTGGAGGTCTCGTTCACCCTCCCCGTGATGCCGTCGGGGCTCGACTCGGACGGTCTCGCGTTGCTGGAGTCCGCGAACAAGTACGACGTGCAGGTGTCGACGGTCGACATCATGACCATGAACTACGGCGAGTCGTACGACGGGGACATGGGCGACTACGCGGTCACCTCGGCGAAGGCCACGCAGAAGCAGCTGAAGACGGTGTTCGGGCTGTCCGACGCGGGGGCGTGGGGCGGGATGGCGCTGACCTCGATGATCGGGGTGAACGATGTCGACGGGGAGACGTTCACGTTGTCCGACGCGAAGGATGTGCGGGCGTTCGCGGAGGAGGAGGGGGTCGCGTGGGTGTCGATGTGGTCGACGTTCCGGGATGTGCAGTGTGAGAGCGGGACGGATGACGACGACGCTGCGACGAACTGCAGCGGGGTTTCCCAGAGTTCCGGGGCGTTCGGGGAGGCGTTTGCCGGTTGAGTGTCGGCTGCGGGTGGGTGGGGGCTGGTCGCGCCCACGCGGCGGAGCCGCACATTGATACAGCCCCGCGCCCCTGAAGGGGCGCGTTCCTGAAGGGCGTTGAGAAGTCACCTTCGCCTGTGGACAAGGCGGCCCGCGCACACCGTCGCGATGCACTCCCCCGTTTCGTCGAATACCGCCAGGTCGGCCCTCGCGGTTTCGGTGAGGTGGGGGCGAGGGGTGTGGGGCAGTACGAGGACGTCGTTCCGGGCCGCGGCGGCTCGGAGTTCCGGGGAGTCGGTGTGCCGGTCGAGGACGGCGGTCGCGCCCGACTTCAGCACCGCGTGTACGCGTTCCCGCGGCGTCGGGGCATCCGGAAGGGCGTGTTCGTGGACGCGCGCCGGGCCGAGCACCCCGGGCCAGTTCCGCACCCGGGCGCCCGGGAAGCGCTCCAGCAGGTCCGCCCGGATCCCCACCGCGGTGATCCGGTCGCCCTCGACCACGACGGCACCGTCCTCGATGGCGGCACCGTCCCAGTCGCGGCGAACCTCGTCCGCCGCGTGAATCGTCAGCACGGCCGGGTCAGTTGGCGCTGAGCAGCTTCAGTTCGGGGTGGGCCGTGCCGCCCTCGATGGCCGTGGACGAGATGTGGGACATCACGCGCTCGTCGACCGGGTCGTTCGCCGGGTCGTCGTGGACGACGAGGTGTTCGTACGTCGTGGCGCGCTGGGCCGGGACGCGGCCCGCCTTGCGGATCAGGTCGATGATCTCCAGGCGGTTGGAGCGGTGCTTGGCACCGGCCGAGGAGACGACGTTCTCCTCCAGCATGATCGAGCCGAGGTCGTCCGCGCCGTAGTGGAGGGAGAGCTGGCCGACCTCCTTGCCGGTGGTCAGCCAGGAGCCCTGGATGTGGGCGATGTTGTCCATGAAGAGGCGGGCGATGGCGATCATCCGCAGGTACTCGAAGAGCGTGGCCTGCGTGCGGCCCTTCAGGTGGTTGTTCTCGGGCTGGTAGGTGTACGGGATGAAGGCCCGGAAGCCGCCCGTGCGGTCCTGGACGTCCCGGATCATGCGCAGGTGCTCGATGCGCTCGGCGTTGGTCTCGCCGGTGCCCATGAGCATGGTCGAGGTGGACTCGACGCCCAGCTTGTGGGCGGTCTCCATGATCTCCAGCCAGCGCTCGCCGGACTCCTTGAGCGGCGCGATGGCCTTGCGGGGGCGCGCGGGGAGCAGCTCCGCGCCGGCGCCCGCGAAGGAGTCCAGGCCCGCCTCGTGGATACGGGTGACGGCCTCCTCGACGGAGACGCCGGAGATCCGGGCCATGTGCTCGACCTCGGAGGCGCCGAGGGAGTGGATGACCAGCTGCGGGAACGCGTCCTTGATCGCCTTGAAGTGCTTCTCGTAGTACTCGACGCCGTAGTCCGGGTGGTGGCCGCCCTGGAACATGATCTGGGTACCGCCCAGCTCGACCGTCTCCGCGCAGCGGCGCAGGATGTCGTCGAGGTCGCGGGTCCAGCCCTTGGCGGTGTCCTTGGGAGCCGCGTAGAAGGCGCAGAACTTGCACGCCGTGACGCACACGTTCGTGTAGTTGATGTTCCGCTCGATGATGTACGTCGCGATGTGCTCGGTGCCCGCGTACCGGCGGCGGCGCACGGCGTCGGCGGCGGCGCCCAGCGCGTGCAGCGGGGCGTCGCGGTAGAGGTCGAGCGCCTCCTCGGGCGTGATGCGTCCGCCCGCCGCGGCACGGTCGAGGACAGACTGGAGGTCGGCCTTCTCGGTCACCAGGGCTTTCCCTTCGGCAGGGTTCGTGGACGGACTCCGCCAGCCTACGCCAGCCGCTCCGGCAGGTCGGCCTCGGTCCTGCCGAGCACGATCTGGTCGAAGAGGGCGCCGCCGCCGTCGGTGCGCACGCCGAGCTGGGTGATCTTCTTCAGCTTGCCGGTGCTCGCCGCCCACAGGTCCACGCGGACGGTCCGCCAGCCGCCGGCCGGGAACTGGTCGGCGGGGACCGTCATCTGGGTCAGCACGGTGTCGGGGGACGTCCACTTCGAGATTCCCGCGTTCACGCCGAAGTACTGGTCGTCGCGGTCCGCCTGCCAGCTGCCGCCGGGCCCCAGCCGCAGGCCGATCCCGGTGGTCCCTGCGTCGAGCGCCTGCCAGGCGAACTGGAGGTACCGGTACTGGCCCGGGGCGCTCGGGTGCTCCGTGATCTCGAAGTTCCAGTCGTGCATCGTGTCCAGGAAGAAGAGGCCGTGCCGGATCGGGTACTGGGCGTCGGGCAGCGCCACGGGCACCCGCAGGCACCTGTTGCCGGTGTACGCGCCGCCCTCCTGGATGTCGACGATGTGCGGTCCGTCGAGCAGGAGGTCCTCCATGTCGTCCACGCGGTCGTCGAAGAGGACGGCGAGGCCGTTGTTCTCCACCACGTCCCGGTGGGAGGGGCCGAGGACCCTGCCGTGGAAGACCAGTTCGCCGAGCCGTAGGTTGCCGGCCGGCCAGGTGGAGCCGCCGGTGGTGACGAACCGGAAGCGCCCGGAGTGCAGCGGCGGGTCGATGGCGTGGCTGTGCAGGGCCTGGTCGGAGAGGAGCATCGGACCGTCCCGCCAGGCACCGGCCCGGGCGTCCCACCACTGGAGCAGGACGTCCCGCAGCCAGGACTCGGGGTGCGCGGGGTCCTCGGCGATCGTGACGCCGGTCAGCTCCAGCTGGTAGCGGAAGGTGTCCACCGTGAAGAGGAAGCGGTGGTCCGAGCCGGTGGCTCCCATGCCGTTCAGGAGCGTCCGGTTCAGCCACGGGACGGCCGGCGGATCGGCGCTGCCGTCGGTGAGGAGGCCGAAGACCTCGTTCGGGTCCTGGGTCATGCCCCGATCGGGATCGACCGTCGTCATGCCGAGGTAGGCGTGCGTCTGCACCAGGAGGTTCGGGGTCAGCGGGTAGGCCTCGGACCGCGCGTTGCCCCACTCCGCCCGCACCACCGGCACCGGGTCGGGGGCCCGCAGCTTCGGCCGGATGTCGGTCTCCACGGGGACCAGCCGGGTCCGCCAGCGTTCCTCCAGGTCGGCGTCGTAGCGGATCACCGTGCCCATCCAGGTGGCCACCAGCAGGTCGCCCTCGGGCAGCCAGGCCGGCACCGGAAGGGCGCGCAGGTCGGTCGCGGTCAGCAGGGTCCCGTCGCGTTCGAGTACGGAGAGGGTGCCCAGCTCGCTGCCCACGGCGATCCGGGCGGAGTCGGGCGAGACGCGCGGACGGCGCAGGAAGTCGTCCCCGGTGTACGTCCACAGCAGCCCGCCCGCGGTGTCGAAGGCGCGGAGCTGGTTGCCGGTGGTGACGGCGAGGAAGGCGCCGTCGGCCGAGAGGGAGACCTCGCTCGCCGCGGTGGGGAGGGTGTGGGCCAGGGTGCCGTCACGGATCACGAAGACCCGGCCGCCGTCGGCCTCGGACGCGATCACGGCCGTACGCCGGTCAGCGCTGACGGCCGCGGCGCCGAAGGCTCCGCCGAGGCTCCCGCTCTCGGTGGTGGCGAAGGTCCACAGGGTGCGGCCGTCCGCCGCCGAGAGGCCGGTGACGGTGTCGTCGGCGAAGGTGATCAGGGTGTCGTCGTCGAGGGCGAGGAGGCGCAGCGGGGTGCGGCGGTTCCGCTCCCACCAGGGGTGCGTCCACTTCTGCCGCCCGTCCTCGTCCCACACCGCGAGGCCCAGGTCGCCGCAGGAGGCGGTCCACGAACCGCCGGGCGCCACCGCGAAGTTGTTCAGCCCGTAGTCGTAACCCCACTCGCTCTTCGACCAGTCGGTGGCCTTCTTCGGCAGGCCGAACAGGGCGTACCGGCGCTGTGCCCGTCCGGCGGAGTCGAGTTGGTAGAGGTGGTAGCCCTCGGCGGAGCCGACGTCGAAGCCCTGGACGGCGAAGCCGTCGGGGCGGGCGGTGGGGGCGTAGGCGAAGTGGTGGCCGACGCGCTGCCGCCAGCGGGTGCGGCCGGTGGCGAGGTCGAGGCCGTAGACGTTGTGGTCCCAGCCGAAGGCGTTGAGGGCGGCGGTGCGGCCGTCCGCGGCGACCGCGATGTCCCGGACGTGCGGGCCGAACCCGTCCTCGCACGCGGTGGGCAGCGGCTCGTGCAGCAGCGGGACGATCGCGTAGAGCCGGGCCGGTACGGTCCGCAGGTCCGCGGTGAAGACACCGTCGAGCAGCGAGACCGGTGTGCCGGTGAGCACGTCGACGACCTGGTGCAGCAGGGGCAGCCGCACCTTCAGCCTGGCCTGCACGGGCAGTCGTTGGGCACAGAGCAGCCCCACCCGCCAGGCGGTCTCCGGCTCCCAGTCGGGCATGGTGTTGTTGACGGCCCAGATGTACGTGACGTCCCCGGCCGTACGTTCGCTGAGCAGCACCTCGGGGTTGTCGCACTCGGCGACCGGCGGGACGGCGGCCAGCGCCCCGGCGACGGCGGCGCCCTGCGCGAGGAAGGCGCGGCGCAGGCGGTAGTAGGAGGTGTCGTCGCCCTGCCAGGCCGGTTCCTGCTTGAGGTTGACCTGGTCGAAGCCGAAGCCGAGCGGGTGGAAGGCGGTGCGGTACTTGGCGTGGCAGGTGGCGTCGGCGTACACGTTCGCGCGCACCGCCTGGAGCGCCTCGTCCAGTTGCGGGTCCAGGTCGACCTTCTGGCCCACGAGCAGGACGGCCTGGTAGCCGCCCAGCACGTCGGCGGTGGCGTCCTCGGTGAAGACGAAGGACGCGGGGCGGTGGGCGTAGAGGCAGGCGTTGTAGGCGTCGTAGAGGCCGGCGAAGTAGAGACTGGCGAGCCAGCCGCCTTCGTTGGTCTCCAGGCGCAGCATCCGGGTGGAGACGACGATGGCGACCCGGTCGGCGGAGCGGGCGCCCGCGACGGTCGGGGCGAGGCGGGCGATCAGGTCGAACGCGGCGCGCTGGACCGAGGTCTTGCCCGCCCCTCCGGAACGCGGCTCGCCGCGCCGCCAGCCGCTGCCGCCGGTGCGTTCCGCGTAGGCGGCGACCGGTTCGACCTGGCGGACGCCCTCGTCGGGGACCAGGCCGGTGCCGTTCGGGCCGCGCAGCACCTGCTGGAACAGCGTCGGCAGGATCATCCCGCCGGTGCCGTCGTCGTTGGGCAGCTCCGGGTGGCCCCAGACCGGTTTGCCCGGCCGCCGGTAGAAGTCGACCATGTGGGCGGTGGCCAGCATCACCTGGATCTGCTCGCCCTGGTAGTGCAGGTCGACCTCGTCGGCCTCGGCGAACAGCACCGGGGGCACGGTCTGGGGCTGCCGGTAGGGCGGGGTGAGGGCGGTGGTCAGGCCAGGGCCCGGGGCCGCGTCGTCGAGCGCCGTGCGGAACGCCTCCGCCGCGGCCGGCTTCAGCCTGATCGAGCGGTCGGTCACGGTGTCGAGCACGGGCGCCCAGGTGGGATCGCCGCCGGCGATGGCCCGCAGGCGGACGTTGTACTCCGTCCGCTCCGTCTCGTTCTCCGCGGCGGCCACGCCCACCGGGCCGTTCCACCAGTTGGCGCCCCAGGTCCAGCCGCGGAAGGCGGCGTAGGCGGCGAGCCGGTCGGTGGTCGTCGTGAGGTCGTTCACCAGTTTCGGCAGGTCACGGGACTCGTAGTTCTTCGGCCAGTTCAGCGGCAGGTCGGCGTCGTTGACGAGGAGCACCGCCTGTTCCTCGATGCCGTACGCGCCGTAGCCCGCGATGGTCCGGCGGCCCACGTCCTCGAAGACGGCCTTCCGCCAGTGGACGGCGGCCGGTGACTTCTTCAGCCTGCCGACGATCTCGTCGTCGGCCTCGTAGTCGGCGGAGAAGGTGCGGCCCCAGTTCACGCCGAGCCGGTCGACGGCGAGGTTGAGGCCGAGCGCCCGCATCCTGGTCAGGTGGGCCAGGACCAGGTCCGGCACGTCCGCGAAGCGCGGCAGCCGGGCGGTGGCCGGGTCCTTGGGGACCTCGCGGGGGTCGATGGGGAAGCAGGCGTGGTTGGGGGCGTAGATGTCGGAGTACAGGGTGAGATGGAAGTCCGGCCTGGCGACCGGTCCCGGCCCGATCTCCAGGTACTGCGGGGCGACGGTGAAACCGGCCGGCGCGTCCGCGTCGACGGCGTACCGTCCGGGTTCCAGGGCCGCGGTGGTCTCGGGGCCGATGTCCAGCTGGCCGGCGCCCGTGGTGTCCAGGCGGACGGCGTCCCACTCCCGGACCTCGGCCCCCGCCCGGGTCAGCACGACCCGTACGGCGGTCGGCAGCGGCACCCCCGGGGCCGCCCGGGCCGCGATCGCGACGGTGACGGCCTCGCCGCGCCCGTAGTGGAGGCGGTTGAGGTTGACCGGCGGCTTGTCTACGCCGTCGCGGTCCTTGTCGACACGGCAGCTCATCAGGGAGAGCGAGCCCTGCCCGGCGCCTTCCGGGCGGATCTCGACGATGCCGTCGAGGACGTACTCGCAGACGCGTCCGCCGACGTCCGGCGACACCCGCACCTGGTACAGCCCGCGGGCGTCGGCGGGCGGGGTCACCGCGCCGCCGGACAGCGCGAGTTCGGTGAACCCCGGCAGGCCGAGCGGGCGCAGCCAGACCCGGAAGCGCGGCCGGCCGGCCCAGCTGCCCGGGGTGTGGGTGACGGTCAGCGGCACGGGCCGGCCGGCGGTCCACACGTCGGCGTCGTACTGCACGCTCAACCGCTCGTCGTCGGCCGGCACCTGGCCGAGCGCGGTGCCCGTGCCCCGGTCCGCGTCGTACACCTCGACCAGGCAGAACGGGTCGTTGCGCTTGACGTGGTACTTCCTGTCGCGCAGGCGCAGGTGCTGCACCTCGTAGCCGTCGTCGGGCAGTGCGATGGTGCCGGGTGCGTACGCCGTCTGCCCCAGACTCCCGCGCTGGTAGATCCGCAGCTCCTGCCTGCCCCGGCCCTGGACGACCACATGGAGTTCGCCGTCCTCGTCGGTGTCGAAGCCGCCGAAGAGCCCGCCCGAGACCCTGACCTCGTCGGACCAGAGGAACCGCCCGCGCAGATCGGTGGCGCAGAGGACGCCGGACGCGCCGTTCCCCGCCTTCGACCACGCGGTGTAGATGCGGTCGGCGCCCTCCGCCACGCGCAGGCCGACCGCCGTCTTGTTCGAGACGGCTTCCTGCGGCAGTCCGGTGAGGGGGATCTCCTGGCTCAGGGTGGCGTCCGGGTTCAGCCTGAGGACGCGTCGCCGGTGCTGGTCGAGGGCGTAGAACGCGCCGGACCCGGCGGCTTCCAGGCCGGAGGGCGAGGTGTAGCCGAGGGTGTCGTCGGCGGCGAAGTCGTCGCAGTGGCCGAGTTCGGTGAAGTCGGCGTCGTAGAAGACGATCCGGTGGTCGAAGTGGTGCTCCGCGACGGCGATCACCCCGGCCGCGTTGGCCGTGACGGCCAGTGCGGCGGCACCGACCCGGACGAAGCGGCGGGAACCGTCCGCGCCCAGCCGCAGCAGCCGGCCGTCGGGGGTGCCGCCGGTGACCAGGTAGCGGTTGCCGTCCAGGCCGTACCCGAGTTTCAGGTTCGGTACGTCGAAGACGGGGTGGTACCGGGACACGACCTGCTCGATCTTCCGTGCGCCTACGCTCACTGCGGCTCTCCCCCGCTCGCGCCGATCGCGGCTCACCCGCGGTTCATGACGGGCGCGGGTCTGCCTCAGCATCGCGAGGTCCACCGGAAACGCACAATCGCCGCACAGGGCGAGCGGTCGAACCCCCTTGCGTACTACCGGAGTACTACGCCGTGTACGCCCCCACCAGCAGGCCTGCGAACGCCCCCGCGATCAGGAACGGCCCGAACGCGATCGCCGTCTTGCGCCCGGCCCGCCGTACGACGACGAGCGCACCGCCGTACAGGGCGCCGAACAGGAACCCGGCGAAGGTGCCGAGCAGCACGGTGGGCCAGCCGTACCAGCCGAGGACGGCGCCCGTGCCGAGGGCCAGCTTGACGTCGCCGAAGCCCATGCCGGCCGGGTTGACGAGGAAGAGCACGAGGTAGGCGGCGCCGAGGGCGAGGGCCGCGTAGAGGGACGTGAGCCAGTCGCCGGCGTGCTCGGGGAGCAGGGCGGCCACGCCGAGGAGGGCGAGGCTCGCCGCCGCGAGGGGGAGCGTGAGGGGGTCGGGGAGGCGCTGGACGCGGAAGTCGACGACCGCGAGGAGTACGGCGACGGGGGTCAGGAGGAGCCAGACGATCAGCTCCGGGTGGGTGCCGGTGGCGAGGGCGAGCGCTGCGCAGGCGGTGGCCGTGGCGAGGGCCAGGGCGAGGGGGGCGGGTGCGTGGGTGGTTGCGGCTTTGGTGTTCCCACCCGCACCACCCGTGACAGTTTCGTCGTCGAGTGCGGGTGGCCCCTGTGGGGCGTTCTCGCCGTCGGCGGCCTCGGGTTCGTCGGCGGGGGGTCGTGTGGTGGTCGGGCAGGTGGGGCAGGGGGTGCGGCCCAGCCAGCCCCTGATGGGGTGGCCCGCTGGGCACGTCGTTCGCCAGGGCTCGCCCGCCGGGGCCGAGAAGCGGTACGCGGCGCGGGGAAGCAGGGTGCCGGTGGTCGCGCCCCAGAGGGCGGCGGTGGCCGGGAGGGCGAGGTCCAGGATGGTCGTCATCCGGTCGCGGCGGCGCCGTCGCGCCAGGTCGGGAGGAGTTCGTCGAGGAGGGCCTCGGTGCGCGGGGGCAGGCCGCGCGCACCGCTGCGGGCGATCAGGTCGGCGGCGAGGGCGCGCAGCCGGTCCGGGTCGCCGGTGGCGTGCGTGGCGCGCAGCAGCTCGTTCCAGAGGCGCTCGTCCGCCGGGGCGGTCCGCAGAGCCGCGCCGAGTGCCTCGATCGCCTTCTCCGCGCGGTCCTTCTCCAGGTGGAACGCGGACAGCGCGAGACCGATGTCGGCGACGAGCAGCGGGAGCTGGGCGTCGATGATCTCGTGGGTGAGCCAGCGGTAGCGGCCCTCCGCGCGGTCGGCGAGCAGCGGGCCGCGGACCAGGACGAGCGCGTCGGTGAGCAGCCGGCCGCGGACCGCGCGGCTCTCGACGCCCTTGCCCTGGGTGGCCTCGTAGTAGAGGGAGCGCAGCACGTCCAGGTCGGAGACGACGGACTTGGCGAGGGTGAGGCGGCCGGCCGCGTCCGTGCGGAGCCGGGGGCTGCCGTCGGGGTCGGTGCCGAGCCAGCCGCGCAGCCGCTCCAGGAGGGCGTCGCGGACGTCGTCCGTCACGCCCCGCGGCCACAGCGCGGACGACAGCACGCGCGGGTGCACGCCCTCGCGGTGCAGGAGGAGCAGCGCGAGCGCCTCGTGCAGGAGGGGGCTGCGCTCGCCGTCGGGGGTGTCCAGGCCGATGATCTCGTACGGTCCGACGAGCCGCGCGTACACCGCGGGACGGCCCTGCTCGCTGATGTCGACCAGGAACGGCGGGGCGTTGGTGGGTCCGTCGGGGTCGCGCTCGGGGTCGGCCTCCACGAACAGTTCGACGACCGCGCGCTGCTGGACCGCGGGCAGCAGCTGGGCCTGGAGTTCGAGGCCGAGCAGCGGGGCGAGGAGCCTGCCGTCCGGGGTGATCTCCATCGCCCAGGCGGCGCCCGGCAGGTCGTCCCGCTCGCTGCCGACCAGGTAGCCGATGCCCAGCCGGGCGGCGTCGGCGGCGAGTTCGGCGAGGCGTACGGCGTCCTCGGCGGACGGCTGGGTGGCGAGCAGGACGAGGTTCGGTGCCCAGCGGGTGTGCTGGGCGGGCCCGGTCCGGCCGGTGAGGACCGAGTGGTGGTCGGCGGCGCCGAGCGCGCCCCGCCGCTGCCGGGTCTCCGCCTCCATCGTCTCGAACAGCGCGTCCACGTCGTCGAGATGGCGCAGCCGGTTGGGGGCGAGCGGGGTGAGGTCCGCGCCGAAGCCGACGAGGGTGATGGTCATCCGGTCCGACCAGCCGTTGGTGGCGAGTTCGGCGGCGACGGAGGCGAACACGGCGGCCCGGTCGGCCTCTCGGCCGCTCAGCGAGACGATGCCGGGCACGGCCTCCAGGTTGAGCAGCAGCCGCGAGTCGTCCATGGTGCCGAGGCTGACCAGACCCGGGTACGGGGCCGCCGCGTCGGTGTCCTCGTAGCGCTCGGCGTCGGCGCGGGACAGCGTCCAGAAGGTCTGGTCCTGGCCGAGCTGCCAGGGCGCCGGGGGCTTGCCGGCCGGCTGGGCGAGCTGCAGGTGCAGGTCGCCGTGGCTGAGCCAGGCCGCGTAGACGACGGGCAGGGAACGGGACTCGGCGGTGAGGGCGGCGGCGAGTCCGCGGAGCGACCGGTCGAGCAGGCGTACGCCCTCCGGGTCGGCGCCGACCAGCAGCGCGTCCTGGACGTCCTGGGCGTCGCCGGCCGGGATCGGCGGCTCCATGCCGCGACGGCCGCCGACGGCACCGAGCGCCGACTGCCACAGGGCCTGCCGGCGCCGGCGGCCGAGGGCGGCGAGCAGGCCGGCGGCGAGCAGCGGAGCGCCGAGGAGGGCCTCGGAAAGACCGAAGGAGTGGCCGAAGGAGTGGGCGGAGGAGTGGCCGGAGGAGTCGTCACCGGACTCCTGCGCGTGTGTCGCCGGGGTGCCGGCGTCACCGGCGGGGCGCTGGCTGGGCACGGTGATCTGGGCGGTGGCCCCGTCCCCGCCCGCGTGCTGCCCGCCGCCCTGCTCCTGGTGCTGCTGCTGGGCGTGGTCGCCGGTCTGCGCGTAGTCGCCGATCTGCTGCCGGACCTCGGGCGAGACGTGGGCGTCGGGGTTGGCGACGAGTTCGCCGCCGTGCGCGTCGCCGGGCATCTCCATGATCCAGCCGGGGCGGATGAGGCTGGCCTCGGAGAGCCGGGAGCCGTCGGGCTGGACGCGGTCCTTGTTGAGCTCGTAGATCTCCTTGTACCGGCGGCCGTCGCCGAGGTGGCGCTGCGCGATCTCCCACAGGGAGTCGTGGTGGCGGCCCTCGGGCGGCTGGATGCGGTAGTACTTGGTGGCCCCGTGCGTGGCGGTGGAGCCGCCCTGTTCGGCCTGGGCCGCGGCATGGCCGGCCTGCTCGGCGAGGGCGGCGGCGGTGCTCTTCGCCTGCTCCTGCTGCTGGGCGAGGATGCCGGGGGTCGCCTGGGCGGTGGCCACCGTGCCCTTCTGGTTGCCCTCCAGGCTGTGGCCGAGCTGGGAGAGGCCGGGGGTGAAGCTGGCCGCGGTGGCGCCGACCAGCAGCAGCGCGGCCACCAGCTGACGGGCGAGCAGCTGGCTGGGGCCGGCGCCGGGGACCCGGCCGGGCAGGCCGACCCCGGAGAGGGCGGCCTTGACCTCGACCAGCACGCAGGCCGTGAACTGGGCCCAGGCCAGCCACACGATGACCGTCAGGGTGTTCAGGAACACGTCGACGCCGATCGGCTGCGACAGCCAGTCCATGCTGGGCGCGGTGCGCGGCAGGGGCCAGCCGACCGTCACGGCGAGGGCGCCGGGGACGCCCACGACGAGGACGAGCAGCATCACGAAGGCAAGGAACGCCTTGACGACGTCGCCGAACGTACGCCGACGCAACCGCACCGGCTGCGGGGTCCGGTTCCGCGGACCCGACGGACCGGTGCCCGTCGGCCTTCCCGTCGAGCTTGATGTGCTGCGTCGCGCCATGGCGGGTGTCCCGGGGTCGTGTGCGGAAGGAGTGGGCAGGGGGCGCATCGAGCCTGCCGAGGTCCCCTTGACGATCCTATTGACTGGCACCGACAGCGTCGAAGGGGTGGAACTGCCAACCGACGGCCAACCGCGGCCCGATTTCTCCCTGTTCGCCAACCCGTTCCCCATTGGCCGGAGTTACCGCCGCCCGTCCCGTGCACACCTCCTCCACACACCCCGCACAGTCCGTCAGCCGCCGACCCGCAGCGAGGACAGCAGGAAGCGGGTGAGGGCGGAGGTCGGGAAGCTGATCGCCGCCACGCCCTCCTCCGCGCGGAGTTCGACGACCGTGCGGGCGTCGCCGTACGGGCGTACGTGCACGTTGCCGAGTACGGCCGGACCCGCCAGGCCCTCCTCCAGCAGGGCCCGCGCGAAGGTCCAGGTGACCTCCTCGCCGTCCAGGGAGATCCACGGCGGGAAGACGAAGTGCACGGCCTGCGGGTCGGCCGAGGTGTAGCGGAGCGTCGCGGGGACCGCCACCTCCTGCTCGTCGGCGGTGAGCAGGCGGGCGCCGGTGGGCTGTTCGATCGTGATGGGCACGGATCGTCTCCGGGGGTGCGTGGCGGGTCGTCGTACAAGTGAGAGCGCCCGGCCCCGAATTGATTACGCCGGAAACGCAAGGAAGTTGAGTGATATGCGTCACTTCTTGAGGCGCTGGAAACTTTGCTTGAAAGTTTCGTCATCTACGCTGACAAACCTTCTCCCGCCCTGAGCCCGGCAACTGGAGCGTTCCGCCATGCACGACGGTTCCTCTGCAGTGATCAGCACCACCGCCTATGCCCGGATCTACGAGGAACAGCAGCCGCGGCTCGTCGCGTACGCCCGCTCCCTCACCCGCAACGCCTGGGTCGCCGAAGACCTCGTCGCCGAGGCGCACTTCCGGGTCTGGCGGCGGCTGGCCGAGGGCCACGAGATCGACAACGTGTCGGCGTACCTGACGACGACCGTCCGGCACCTCGCGTACGCCGCGAACGGTGCCGCGCGCGAGACGCCCCGCGACCCGCACGAGGACGAGCAGGCCGAGTCCGGCCGGCACGGCGAGGACCCGGCCGAGCAGGTCTCCTCCGTCGACCTGGTCGTCCGCGTCCTGGCCCAGTTGCCCGAACGCTGGGTCAAGGCCCTCTGGCTGGCCGAGGCGGAGGGCCAGCCACTGGCCCAGATCGGGCCGCAGCTGGGCACCAAGGAGGGCGCCACCGCCGTCCTGCTGCACCGCGCCCGGGAGGGGATGCGGCAGGCCTTCCTGCGCACCCAGACCGGCGCCCCGGACGACCCCGCCTGCCAGGTCCACTGGAGCCGGATGCCCGCGTACGTGCGCGGCGCCGCGACGGAACGCCAGTCCGACCGGCTGCTCGCCCACGTGGACACCTGCGCGGACTGCCGGACCCGGCTCGCCGCCCTGATGAGCGCCAACGACCGTCTCCCGGCCCTGGTCGGCCCGGCCCTGCTGGTGTTCGTGGTGGGCGGCACGGCAGGCAAGTTCCTGCTGACCCTGACCGCCGCCGGAGCCTCGGCGGCCGGCCACGCGGGCGGCGGGGCCGGGAGCGGGCTGCTGCACGGCGTACGGCAGGCCACCGGTGTCGCCGGCACCAAGGCGCCGGTGATGGTCGCCGCGGCGGGCGCGATGGCGGCCGGTGCGGCGGCGCTGGTGCTGATACTCGGCCCCGGCCAGTCCGCCTCCGCCCCCGCCCGGACCCCGGTCGCCGACGCCCCGGTGGCGCAGGCACCGGTGGCCGAACAGCCGGTGACCCCGACGGACGCCCCCACCACCCGGCCGGCGGTGACAGAGACGGTACGACCGCAGACCGCGACCAAGGGCGGCCCCACGGCGGTCGCCTCCTCCCCCGAACCCACGACCCCGTCGCCGTCGCCGTCGGGCAGCGACGACAACGGCTCGACGGCCGAACCCGGCGGCAACACCCCGGGGAACGGCGACAGGAGCAGCCCTCCCCCGGCCCCGACGGAGCCGACACCACCCACCGCACCAACGTCCCCGGCCCCACCGACCCCGCCCACCGACCCGACCCCACCCACCGAACCGACCCCGCCCACCGAACCGACCCCGCCCGCCGATCCCACACCCCCGGCGGACCCGACGCCCACAGACCCCCCACCCGTCACGGACCCGGTCACCCCGCCCAGCGAGGACTGCCCACCCCGGCACAAGGGGCGCCCCGAAGGGGCGCGGGGCTGCAATGAATGTGCGGCTACCGCCGCGTGGGCGCGACCAGCCACAACGGCGCCGCAGACGACCACCGGCGCGTAACGGCCCCTCCCAGCGGAGCGCTCCGCGGCTAACCGACCTCGTTCTCCGCCGTAGCCTCCCCGTGCACCACGATCGCGCCCCCGTAGAACATCCCCGTGAAGACCGGCTCGTACGTCAACTGGACCTCGACCTGCACCTGTTGGGCGTCGGCGGCAGTGCAGTGCGTGCCGGCGACGTCGGCGGTGGACATGTCCATCTCGCGGGCGAAGGTCTTCACCCGGGCGTCGCAGTCCTGGAAGTTGATCGGCGCGTCGCCCTGGTTCTCGTACAGCTGCTCAAGGTCGATGTCCTGGGCCGCGTAACGGGCCGCCTGTTCCGCGATGTCGGCGGCCCGTTCGCGCTTGGAGATGGACAGGCCGCCGTCGATGACGAACGCGGACAGGGTGAGGAAGACCAGGGCGAAGATGATGACCGCGCCCGCGCCCGAGCCCCGGTCGTCGAGGCGGAGCCGGCGCGCGGTCCACCAACTGCGCAGCACCGCAAGGCTCATGCCGCCCTCCGGAACGGGTCGAGGGGCGAGGAGAACGTCGAGGACAGGGTCGTCGGGATGTCCAGGCCCAGCATGGCCAGTCCCCGCACCCGGCAACTGACCTCGACGGTGAAGATGCCGCCGGACTCGAAACCCGCGCTGGTCTGGACGACGGAGACCGGCCCCGAGCAGATGTCGGACAGGTCGGCGTCGGCGGCCTTCTGGGCCTCCGACATGGCCGTCGCGTGGTCCTTCTGGATGGACCCGGCGCGGGCCGCGTCCCGTGCGGCGCCGTCGATCGCACCGCGCCCGTCGACGAGTTGGCCGAAGGCGACCAGGACCAGGATGAACATGATCATGACGGGGGCGAGGATGACGACCTCGACGGTCGACAGCCCCCGGTCGTCGTCCAGGGCTTTTTTCTCCACGGCGGACATCTAGTTTGTGTCCTCCACGAACCGCTCCACCGGTCCCGCGGACCGTGCGTGCACCGTCAGGTCCAGGCCCGGGAACACCGTGGGGATGCGGGCCGTGATCTCGACGCCGACCGTGGTCTGCTCCGGCTGGAGCATCTTCACGTCGGGCGACAGGACCAGCTGCGGGCCGAGTTGCCTGATGTAGGAGTCGACCACGTCCTGGGCCTCGCCGCGCCAGGCGCCGGGCTCCGCGTCGGCGGTGGCGCGGGCCTTGCGGGCGCCGGCCTGGGCCGCCGCCTGGGCCACGTGGTCGGCGAAGAAGTACAGCGCGAACTGCACCGTCGCGAAGATCATGAAGAACAGGACGGGGGTGAGGAACACGAACTCGATGGCGGTCATACCCGAGTCGCCGCGCGCTGCCGCCGCCCGGCGGCGTATCCGGCCGCGCAGGCCTCTGCTCGCGTCCGCGGACATCCCCGTCACCCCCGTCACCCCTGTCACCCCCGTCGTGGTCGTGCTCGCCGGCTCAGCAGGTCCCGCTGGCGTTGGCGCCCTTGATGCAGTTGCCGACCTTGTTGGCGCCGTCGCTGAGCGCGGCGTTGATGATCGCGGCCACCACGCCGACGATCGCCACGACGACCGCGGAGATGATGACCCACTCGACGGCGGAGGCACCGCGGTCGAGTTCGCCGGAGCGGGCGCGCTGCACCCGGCCCTGGAGGAAGGTGACCAGGAAGTCCATGGCCGGGATCCCGGTGCTGAAGTTCCGTGTGTTCATGATGTCTTGTCCTCTCGAAACAGCAGTTGGCGAAGGTTCTCGATTCAGCTCGGGTCAGCTCACACCTGGAACACCCGCATCGCCGCCGGGAAGATCAGGAAAACCAGGAAGCCGGCGCACAGCAGCAGCTGGGCGACGAGCATCGACTGGGACTTCTCGCCCGCGCTGCCCTCGATCTCGGCGAGTTCGCGGTGGCGCATGGTCTCGGCGCGGGAGGCGAGGGACTCGCGGACCTTGGCGCCGTCGTCCGCGACCAGGGCGAGGGAGGCGGAGAGGTCCTTGAGCTCCTCCACGCCGAGTTCCTCGCCGAGCGCGCCCAGCGCCTGCCACTGGCTGACGCCGGTGATGCGGGCGTCGGAGAGTGCGTTGCGGATGCGCTGGTTGGCCCAGCCGTCGGAGACCTCGGCCGCCGCCATCAGGGCCTCGGGCAGGCCGCGACCGCCGGCGAGGCTCATCGACACCAGGTCGAGGTACGCCCCGATCACGCGCCTGAGGTCCCGGCGCTTCTCGGCCGCGTCCCGTCGTACCTCCAGGTCGGGCAGGAAGAAGAACAGGGCCGCGCAGGCCAGGGCCAGCCAGACCGGGATGACCGGGTTGTGGCCGAAGCCCATCGTGTAGACGACGGCGAACAGGAAAGGACCGAAGATCAGGCCGGCCGCGGCGAGCAGCACCTTGGTGGCAAGGAACCTCTCCCAGCTGCGGTCGAGGACGGCGAGGTCGGCCCGGAGCGAGCGCTGTTCCCAGCCCTGCTGCCGGTAGAACTCGGCGACGCGCTCGCCGACCTCGGCGCGCAGTGTGCCGAGCCGGCCGGTGTCCTGGGTCTGCCGCGCCGACTCGTAGGCCGCGCCGCGGGCCCGCATCGCGTCGATCCGGGCGACCTGGGCGACCGCGCTGCGCCTGGACGGCAGCAGGGCGCGGATGAGGACGTAGACGCCGAGCCCCAGGGTCACGCCGACGACGATCGGCATCGTGAGGTTCACCGGCGTACTCCATCCTCGGTGGGCAGCGTCTGCTGACCGACCGGACCGGGCTGACCGGGCTGCCCCGGCTGGCCGGGAGCGGTGCGGGGCGGCCGTACGAACTGCACGGAGGACTGGTCGCGGACCAGGAACCGCTCCGGGGTCTCGATGGTGGACAGCTTGCGCAGCCACCAGAAGCCGAGCGCGAACAGCCCGCAGACCAGGGCGAGGACCAGCTGGCCGACGGCGGTGCCGTACGGCGAGACGAAGTCGCGGTTGAAGACGGCGAGGCCGAGGACGAACGCGACCGACACGGCGACGACGATCTGCACCGAGCGCCGGGTGGACGCCCGCTGGGCCATCACCCGCTGGCGCATGTCCACTTCCTCTCGCGACGACTTGGCCAGCGCGCCAAGGACCTGGCGCAGACCGGGGCCGCGGAGGCGGGCGTTGAGGATGAGGGCGGCGACGATGATGTCGGCGGAGGCGTCGTCGATCTCGTCGGCGAGGTGCTGGAGCGCGTCGGGCAGCGGGGTGCGGGCGCGCAGCCGGTCGACGAGGGCGTCGAGGTGCGGTCGCAGGATCGGTGCCGCGGCCCGGGCGGAGGCCGGGATGGCCTGTTCCAGGCCGACCGCGCCGGCGATGGTGTCGCGCAGCGACTCGGTCCAGGAGGCGAGGGCCTCCACCCGCTTCATCGCGGCCCGCTCCTCGGCGGCGCCGCCGAACAGCTTGTCCCAGAAGAAGACGAGGACGCCGGCGGCGATGCCGGCCACCGCCCAGCGGGTCAGCAGCAGCACGACCAGGCCGATGATGGCGGCGAGGGAGCCGCGTCGGCCGGCGAACCGGATGAGCTCGGCGGCCCGTTCGTTCGCCTTCTGCTTCTCGTGCTCGGGCTTGGCGGGCAGGCCGCGGATCGCCAGGACCAGCAGCGCGAGTCCGCCGCCGACGGCGACACCGCAGCCGAGGGCGTAGAGGACCGGGGTGGAGAAGAGCCCGCCCATGGAGCCCAGGGAGGCGAAGGGGTTGAGGTTCATGTCATGTCACCCCCACGCCCCGTGCGGCTGGTAGCCGTAGGCCATCAGGTCCTCCAGGCAGGCTATGGGCGCGTGCGGGACGATGCGGCCGTCGGGGGCCTCCGCGAACACCTCGCTGGACAGCACCCTGCCGTCCACGCCGTTGACCTCGCGGACCGAGGTGACCATGCGCTGGAGACGGCCGCCGGTCTGGTAGTTGTTGCGCCGCTGGATGAAGACGACGAAGTTCACCGCGCCCGCGATCAGCATCTGGCTGGCCTCGATGGGCAGCCGTTCGGAGGCCTGGAGCGCGTAGGTCGAGATGCGGTTGAAGACCTCGCTGGAGCTGTTGGCGTGGATCGTGGAGAGCGACCCGTCGTTGCCCTGCGACATCGCGTTGAGCATGGTGACGATCTCGTCGCCGAGGACCTCGCCGACGATGACCCGGGAGGGGTTCATGCGCAGGGAGCGCCGGACCAGCTCCGCCATGCTGATGGTGCCCTGCCCCTCGGAGTTGGGCAGCCGTTCCTCGAACGCCACCACGTTGGGATGCAGATCGTGGAAGGTGTCGAGCCCCAGCTCCAGGGCTCGCTCCACGGTGATGAGCCGCTCGTGCGGTGGAATCTCGTTGGCGAGCGCGCGCAGCAGGGTCGTCTTGCCGGCGTTCGTCGCCCCCGCGATCATGATGTTCTTGCGGGCGCGGACGGCGCAGGCCATGAAGTGCGCCACCTCGGGCGTGAGCGTCCCGTTCCCCACCAGGTCGGAGATGAAGACCTTGCCCATGCGGGCGCGGCGGATGGAGAGCGCGGGCCGCCGGGTGACGTCCATGACGGCGGAGAGCCGGGAGCCGTCGGGCAGCCGCAGGTCGAGCTGCGGGTTGGCGGAGTCGAAGGGCCGCGACGACAGACCGGAGTAGGCGCCGAGCACCTGGATCAGCTCGACGAGCTCCTCGTCGGTCTCCGCGACGGGATCCCCGACGGCCTCGCGCCCGTCGCTGAACCCGACGAAGACCTGGTCGCACCCGTTGATGTCGATGTTCTCGACGTCCGGGTCGTCGAGCAGCGGCTGTAGCCGCCCCACGCCGAACAGTGCCGCGTGCACGGCGGCGGCGTACTGCTCCTCGGTCTCCGCGTCCAGCGGGGTGCGCCCGGCGTTGATCTCCGCGCGGGCGTACTCCTCCAGGATCTGGGCTATGACCGCGCGGGCGTACTGCCGTTCGTCCTCGGTGGACATCGGCGTCACGCCGGACGTCTGGTCCTGGCGGCGCTGCTCGGCGATCCGGTCGCCTGCGTCCTGCCGGAACCGCTTGACCAGCTGGTGGTCGACAGCCGTCATCGGCCTGCCCCCGCGTGGGGCGCCTGCGGCGGTACGGACGCCGGTACGGTCCAGGCGGCGCCGTACTGCTGGTGGAGGTCGGCGGTGACCTTGCGGGCCGAGCGGATGAGCAGGGACTTGTCGAGGCGCCCGCGCTTGCGGCCGGCCAACTGGTCGGCGCCGGCCGGGTCGTCGGCGATGGTGCCCACGACACGGGCGCCGGTCTGGGCGTGCACGAGCATGTCGTTGACCTGGTTGACCAGCTTGCCGGCGCCGGACGGGTCGGCGACCAGGATCACCCCGATCAGCGGGGTGGCGAGGGCGGCGGCACCGCGCGGGCCGCCGTGCAGCTTCTGCGCGAGGGCGGCGGCCCGGTCCCGGACCCGGGCGAGCGCCTCGGGCTCGGTCCGTGAGACCAGCAGGACGAGCGCCGCGTGCGGGAACATCTCCACGGCCGGGGTGTCGCCGCTGATCCGTCCGCAGTCGGCGATGACGTCGGCCGGGGCGTTCGGGGAGTCGGCGAGCGAGGCGAAGGAGTGCCCGAGCGTGGGCCACAGCCCGGCGAGCCCGGCCGCGTGCTCGGCTATCCCGAGCCCCACGAGCACTTCGAGCCCGCCGCTCAACGGCTGTACGTGGTCCCAGAGTTGGTCCGGTACGAGGCCTCGTCGCGCCGTGGCGGCGATGGACAGCATGCCGGTGTTCGGGTTCAGCGGGCCGCCGTGCGCGGCGGCACTGCGGTAGACCAGGTCGCCGCCGGCCGGGTCGGCCTCGGCGAGCAGGACCCGACGCGGCCAGACCGCGGCCAGCGCGACGGCCGCGGTGGTGACGCCGGGGGAACCCTTGTCGGCGGCGATTGCGATGAGCGCCATGGGGTGGGGGCCGCCTTCTAGTTGCCGGTGCCGGTGCCGGGTACAAGGACGAGGGCGACCTCGCCGTTGGACGCGGCGTCCGCCAGTTCGGCCGCCTTGTCGCTGTCGACGGTGAGCGTGATGGCGTAGTTGGTGCTGCTGACGAGGTCCGAGCTGTTCTTGCCCGGGACGGCGGTGACCTTGGCGTCGCCGATGATCAGCGTGTCTGCGCCACCGGAGGAGGACGAACCGCCGGACGACGAACCGCCGGAGGACGAGGAGCCGGTGACGCGGTAGGCGGCGACGGTGTCACCGATCTCGATACCGGACGGGTACTGGCCCTCCTTGAGCGACAGGCCGACGCTCGACTTGCCGGCCGGAAGCCTGCTGCCGCTGCCGAACATCTCGCCGACGGCGACGGCACCGGCCGGGATGGTGCTGACGGCCTTCAGCTTCTTCAGGTCCTCCAGCTGGGACCACCTGACGTAGTGGATGCCGGCGTCGTCGGCGACCATCACGGAGGTCACGTTGCTCCCGGTCACGGACGAGCCGGCCGGGATCTGCTGCGTGATCTTTATGACCTCGATGCGCTTGCCGGCCTGCAGGACGAGGGTCGTCGCCCCCAGCGCGCCGAGCAGGATCAGCAGTACCGCGAGCGCGGCCAGAGCGGGCTTGCGTTCCCGCGGGGCGGTGGGAAGCCGGTCACCGACCGAAGGCTGAGCCGGTCCGGCGGAACGACCGGCGCCCGCCCCCGTACGCTCTTGGATCTTCACGCAACCGCTCCCCGTTACAGCCAAGACAGTGTCTGTCAAGAACTCTGAAAACCTGTCGACGCTCGTCACCGCACCGACCGGCACAGCGAAAGCGGACACTCCACACCAATCACCCCGATCCGGCCAAATACTCGGCCGCGGGGTGAGTGTCAAGCGCTCGCACCGTATCAGCCGCACATAAGCCCCTCAAGGCGCGGCCGGACTCCTTGACCTCACTGAAATCGTCGTTGCGATCTGCAACGGCGGTGGTCTGTGCGGCGGTTGGGACTCTGGCCACATCAAGGGACGCCGGAGTGTGCGCCGGTGAATCCTCCCCGCCCTGATCGCGGCCGGTCCGGGCCCGACGCCGTCACCGCGCGCCCATGAGGCCTGCACGAAGTGCTCACTGCGGCGCCCGGTTTCGGACGGCGTCCCGACTAGGATCACGGATCACCCGGCCGGGCGAGGGGTTTCGCCGCCGTGAACGACCGTGAGGACGGCAGACCGTGACGGTGCCCCAGCGCCACTCCTGGCAACCCCCGGAGGGCGAGGAGCTCGTGGCGCGCGCCCCGGTGTCCTTCGCGACCGGCGCGGCGGACCGGGTCCGGGGCCGGCGCTGGTTCCGCGACGCCGAACGACACGACATACAGGCCGAGTTGCCGGGCTGGCCGGCCGGTCCGGCCTACCGGCTCAAGTCGAGGATCGGCTTCGTGGTGCGAGTCGTCCTCGGCGGCGTGTTCCTCCTCGGCGTCCTGGCCGTGGCCGTGATCTTCGACGCCAACGTGCCCTCAGGCGGCGGCTCCCGCGGCTCCGGCTCGCTGGGCAGGAGCGAGGACCCGGAGAACGAGGAGACGGACTTCCCGGTGCTGTGGGCCGCCCCCGGCACGATCGCCCGTACCCTCCCCTGGGAACTCGACCCGGCCCGCCGCCCCGACACGGACGTCACGTACCTGGTCCTGACCGACCGTCGCCTGCTGGTCCTCGGCGGACTCCAGGATCCCAGGGACCCCTGGGAGGAAGTCCTGTGGGAGACGGACCTGAGCACGGTGGCCGCGGTCGAGCGGCGTCCGTACTCCGTCGGCGGACGTGACTTCCGGGTCGTGTTCACCGACGACTCCTGGTGCCGCCTGACGTCCCTGGAGGGCCAGGGCCTGGTCGGCCGCCTGACCGCGGACCGCCCTTCCGACTAGGCCGTGACCCGTACGGTGCGCGCCAGTTCGTCGGTCAGCTCGCAGAGGGCGTCCGTGTGGGCCGGTGTCTGCCAGGAGGTGAGCAGGACGAGTCCCCAGGTCTCGTCGGCGCGGATGCCGTACGCGCACGTCTCCGTGATCGTCCCCAGCCCGTCCCGGCCGACGTCCCGGACGTACGCGTGCCGGACGCGCACCGCGGGCCCGGCGGGCAGGGTGCGGAGCTCGGCCTCGGGCGGCCGGTAGGAGTCGGCGGTGGGGGCGGCGAGAAAGCGCCGCAGGAGGTCGACGGTCAGGGTCGGGTACGTGTCGTCGGCGACCAGCGCCGACAACTCGATCCGGGCGAGCTCCCCGAGCCGCGGCTCCGGCACGTACGACAGCGCGGTGACCGGTCCGCGCCCGCGGGAGTCGGCGGCGGCCTCGCGGAGTTCGGCGGCGAGGGCGTCGAGCAGCTTCGGGTCGCCGTCGTCCGGGCCGACGAGCCGCCGGGCGGCCTCCCCCGCCCAGGCGCCCGGCTCGACGGACGTGCGCACGGGCAGCGCGACGGCGTACTCCGGCGTCCGCAGGCGAACGGTGGCGGCGGCGAACTCGGGCATCAGGCCATCCATTGCAGGGTGCGGGCGACGGAGTCGAACAGCGTGACCAGGGCCTCCACCAGCGGCTCCAGCGGCGGTGCCGTCGGCGTCGAGAAGGAGAGCAACAGCCGCTGCCCGCTGTTCGGGACGGCGAGGTAGACGTCCAGGTGGGCGACGGCGAGCCTGTTGCCGTCGGGGTCGTCCACGGCGGGCCGGCGGAGGTAGCGGTGGCGTACGGCGGGGCCGGCGGGGAGGTCGACGAGGGTGACGTCCCCGACGCCCGTGTCGCCGACGCCCGCGTCACCGGCGTCGGTGCGGAGGGCGAGGGAGCGGGCGATGTCGCCGAGGTCGCCGGGTTCGGTGCCGGGCGCCGGCCGCAGCACCGTCACGACCAGACCGGCGGAGACGGGGACCTGGCCGAGGACCTGGTCGACGACGTACATCTCCACGCCGCCGTTGGCCTGCGCGGCCTCGGCCTGCGCCCGCATCCGCTCCGCCAGCGCGGCCTCCAGCTGCGGGGTGGCGTGCGTCCGCCGCAGCCTGCGCTTGACCAGCTTGTCGATGCGGTGGGTCCAGCGCTCCGGACCGTCCAGCACGATCCGCTCCCAGCCGTCGGGGACGGCCAGGCGGTAGTCGGAAGGGGGCGGCGGCGCGACGGCGGCTGCCGCGACAGGGGCAGCCGCAGGGGCAGCGGCAGCGGCAGCGGCAGCGGCAGGAGTTTCGGTGCGGTCCGTCATACGTCCGTTCCGCCCGCCCGGCCGTCCGGCTCGCCCGGTCCGGCGTCCGGCTCGCCCGGTCGGCCGCGCCGCTCGTTGGACCGGCTCAGCACGGCGGCGGCCAGGGGCGCGAGGACGAGGACGGCGGCGGCACCGAGGCAGCCGTACGCGGCGGCGATCCCGCCGAGGGCGGACTTGCCGCCGAGAACCGGCCGGTAGTGGTCCGACGGGTCGACCACCGCAAGGGTCTTGGCACCGACCTGGGTCTCGTCCGTGCACCGCTTGTCGTTCTCGAACACCCTGCGGACGGTGCCGTCCGGGAGCGTCACCCGGCAGTACGTGACACGCACGCCGTGCGACGCCTGCTCGTGCAACGGCTTCGCGTAGGTGACCGTGGTCTCCTGCCCGCGCAGGTGCAGGTACCACTCGTCGGCGGCGTACGAGCCCACCCAGACCAGCGCGACATAGGCGACCGCGACGAGGCCGCAGGCCACCAGCCCCCCGAGGGACCTGCGCGTCCTGAACCCCGCCCAGGCCACGGCCACACCGCAGACCGCGCCGACGAAGAGCGCCGAGGAGTTGAGGACGTACGTGGACAGCAGGCACAGGACCACGCCGACGACGGCGACCAGGAGCAGCCGGATCCACGGCCACACCGCTCTGCCCTCGTCGGCGCCCCGGTCACCGTCGAAATCCCACCGGCTGGAGGGGCGGGAGTGCTCCGCCAGGATGTGCCGCACGGCCGGCTCGCCGCCCTTCTCCAGGGCGATCTCGCGCAGGCGCGACAGGCCGAGCCCCTTCTCCTCCAGTTCGCGCTGTCTGCTTCTCGGAAGCCGGGCGAACTGCTCGTCGACGGTCTGACCGTCTCCAGGTGCCACTTTCCTCGTTCTCTCCTCGCCCCTGCGGGCCTCGCCATGATCCGGTACGGGTACGAGTACCGGTACGGGTACCGGCGGACGCGTTTCAGCCGCCGGCGACCTTCCAGTTCCAGTTGTAGAAGGGAATGCCGTTCGCCCCGACGGGGGCGATGTGCTTGATGCCGTCGAACTGGTTGCGTTCGACGGAGGTCGGTTCCCAGCCCGCCACGGGCGCCAGGTTCACGATGCCCGCGCCCAGCGGCAGCACCTGGCTCGCGGCGTACAGGCCGCCGGCCGACCATGCCTTGCCCTTGAACACCGAGTCGGACAGACCCCGCCACCTGGGAAGGTTCTCGGTGAGGATCGAGTCCTCGGCTCCTCGCTCGGCGACGGCCGTACGGATGTCGCCGAAGTACGCCTTGAAGTTGACGGACTCCTTGACGATCGACTTCATCCTGGGCAGGACGCTGTCCGGCCCCTTCGCCAGGGCTTCGGCGATCTTCCCCGCCCTGACCCCCGAGTTCGCCTGGGCGATCTCGCCCGCCAGCTTCTCGCCCACGCCCAGCCCGCGCAGGTTCAGGAACTCCCTGAGCGCCGACGATCCCCGGGCGGCCGTGGCCGCCTCCTTGAAGGTCGTCCCGAGGACCCGGCCGGCCCCGAACGACAGCACGCCGACCACGTCGATGGCGACGTCCAGCCAGGTGCCCTTGCCGTCCAGTGCGGAGACGGTGTCGCAGACGAGGGCGACCACGGAGGCGATCAGAGCCAGCGCCCCGAGCACCTCGCCGAGGATGGGGACCCAGCTCAGGCACAGGGCGAGGAGGCAGAGCACTCCGGCGATCGCTCCCGCCCAGTGGCCGACGGTG
The DNA here is from genome assembly GCF_040652195.1 of Streptomyces sp. NPDC048278. NCBI lineage: Bacteria > Bacillati > Actinomycetota > Actinomycetes > Kitasatosporales > Streptomycetaceae > Streptomyces > Streptomyces sp. NPDC048278. The sequence goes on from NZ_JBEZLP010000014.1 coordinate 107,254, forward strand.
GCGACCCAGTCCTCCCAGTCGTCCCACCAGTGGTGCTCGGGATCCTTCAGCCCGTCGCCGTCGACGGCGTCCCGTATCGCCTTGGCCGCGTACCCGGCCTGCGTGTCCCGGTAGTCGAGCGCGGCCCGGAGCTCCCGCTTCGCGGCGTCGAGGTCCCCGTCCGAGGCCTCCTTCTGCCGCTTCAGCTTCTGTTTGTCCGGGTGGTTGTCGTCACCGGACGGATGCTGATCGATCTGCTTCTGGTAGTTACTGCTGTCGGCGTCAGCAGCCGCAGCTTTCTTCAGCGCGGCCCGCACCCGGTTCTGCGCGTGGTTGAGCGCGGTGGCCCAGTTCTCCCGCACGGTGTCGGCGATGGGCTCGTACGGCACGGAGGACCCGAGCGCCGCGCCCGCCGCCGCGTACCGCTGATGCGACTGGCTCAGCAGCTTGACGGTGTCGCCGGTCTTCGCGGTGAACGCCTTCCCGGCGTCCGAGTCCCACCCGTTCCCGTCGACGAGGTTGTTCAGCTTGCCGGCCTGTTCCTCGATCAGCCGGGCGGTGTCGGAGATCCGCTTCCCGAGCCGGGCGACCTCGTAGGGGTCCCCCGGCGTGAACTCCTTGTCGTCGTACCGGGCCGTCTGCCAGTCGACGCCGGCGAAGTCGTGATCGCTCACTTGTCCCCCGGCTGAGCCTTGACCAGCGCGTCGGCAAGATGCTGGTCGATGCCGTCGTAGGCCTTCGCCGCCTCGCCCGCGGTCTTCCCGAGGAACTCCAGCCCGTCGCAGAGCTGTTTGCGCTTCTTCTTCCAGTCGTCCGCGAAGTCACCGAGTGCGTCAGCCACCTCGCCGGACCCGATCTCGGAGCCGTACGAATCGACGAGATCCTTCGCATGTTCAAAGTTGGACTTCAACTTCGCGACGGATCTGCTGATCTCCCGCAACTCACTCGTGGACACCTTGACGTGGTCCGCCACCGCTACCCCCGTGAACACCTGCCTACCGACCGCCCCGCGAGACGCAGAGAGCCAGGGTCACTGTGTGTCGAGGGTTTTGGGGGCTACAACCAATGGACCGCAAAGGGAGCCCAAAGGACGAGCGACGTCCACGCCAGGCCGACGCAACCTCCACAAGGTCCACGCGCCCACTCCGGGACGGCACCACAGCACGCCACCACCACGGGCCGACCCCCTCTGGCGAACGCCCCGTTCATCCACAATCACCGTATTTACAGCGAAGTTCGCGGTGGCGAAACCCGGGACCTCGCGGATACCGTTTGCAGGCTTGCCGAATTTCATTCTCACGGGGGAGTCCACAGTGAAGCGCCGCACCATGCCCGTTGCCGCCGCGCTCGCCGCGACCGCAGCTCTGCTGCTCACGGCATGCGGAGGCGGGGACGACAGCGCCAAGGACAAGAACGACAAGATCACGGGGGCCGGTACGGAAGCATCACCTTCTCCGTCCCCCTCACCCTCCGCCTCGGCGGACAAGAACGCGCCGACGTTCGCGTTTCCGTCGGACATCGACACGACCGTGGAGCGTAAGTCGACCGGGGATGCCACGAAGGACGCCATTCTGCGGGACGTCTCCTACTCGGCACAGGCCCGGCTCGAAGCCTTCGCCAAGGGCCAGGGCCAGACGGCCAACATGAACCGCTACTTCGCCGCATCGGCCCTTTCGTACTGGACCCAGCGAGTTGCGACGGTCAGAAAAGACGGCCTCACGGTCACTGGCCACTACCGCTTCTTCAACTTCGAGGTCACGGACGTAGCAAGCGCCAAGACGGCTGCCGTCCGTTACTGCGAGGACCAGAGCAAGGGCTACAGCAAGGAAGTCAAGACCGGCAAAGTGCTGCGTACCAAGCCGAGCAACGACGACTTCATCTTCTACACGCTTCAGGCCGCGAAAGACTCACACGGTGACTGGCAGGTGACCGAGCAGAACTGGAAGAAGGCGGACTCCGCGTGCGTACAGGGCTGAGGTCGCAGACTGCTCGTCCGCTTCTGGGGACGCTCGTTGCGGCGACTCTCGTTGTGTCCGTCGGGACGCTGTCTCCCGCCTACGCGGGGGACGGTCAGGTCGACGGCAAGGGCGGCGGCACCCGGACTGATCAACCGCCCGCAGGCTCCGGCACCGGCACCGGTTCCGGTCCGGATTCCGGCGCCGACTCGGGCGCCGGCTCCATCGGCGCCCACATCCGCATCAACCGGAAGACGACCGGCTCAGCCGCTTCCACGTCGAAGGCCACATCCTCGAACGCCGACTGGAAGCCCCCCGTCTGCTGGTACGAGCCGATGTACACGCCGGACGAGTACGAGGACTTCATCGACTCCTCGTACAAGGGCGCCCGGGAACCGGCCGCGAGCTACGCGAAGAAGCGTGCCGACGAGGACTACCACAAGGGCGACGAGGGTTTGTGGTGGCAGGTGCAGTTCCGCAACGACGACTACACCGACGCCTGTCCCGTGACCCCTGCCAACTGGGAGATCTGGGTCCCGCCCGCCCAGCCGAAGGCGGACCCCGACCAACTGACCCCGGAGATCCTCTCCGAACTCGCGTACAACTCGACGAGGTTGCCGAAGCCGCCCGTGGTCCTGAGCCCGACCCCGGACCGGCTCAAGGTGAACCTCGGCACGCGCGTGAAGCTGGACGGCGACTTCGACCGGGTGTGGACAACGGCCGACATCGACTACAAGGGCGTCGAGATGGCCGCGACGACCGTCGCGACTCCCGTGGCCCTGAGGGTCGACGCGGGCACGTCGGACGCCGATCCGCAGACCTGCACGTACGACCTGGTGAAGGGCGACAACGGCTACACGGTCGACAGCAAGGACGCGGCCTGCAACGTCACCTACCTCCACTCGTCCGGGACCGGCACCTACCCCTTCAAGGCGTCGATCACCTGGAAGGTGACGTGGACGGACTCGGCCGACCCGGACGGGCCCGCACGGCAGCCGGGCCTGCCCGACGGCCTGTCCACCTACGAGCAGAACGTGACCGTGAAGGAAATCCAGGCGGTCAACCGCTGATGAGACACGGGCGGCCCACGGGGCACCGGCTCCGGGCCGCCCCAGGAGACGGAATCCGACATGAGTGACCTGCGCCTCGAAGACACGATCTTCCAGGACCTGAAGAAGACCTTCTCGTCCATCAGCGACCGCATGGAGACCACCCGCCGCACGCTCCGCAGCGCGGACGCCTCGGCCGTAGGCGAGAAGCAACTCATCGAAGACGTACAGGACTTCGCCGACGACTGGGGCTACGGCATCAAGCAGCTCGGCAAACACACCCAGGGCGCCGTGAAGATGATCAACAAGATCGGGGAGACCTTCGGCAAGCTCGACCTGGACCTGGCCGAGTCCCTCAAGGCCCCGAAGCAGAAGGGCAAGTGACGTGGCTGGGCAACGGCCTGCCTTCCCCCACATAGGCTGGGACCCCACGCCGGGCAGCGTGGAGGACACCCGCGACCTGGCCAAGCAGCTCGGCAAGCTGGCCGGCGAACTGGGCACAGCGCTCGGAGAGCTGGAGCGCATCGAGACCGGTGCCTGGAAGGGCAGGACCGCGATCGCTTTCAGCGACTACGTCGGCCAGGACGTCACCCCGCTCATCCGCAAGAGCCACGAGTCCTTCGACAAGGCCTCGCGGGCCCTGCACCGCTGGGCAGGCGACCTCCAGGACTTCCAGGACCGGGCGGACCGGCTGGAGAAGAGCGCCGGGGAAAAACTCGACGCCAAGGCCGACGCCCAGGCCAAGGCCGGCAGCGACGGCAGCATGGAACTCGGCAAGGCGTCCAGCGCGGTGGACGGGGTCATCCAGAAGGTCCACGAACTGGAGGCGGACTACCGGGCAGCCGCCCGCCAGATCAGCAAGGAACTGGACAAGGCCGGCGACATCGCACCCGACGAGCCCGGCTTCTGGGACAAACTCGGCAAGGGCATCGAGAACGCCTGGGACGCCACCGGCGACTGGATCAAGGACCACGCCGACCTGATCAAGATGATCGGCGACGTGCTCAGTGACGTCACCGCGGTCCTGGGAATGCTGGCCATCGTCACGCTCCCCTTCCCGCCTCTCGCCGCCGTCTTCGGTGCAGCCGCGCTCATCGGCAGCGGACTCGCCCTGGCGGCCCACGGCATTGCCATGGCCGCCGGAGCCGACGTGAGCTGGATGACTCTCGGTACCGATGCCCTGGGGCTGATGCCGGGCATCGGCATGTTCGGCAAGGGCGTCAAGGTGGTCGGTGGAACCGCCCGAGCAGCCAGAGCCGCGGCGGTGGCCAAGACCGGCCTGCTGGGGAAGGGATTCGAGGCCACCGAACTCGGCACCTCACGCGTTCTGATGGCCTTCGGGAAGGGGTCGAAGGACGTCTCCGGCGGAATCGGCAAGGCCGGGATCGTGAAGATCGGCGGCTCGTCCGACTTCGTCTACGAGGTGTCGCACGCGACCAGCGGTCTGCAGTCACGCATGGGTGGCCTTGTCAGTGCCGGCTACCACCAGGGGCAATGGCTCGGTTCCAAAGGCATCAACACGTTCACCAAATTCAGCGTGGATCCCGCGAGCGGCCTCGGCAGAGCCATCGACGGCAGCCTCAAGATCGCGCCCAAGGCCGGGGCGCACATCAAGGACGCCGTGTCCGACGACGACTAGCCGACGGCCAACCGACGAGTCCGCAGTTCTACGGTCTCGTCCTGGCGGAGTGGCAGAGTGCATCACGGACATGAAAACGGCCGGTCATCGCAGAGGAAGTGCTTGGGGAAATGAACATCTGGCAGCCCGATCCCGGAGAGACGCTCCTCTCCCGTGCCCCCGTGACGTTCGCGACGGGAGCAGCGGCACGGGTCAAAGGCATGCGCTGGTTCCGTGACACCCACCGCGGCGACATCCAGCACGAGCTGACGGGCTGGCCCGAGGGGCCCTCTTTCACACCTCGTTCGGCAGGCGACGTAGCGGCCCGGAAGTCCGTCAAGGGAGCCGCGATGGCCGTGAGCGCGGGCGTCATGGCTTTTCTCAGTTCTGCTGGTGGAAACGTCGCCACCCCGTCCCGCTCGGGTGGCTCCGACACCCCGGAGGATGCGTCGAACGAGGTCGAGGACTTCCCGGTCGTATGGGCAGGCCCAGGCGGCATCGCCCGCACCCTGCCCTGGCAGCTGGACCCCAGCCGCTTCGACCAGAAGCACCATCGCACCCATGCGGTCGTGACCGACCGCAGACTGGTCATCGTGCAGCTCCCCTTCGACAAGAAGAACCTGCAGGCGATCGACGACGAGGTTCTCTGGGAGTGTCCACGAAGCGACATCAACCGGGTAGAACTCAAGGACTTCAAGGACGGTGACGATTTCACCGTCACGTTCGCGGACGGCTCGTGGTGCAGGCTCACCTGTAACTGGCGGAGAAAGCTGACGCGATACCTCGTGGACGCACCGGAGTTGGTCCTCCTGGATTCTCTCGGTCCGCAGCAGCGGGCGGCCGTCTCGGAATTCGCGACAAAATCCGGTATGCCGAGTTCGGCATCACCCATCGTCAGCCGCAATACCTGCGGCCACTACGGGGTGGACATCCTGCTGCCGAGTCGGTTCACCAGTGCCTTCGGAGCTTCGGAGGTGAGCTTCCTCATGGACTCCGAAGGCCGGGAGGTCGGCGTCGACGAATATCACCCAGAGGACCTCTGAAACCCGCACCTGACCACTCCTGGAACGGCTCCCAACCCCATGACCCCATCCCATGAAGTGACGACGCCACCCGTCCCGCAGTCCACCCCCGCAGAACCTCCGCCGATCTGGTTCCTGGCTCCCGAGGGATTCTTCGCGCTCCCTCTCGCGGCCAGTCCGGAGGAACGGGCGGCGCGTGCCCACTCGTTCGTGCGCGAGCTCTACTCCCGCGGTGACGACAGCGTGTGGGAACCGGCTGCCCCGTACTTCACCGCGATAGCCGAGCTCATGGCGGACACCGGCGTCTCCTACGCCGCGATGGGCCTCTTCTCCACTGTCGCGGAATCCGAGTCTCCGGACGGGACCCCGGCCCGACACGACCTCACCGAGGGTGCCGCGCAGTGTGCTTTCACCCTGGCCGCGGTACCCACCGACCAGGTCGACACCGATACCGACACGGTGGCTCAGGGGATTCTCGCGACCTTGTCCAGGGATCCGTACGACGACGTCGAACGGCTCGACCTGCCGTGTGGTCCGGCGGTCTCCTGTATCACCTGGCGCCAGTTTCCGCTCGGCCCGGACCTGACCGAGAGCGGCGAGGCCACCGACCTCGTCACCGCACAGATCCAGGTCCATGTGCCCTTTCCCACCGGCCCCTTCACCGCTGTATTCACTCTGTTCACGGCATCCGTGGATCACTGGGCCCGCTTCGTCGACCTGATGGGTGCCGTTCTCAAGACGGTGTCCTTCACCGATCCCTTCGCCGAAGACACCGAGAGTACGGAGCCGTAGCGGCCCGGCAGGGCACGATCCGGCCTGTCCGGCTGAGCGCCCCGCTCCTCCGCAAGGGCCACGCGTGGACGCCAAGGGAAGTGGGTGCGCATCGGCACACCCATCGAACACCCGCTCGCGATCGCAGGCAACGCGATAGCGAACGGCACTCACACCGCGCGACGCTCCAGAAGAAGCGCACGAACGCCTCCGAGATCGTCATCCCTTCAGGCACGATCAGGACACAGCTCACACCTCCGAGCACCCCATGCGCCCAGGATTATCACCATTCACAGCGAACTTCGCGCTGGCGAAACCGAGAACCTCCCCGATACCGTCAGACCTCTTGAACGGACTTTTGTCTCACGGGGAGTTCACTGTGAAGCGCCGTACTTTGCCCGCCGCTGCCGCGCTCGCGGCAACCGCAGCGCTGCTGTTGACCGCCTGCGGCAGCGGGGACGACAAGGCCAGCGAAAACGGCAAGATCGCCGGGGCCGACCAGGGGACGAAGACTCCGACGGCTTCGGCATCAGCTTCGGGAGCGCCGGCGGCGGACAAGCCGGACGGCGTGGACGTGTCGCTGCCCAAGGACATGGACCTGACCATGATCTTCGACTGGGACAAGCCGAAGGACCAGAACGAGGCTGCCGCGATGGAGGATGCCGCGAACTTCCTCCGGGCCATCTACCGGGGCATCGACAAGCGCACGACCAAGGACGCGGCAGTGACCACCTACGCCACAGGTGACGGGCTCCACTACGCGCAGGTGCAGATCAACGACTGGATCAAGGGTGGTTGGACGGCGACCGGCACGGAGCGCCACTACGACGTCAGCACCCGGTCCACCACAAACGGCCAAGCCGTAGAGGTGGCGTTCTGCGTGGACTCAACCAAGTTCTATGGCAAGGAGATCAAGACCGGGAAGGTCCTGAAGACCAAGCCCAGTCTCGCGGACTTCGACTACTTCAAGATCGTCATGGCCAAGTTCCCCACGGCGGACGACCTGTGGCAGGCGTCCAAGGTGTACGTCCAGACCAAGGCGGCGAAGTGCCAGTGAGCGGATCGCGCCGCGTCCTGCTCGGCACCGGAGCACTGACTCTCGCTCTCGGCATTGCCCTCCTCACGGAACCGGCCTATGCGGCAGGGCCGACGGGGAAGGACAAGGGCGCCGACACGGAGCAGTCGGGCGGCGGGGACTCGAACGGCATCTACGCCGCCGCCAAAATCCAGTACTCCGGCTCCGTCACCAAGGACGGCAGCACCGGAAACGTGACGTCTTCGGACGTCAACTGGACTCCACCACCGTGCTGGTACGCCCCGTACCTCGGTGCCAAGGACTTCAAGAAGAAGATGTCCGGGGAGATCGAGAACGCCAAGAGCACGCCCGGTATGGGCGGTACCGCGGGCGCGGCGATCGGTGAGATGCAGCGGCACTACGAGGACGAGTACGGCTGGACGGACACTCCCGGCTACAAGGACTACAACGTCGACAAGGACGGCGACGGGATGTTCTGGGCCGCGGTCGAGAATCCCGACGAACCCGACGTACTCAAGCGGAGTTCGTGTAACGACCTCCCGTTCTGGGTCGAGAACGGCGACACCCCGCCGGCCCGGTACGAAGAGGCCCTCAGCCCGGAGATCCTCGCTGCCCTCGCGTACCAGCGCATGCAGTTGCCCGACAGCAAGGTGTCCCTCGCGCCCGAGGCCACCACCAAGGTGAACCTGCCGACCTGGGCCTGGCTCGACAAGGCCGTCTTCGACGAGGTGCAGGCCACGGCAGCCATCGATGTCCCCGGTTTCAACATCCGGGCCACGACCACCGCGAAGCCCGTCGCCCTCAAGCTCGAACCCGGCACCGCTGACGCCGAGACCTTCCCCGCCTCCGGCGAGTGCGTCTTCAACACCGACGGCTCCATCGGCAAGCCCTACGTCACGGGCGACGCGGGCAAGACGCCGCCCTGCGGCATCCGGTACCTGCACTCCTCCGGCGACGGCGTCTTCAAGCTTCGGGCGACGATCACCTGGAAGATCTCCTGGACGGGTACCGGCAACACGGGAGACGACCTGCCCGACGGCACCTTCGGCACCACGCAGGACATCACCGTCCAGGAAATCCAGGCCGTCGTTCGCTGATCGGACGTATGCGGCCCCAGTGGTTCTTTCTGCCGGTTCTGCAGAACGCTCGCTGCGGGGCCTCCAGTCGGTTCAGCAGCGCTTAGGACACGGTCAGCGTCCTGGCAATGCTGTCCGCAGCATCCTCCATGATGTCGTCGAGGCCCGGCACGGTCCAGGAAACGAGAAGAACGAGGGCGTCGTCGGTTCCCTCCGGAAGGACTCCGTACGTGACGGTCTGGATCAGCGCTCCTGGACCACCGCGGGGCATACCGTCCGCGGCGAAGTTCTGGCGAAGGCGGACGGCGGGGCCGATCGGCACCTTGGGGTGTGAGATCTGCGGAGGGCCGAAGTCATGTGCGGTGAAGGTGTCCGCCAGCCAGTCGAGTGAGAACCTCGGGACCGTGTCGTCGGTCCGAATGACCTCGACTTCCAGAAGGGCCAAGGCGGTGTCGAACCCGTCGGGGTAGAAGGCGAAGCCGTACAGCGGAGCACGACTGCGGCTGTCCTCGGCCCAGTTCCGCAGGTCCTTTCGCAGGGCCCTGCCGTCCAATTCGTACCCCGCGGCGCTGCTTCGCTCGCAGAGTTCCGCCGCGGTGCTCTTTGCCCACCTCTTCACGTCGTCCGACGGGTCGAGTGGGAGCGGTACCCAGTCCGTCGGACAGACGATGCCGCACATCTGGATGTCACTCATGGATGGGGTCACCGTCCAGCCAGGTGAGCGAACCAGCCACCGCGTCGAAGAGCTCGACCATGGCGTCGGCGATCTGGAGGAGTGGAGTGGAGAAGGTCAGCAGCAGGTGCGCCGCTGCTCCCGGAACCGGGAGTTGGTAGTCCAGCGTGACCGATGGCAGCGCATAGTCCTCCTCGGTTGTCGGCGGCGCCACCGGGGCCGCCTGTGGATCCCGGCGGAGTCGGAGGGCAGTGCCGGCTGCAAGCTCGACAAGTGACGCGGTGCGGCCGTCACCGCCGAGGCCGGTAGCCAGTTCGCTCAAGGAGGGGGCGCCGCCGGAGCTCGGAGGCAACAGAGTGATCAGCAACGAGGCGGGAATCGTCAGCGTGGCTGCCCTCTGCAGGCTGAGATAGAGCTCGATGCCACCGGCGTCGTAAGCATCGGTCGCACGTTCCAGCATTTCCTTGCGCAGCAGTTGACGCAGGTGTGGCACGTCGTCCGCACCGCTGAACTGCCTCTTCACCAGGGCGTCGACGGACCGCTCGCGGCGCTCCGGTTCGAGCGAGACGCGAAACCAGCCGCTGGGCAGCATGAGTTGGTAATCGGAAGGTGGCGTCGGCGTGGTAGTCATGCCGCCTCGCCTTCAGCTCGGCGATCGAGCCGGAGGCGGCTCGTCAGACGATGCGCGACGACTGGTACGAGTTCCGCGAGGATGGTGAGGGCCGCCAGTACACCGGCCACCCGCGCCACCGGCTGATCGGAGCCAAGGCCCAGCAACGGGATCAGACTGAGGATCGGTACCACGATCGCTTCCCCGCCTCCGAGCACTGACGAGTGCCAGCTTGTCTTCTCGCGCGCCCTCTTGGGGTCGACCGGGGCCAACCATCGTGCGTCGGCGGCCATCGTGTGGTTCTTCCACCACCCGTCCGCGTCCCGGCTGTGCCGTACCTTCTCGTCGGAGACGGGCAGACCCGATGCTTTGACGAAGCGGGACCAGTTCTCGGGCCCCGCGGGCCCGGCAAACCACCATCGCCACGGCAGCAGTGCCCGTGCCGCGTTCTGCCCGTCCCTGAACTCCACGCCGAGCACAGCACCGGACGACGGTTCCACCAGGCGGACGAGGCGCGTCACGCCGTGGTTTCTCCGCAGCGGGAGCCATCGTTCCGCACCCACGGTGTCGGTGAGCACCAAGTCTTCGGGGAGGACGTGAAGTACCGCCGTGTCGAGAAAGCGGCGCGTGGCACCGGCTCCGGACTCGGGGGAGGGCACGATCACGTCCGCCCCGGCGAGCAGTGCGTCACCGTGCGTGCGTGTTCTCTGGAAGATTCGCAGAACCAGGTCGGCGCCGGGCACCAGAAACAGGCCAGTCGTCGCAATCAGCATGGTCCACCGGTTGCCGTGTCCCAGCATGGGCAGCACGAGGAAAAACACGAACCAGACCAGCGTGCCGAGACCCCGGACCCAGCTGTGCCAGAGGGCGAGATCCGCGTACCTCGCGATGTCCGGCCGTGCCCCGGATTCCCGGTCGGCCTCGGTTTGTCCCGTCGACGCGTCGCCCTCGCCCCCCTCGAGAAGGACACCAAGATCCGCGACGAGCGCCGGGAGACCCGTACGCTCCAGGCATTTCCTCGGGGTCAGTTCCAGAAGGCCGACCCGTCCTGCCTCAGGAAGCCATTCCGCCAGGGGAACCCGCAGTACAGGACTGCCGTCCGCCGTGAGGAAGTCGACCACGCCCCATCGCTCCGCAGACGGGACGTTCTTCCCGCTCCCGGGCGGAGGGACATACCGTGCGCGCGTAATGCCGCTTTCCCCGACGGGAAAGTGACGCTCGCGTTTCCTGCGATCACGCAGGATCAGCTCGCTTCCGCGCCGGTACACCCTCGCGTGACGCACGACGTCCGCCGCGTAGAAGGGTCTCATCCTCGGCCGCAAGGCCGGTTCCGGGGTTTCGGTTCCGGAGACGAATCTACTAGCCATCACTCGTTGTCCAAGCGTCCTTGATGCCGGTGGCCGCCCACAGTCCGTCGTCCAACGCGTCGGTGCCGAAGAGATCGCCTACATATTGGGTCAGCTCTCCCTTGTCCGCACCGTCGATGAAGGATGCCACGGCCGTCGTACCCTGCCAGATGCGGGTCTGTGTCTTGAATACGTCCATGGCGGCCTTTACCTTGTCGACCTCACGGATCTCCGGTGCGATCTTGTTGATCTCCTGGCTCAGTGTGTCCAAGCCGCTGTCGCCGGGCCTGAACGAGACGTCCGCCCACGTACCGCGGTTGAACAAGCTCCTCACGTTGGTCGAGTTGAACTCGGTGATGCCCTTGAAGCCCTCCTTGGTCTCCTGGTAGATCGCCTCGGGGCTGAACGCCTCCTTGACGCGTGCCATGCCGGGGAACCAGCCCTTGGGTGCGCCGGCCAGAGCCTGCGCACCCACCTTTCCGCGCGGTGCGCCACCGCTGAGCCGGTTGGCGAGCTTCCATGCCTGAGTCTCAGCCCTCTTGAAGGCAGCGCTGCCGGCCTTCGCCGTCACCCCTTCCATGGCTTCCCGGAAGGCCGTCGTACGGGCCACCACTTTCGCACCCTGCATCGCTCCCTTGGCACCCGCGATGGCGCCCCGGCCGATGCCCATGGTGGCAAGGCCGACGACGTCCAGTGCGACATCGAACCAACTGCCCTCGCCGGCGAGCGCCAGCATCAGGTGTCCGATCAGGGAGAGAAGCGTGGCCGCCAGGGCAATCGACCCGAGCAGGCCCGCCAGGGCCTGGCCGACGATGGGGATCCACCCCACGAACAACGCCAGGGTGCCGCAGATGGTGGCGACCCAGCCGAGTACGTCGAGCCACCAGTTCAGCGTCCCCGCGTGATCGTGCACCCACCCCTTGAACTTGTCCCAGCCGCTGTCCTTGAGACCGTCATGGTCGATGGCGTGCCGGATCGCGTCGCGGGCGCGTTTCGCCGCCGCGTCGCGGACGTCCTTCGCCGCCTCCAGGTCCCGCTTCGCCCGCTCCAGTGCCGAACCGGCGGCCTCCTGGCGTTTCTCCAGCTTCTTGCGGCCGGGATCGTCGTCGGGGGTGTCCTTGGGCAGCTTGTCGAGGGCGCCGCCGCTCGCGCGGTGCTCGTCGTCGGCGGTCCGGGCGTCGCGGAGCGCCTTGTCGGCCATGATCTGGGCGCGGTGGAGCTCGGAGGCGTACTCGGTGGAGGACGAGCCGTCGAGGACCCGCTCCCCCAGCGCGTCGGCCGCCGCGTCGTAGCGCTGGAAGGCCTTGCGCAGCTTCCCCCCGGCCTCTTCCGCCTGCTGCCGGAACTCGTCCGCCGCTTTGCTCTTCCACGCCTCGACCGAGGACAGTGCCTTGATCTCGGCGGCCTGCTTCTTGATGGACTCGGCGGTCTTCCGCAGTTCCCTGCCGAGTGCGGCGACTTCGTCCGGGTCGCCGGGCACCGGGTCGGCCGGTTCCCCGATCACCGCCCACTCGTCGGCCCGGGGCCGCGTCACTTCGCCCCTCCCGCGGGCCCGGCCGGCTTGGCGTCCGTGCCGCGCAGGGCGTCGGCGAGTTGGTGGTCGATGTCCTCGTAGCCCTTCGCCGCCGCTGTGAGGATCTTCGAGAGCCTCTCCAACTCGTCCAGCAGACGCCCGCGGTGGACCCGCCAGTTGTCGCCGAAGTCGTCGAAGACGTCGACCAGCCCCTTTTCGCCGAAGACGGGCACCCCCAACCCCTTCGCGGGGTTCGCGTTCTCGGCGAACTCCTTGTGGATCCTGGAAAGCGAGCGGGCGCTCTCCTTGATGCGTGAGAGATCAGCCGTCTGATCCGACACAACTACCCCCGTTGCCCCGTCGAGAAAAGCCGGGAAAGGCTGAGAAAGGCTGAGAAAGCTTGTGGAACGTTCGCACAAAGCCCGTCGGTGCGATGGCCGACCACTCCATCGCACCGACGTGACTCATCACATGCCGGGTCGACCCGGTGACTAACCCTTGGCCTGCTTCGCCAGCGAGTCGTCCAGCTGCTCGTACGCTTCCTTGGCCTTCTTCAGGAAGTCGGACAGGCCGTGGAGGCCCTGGATCGTCTTCGTCGCGCCCTTGGTGAAGTCCTTCATGGAGTCGTCGTACGCTCCCGAGGCCTTCTGGGTGGTGAAGCCGTTCTCCACCAGGGCGGAGACGCGCTTCTCGACGTTCTTGATCTTGTCCTCAAGCTCGTGCATGTCCTTGATCAGGTCGCCTGCGACCTTCTCCATCTCGGCATATGTGAGATCCGTGTCTTTGCCGGCCATGACGGCTCCCTCCCGTTCGTGTGGCCTCAGGGCCTTCCCCCGTGGCACCGTTCGCGCGGATCCTTGGCCATGGCATGGCCGTCCGCACGAGCAAAGATCCTACGGGGGTGACGCGTGCGACCGCACGGGCCTTGTGCGGCGGAATCGTGAACCGTCCACATCCCGTTGCACCCGGGAAAGAGCGGGCGGCTATGGTCACTTCCACTGTGTTGGGTGCTCTAGGTGTGTTGGGGGACGGAACGTGCGCCTGAGTCTGACCGTCGTCGATCCGGTCGGCGGCGCCACCGCCGACGTGGTGCTCGACGCGGATCCCGAGTCCACCGTCGGAGACGTCGCGCGGGAGCTGGCCCGGCAGGTCGGACCGGGGTATCCCGACCCCGGTGAGGGCGGCGCCCGGGTCATCCCGATCGGCGCGCACCGGCAACAAGCCGCGCCCGTCCAGGTCTCCGGGCCGCTCGCCTACGTCGACGGGTACGCCCTCGACCCCGCCGCCACCGTCGTCGGCTCGCCGCTGCGGGACGGCGTCGTCGTCAGTCTGCACGATCCCGCCGGGTGTCTGCTCGGTGAGCCCACCGGTGTGGTGGAGTTCCGGGTCGCGGGCGGTCCGGCCGCCGGTGCCGTGCACCGGCTCGGGGTCGGGCGGTACGACATCGGTACCGGGCCCGCCTCCCACCTCCGCGTCGAGGACCCCGAGCTGCCCGCCCGCGCCGCCACCCTCACCATCGCCATCGACGGCACCTGCAAAGTGCAGATACATACCGACGGGGCGAAGTTGGACGGGGAGGGGGTGGAGAGCGGCGGGGACTGGCCGCTCGGCGCCCAGCTCGCGCTCGGCAACACACTGCTCGAAATCACCGGGTACACCCCGCCCAACGCCGCCCTCAAGTGGTCCGACGACGGTGCCGGGCTCGACTACAACCGGCCCCCGCGGCTGCGCCCCGCCGACCGGCAGACGCACTTCTCGCTGCCCAACCCGCTCAGCGACTACGAGGCCCGGCCGCTGCCCTGGCTGATGGCGCTGCTGCCGCTCGTCGGTGCCGTCGTCTCCGTGATGATGTTCGGGCGCTGGTACTACCTGATCATGGCGCTGATGAGCCCCCTCATGCTCTTCGGCAACTACTACATGGACAAGAAGCACGGCCGGAAGTCCCACGCCAAGCAGCTCAAGGAGTACAAGGAGCACAAGGCGCGGATCGAGGAGGAGGCGCAGGAGGCGCTCGTCGCGGAGCGGTCCGAGCGGCGGGCCGCGGTGCCGGATCCGGCGGCCGTGCTGACGTACGGCACCGGGCCGCGGACGCGGCTGTGGGAGCGGCGGCGAACCGACGCCGACCACCTGCTGATCCGGTTCGGCACCGGGCGCGTGCCCTCCGAGGTCGAGCTCGACGACCCCGAGCAGGACGAGCACAAGCGCAAGGTCCGCTGGTACATCGAGGACGCCCCGGTCGGGCTCTCGCTGCGCGACCTCGGGGTGATCGGGGTCGCCGGGCCGGGCGACTCGGCGCATGCGCTGGGGCGTTGGGCCGTCGCCCAGACCGCTGTCCTGCACAGCCCGATGGACGTGCAGTTCTACGTCCTCACGGACAACGCCGCCGGTGAACGCTGGGACTGGGTGCGGTGGTTGCCGCACTCCCGGCCCGGCGGCGGACAGGACGTGAACGTCCTCATCGGCACCGACTCCGAGACCGTCGGCGCCCGCGTCGGCGAGCTCACCCAGCTCCTCGACGGCCGGCAGAAGGCCCTGCAGAAGGGCGGGCGGAGCAAGACGGACGGGCCGGCGTTCTCCGATCCCGACATCGTGGTGGTGTGGGACGGGTCGCGGCGGCTTCGCTCCATGCCCGGTGTCGTACGGCTGCTGAAGGAGGGGCCGGGGGTCGCCATCCGCTCCCTCTGCCTCGACGAGGAGGAGCGGTTCCTGCCCGGGGAGTGCCAGGGGGTCGTGGTCGCCGAACCGCGGGCCGCCAAGGAGACCGCGCAGGCGGCGCCCGTGGCCCAGCAGGCGGTCGGCGGGTTCCCGTCCTTCCAGGCCTGGCATCCGCAGAGCGGCAACGGCGGCGAGGAACAGGCGCCGCAGGACCTGGAGTTGCGGCTGCGCGTGGAGCAGAGCGGGGCGCTGCGCAAGCTGGGCGTACGGCCCGACTTCGTCTCCGCCGCCTGGTGCGCGCGGCTCGCCCGCTCGCTCTCCCCGCTCCGCGACATCAGCGGCGAGAGCGAGGACTCCGCCCTGCCCGCCGCCAGCCGGCTGCTCGACGTGCTCCAGCTGGAGCCGCCCACGCGGGACGCGGTCGCCGCGCGCTGGCAGATGGGCGGGCAGTCGACGATGGCGGTCATCGGGGAGTCGTACGACGGCCCGTTCGGCATCGACCTGCGGCGCGACGGGCCGCACGGGCTCATCGCCGGTACCACCGGTTCCGGCAAGTCCGAGCTGCTCCAGACCATCGTGGCCGCGCTCGCCGTCGCCAACACCCCCGAGAACATGACCTTCGTGCTCGTCGACTACAAGGGCGGCTCGGCGTTCAAGGACTGCGTGCAGCTGCCGCACACCGTGGGCATGGTCACCGACCTCGACGCCCACCTCGTGGAACGGGCCCTGGAGTCGCTGGGAGCGGAGCTCAAGCGGCGCGAGCACATCCTCGCCGCCGCCGACGCCAAGGACATCGAGGACTACCAGGACCTCGTCAGGAGAGACCCCTCGCGCTCCCCGGTGCCCCGACTCCTCATCGTCATCGACGAGTTCGCGTCGATGGTGCGTGATCTGCCCGACTTCGTCACCGGACTCGTGAACATCGCCCAGCGCGGGCGGTCCCTCGGCATCCACCTCCTCCTCGCCACCCAGCGGCCCTCCGGTGTCGTGTCGCCCGAGATCCGCGCCAACACCAACCTCCGGATCGCGCTGCGCGTCACCGACGCCGGTGAGTCGACCGACGTCATCGACGCGCCGGACGCCGGGCACATCGCGAAGAGCACGCCGGGACGGGCGTACGTCCGGCTCGGGCACGCCTCGCTGGTGCCGTTCCAGTCGGGGCGGGTCGGCGGACGGCGGCCCGGCGCCGCGGACCCGGCCACCCTCGCGCCCTGGGCCGGGGCGCTGTCCTGGCAGGACCTCGGGCGGGCCGCGCTGCGCAAGCCGAAGTCCGAGGCGAAGGAGGACGACGAGATCACCGACCTGAAGGTGCTCGTCGACGCCGTCCGCGAGGCCAACACCGCGCTGCGGATCCCGGCCCAGCACTCGCCGTGGCTGCCGGCCCTCGACGACATGCTGCTGCTCGACGACGTGCCGGCCGTGCAGGCGCAGGGTTCGCTGCCCGCCGCCGCGTACGGTGTCGAGGACCTGCCGGCCGACCAGGCCCGCCGCGCGGTCGCCGTCGACTTCGCGACCTTCGGGCACCTCATCATCGCGGGTGCCCCGCGCACCGGGCGCTCGCAGGTGCTGCGCACCATCGCCGGTTCGCTGGCCCGCACCAACTCCTGTGCCGACGTGCACCTTTACGGCATCGACTGCGGCAACGGCGCGCTGAACGCGCTGACCCGGCTGCCGCACTGCGGCGCGGTCGTCGGCCGCAACCAGACCGAGCGGGTGGAACGGCTCATGGCCCGCCTCTCCGGCGAGCTGAGCCGCCGTCAGGAGCTGCTCGCGGACCGCGGGTTCGCGGACATCGGGGAGCAGCGGGCCGCCGTGCCGGAGGCGGAGCGGCTGCCGCACATCGTGCTGCTGCTGGACCGCTGGGAGGGCTGGCTGCCCACCCTCGGCGAGCTGAACCACGGTGACCTCACCGACCAGATCATGGTGATGATGCGGGAGGGCGCGAGCGTCGGCATCCATCTCGTCCTCACCGGCGACCGGCAGATCCTGGCCGGCCGGATCTCCTCCCTCACCGAGGACAAGTACGGTCTGCGGCTCGCCGACCGCGCCGACTTCTCGATGCTGGACATCAACTCCCGCAAGGTTCCCGAGGAGATCCCGCCCGGCCGCGCCTTCCGCAGCGAATCGGCGGCCGAGACGCAGTTCGCGCTGCTCTCCGCGGACACCACGGGACAGGGCCAGAACGCGGCGATCGTCGCGATCGGCGAGGCGGCCGAGGCCCGCGACGCCCGGGTGGAACGCTCCCGGCGCCCGTTCCGGGTGGACGTGCTGCCCGGCCGGATCTCCTTCGAGGACGCCTGGGCGATGCGCTCCCCCGCCGCGGCTGCCACCCCGCTGTGGGCCCTGGTGGGCGTCGGCGGCGACGAACTCACCGCCTTCGGACCGGACCTGGCGCAGGGCGTCCCCGCCTTCGTGATCGGCGGCCCCGCCAAGTCCGGCCGCTCCACGACCCTGTTGGGCTTCGCCCGCTCCTACCTCGCCAACGGCGTACGGATCGTCGTCGCCGCGCCCCGGCAGTCCCCGCTGCGCGAACTGGACGGTCAGGAAGGCGTATTGAAGGTCTTCACCGGTCGGGACGTGGACGAGGACGAGCTGACGGAGGTGCTGTCGTCGGCGTCCCCGGCCGAGCCGGTCGTCGTGCTCGTCGACGACGCCGAGGTGCTGGACGACTGCGACGCCGAGGGTGTCTTCAAGCGGATCGTGGAGCGCGGCACCGAGGAAGGCCTCGCCGTCGTCATCGCCGGTGACGAGGACGAGATCTGCGACGGCTTCTCCGGCTGGCAGGTCGACGCCAAGAAGGCCCGCCGGGGCATCCTGCTCTCCCCGCAGGAGTCCGGCTCCGGCGAGCTGATCGGCATCCGTACCACCCGCGCCATGGTGGGCGGCCCGATCCAGCCCGGCAAGGGCATGCTCCACCTGGGCACCGGGGAGCACGTCACGGTGACGACCCCGCAGTAGCCGAAGCCGGTCCCGGGGCGGTCGCGGGACCGCCGCCGGGCCGGGGGGACCCCCGGGGTTCTCAGTCCCCCGTCTTCGACATCACCGCGACCGGGTTTCCCTCCGCCGAGCTGTTCGACGTGTAGACGAGGTCGCCGTGGCTCGGGGTCAGGTAGACGGTGTTCGTGGCGGGGTCGCAGCCGTCGTGGTTGCCCTTGGCGCCGGTGGAGGAGGCGACGAGCCGGGCCGCCGTCACCGATCTCAGCGTGAGGATGTCCGTGCAGACCCCGCCCAGCTGGTCCGTCTGCCGCAGGCGGCCCAACTCCTGGCCCACCGCAACCTGTTCGACGGTGACCCGGAAGGTGCCGATGGGCAGGTTGCCGGACAGGGCGGTCGCCGAGCCCTCCCAGGTGCCGAGGTAGGCCGCCGGGATCTCCCCGCCGCCGGCCGCGGACGACGCCGACGCCGACTTCGAGGGCGATGCCGACGTCGATGCCGATGTCGAGGGCGACTTGGCGGTGGCCCCCGCGTCACTGTCCGACCCCCCGCCCGCCCCGAGGAACGGCTGCACCAGGAACCCCACCCCGACGGTGACCACCGCCAGCGCGGCGGCCACCGCGAGCGCGACCGTGCAGCTCACCCGCCGCCCGCGGCCGTCCGCACCCGGTACGGCGGTCGCCGCGACGCTCACGGACACCTTGCCGGGCTTCCCGGGCATCCCGAGGGTCTCGGGCATCCCCTCCGACGCGGGCGCGGCATCCCGCGGCTCCGGTACGACCGCGGGCGGCACCGTCGGCGGCGGGCCGAACTCCCCGACCACGGACGGGGTGCTGAACTCCACCGGCCCGGACACCGGCACGGGCGCAGGTACGGGCGCAGGTACGGCGGCCGGCACCGCCTCCGCCGCCTCCAGGTTCAGCACCTCCACCGCGCTCCGGCTCACCCGCTCCACCAGCGCCCCCGGCAGCCACCCGCCCGTCACCAGCCGCGCGGCCCCCTCCGGCGCCAGCCGCCGGGCCACCTCCGCCGGGCCCGGCCGCAGCCCCGGCTCCTTCGCGAGGCAGGCCTCGGCCACCTCCCGCAGCTCACCGCTCAGCGAGCCGAGTTCGGGCTCCTCGTGGACGACCTTGTAGAGCAGGGCGGCCGAGGAGTCCCCGGGGAACGGCGGCGCCCCGTTCGCCGCGTACGCCAGCACCGCGCCGAGGGAGAAGACGTCCGCGGCGCCCGTGGCGCCCTTGCCGAGGATCTGCTCCGGGGACATGTATCCGGGCGAGCCGATCGACACCCCCGACGACGTCAGCGACGCCGTGCCGTCCGTGGCACGGGCGATGCCGAAGTCGATGAGGAGCGGCCCGTCGAGGGTCAGGAGCACGTTCGACGGCTTCACGTCCCGGTGCACGAGCCCGAGTTCGTGCACCGCGGTCAGCGCCTCGGCGAGTCCCGCGCCGAGCGCCCGTACGGTGTGCGCGGGCAGCGGGCCGCCGTCGGTCACGGCGGCCGTCAGGGAGGGACCGGCCGCGTAGGCCGTGGCGACCCAGGGCACGGGGGCGTCCGGGTCGGCGTCCAGGACGGAGGCGGTCCAGGCGCCGCCGACCCGCCGCGCGGCCTGCACCTCGCGGCGGAAACGGGCGCGGAACTCCTCGTCCAGGGCGAAGTGCGGGTGCACGATCTTGACGGCGACGGAGCGGCCTCCGGCCGAACGGCCGAGATAGACGCGGCCCATGCCGCCGGAGCCGAGCCGGCCGAGCAGCCGGTACGGGCCGACGGCCGTGGGTTCGTCACCCGCGAGCGGCTGCATGCGCCCTCACCCCCCAGAGAGTTCGGCAGCAGCCTATTCGCTCCGCGGGTCGGGTGGTTGTTTTGCTGCGGGCCCGGTGGGGGCTGGTCGCGCAGTTCCCCGCGCCCCTACGGGGCGCTCAGCAGGTCGACCTTCACGTCCGGTGCGAAGCCGGTTGTCGGGCCCACGCGGCGGGCGAACTCGGCCACCGCGGCCAGCTGGGGTGCGCCGAAGCTGAAGTCGAGGGTGGTGAAGTACTGGGCGAGGGTCGCCTCGTCGAACGCCTCCCAGCGGGCGGCCTGTTCGGCGACCTTGGCGACCTCCTCCAGGGAGAGGTTGCGGGAGTCGAGGAAGGCGCCGTGCACCTCGCGGGTGATGTGCGGTTCGCGCTCCAGGTAGTCCCGGCGTGCCGCCCACACCGCGAAGACGAACGGCAGACCCGTCCACTCCTTCCAGAGCGCGCCGAGGTCGTGGACCTCCAGGCCGTAGCGGGGGCCGTCCAGCAGGTTGGCGCGCAGGGCCGCGTCGCCGATGAGCACCGCCGCGTCCGCCTCCTGCATCATCAGGCTGAGGTCGGGCGGGCAGGTGTAGTACTCGGGCTGGACGCCGTAACGGTCGGCGAGCAGCAGCTGGGCGAGGCGGACCGAGGTGCGCGAGGTGGAGCCGAGGGCGACCCGGCGGCCGTCCAGCTGGTCCAGAGGGACCTGCGAGACGATCACGCAGGACATCACCGGGCCGTCGCAGCCGACGGCGATGTCCGGGAAGGCGACCAGGTCGTCGGCGTTGCGCAGGAACTCGACGAGGGTGATGGGCCCGATGTCGAGGTCGCCGCGCACCAGCTGCTCGCTGAGCTTCTCAGGGGTGTCCTTGGTCAGCTCGAAGTCGAGGAGGGTGCCGGTTCTCGCGAGCCCCCAGTAGAGGGGCAGGCAGTTCAGGAACTGGATGTGGCCGACGCGCGGCCGGGTGCGAGAATTGTCCACATCGCGAGACTAGACCCCATGGGGTAGCGTGCTGAGACCGCCCCCACCTCAGGTGTCCCGACCGCCCCTCCGGTCAACCCACCCTCGGGGCCATTCAAACGTCCGGGTGACGTGATCTTGGCCTCTGTTGCTTTCGGCTGCCTACATGCTAGGCTCGCCGCAAGTTGCAGTTTGGTTTCCCTTGCAGTACAGAGCCTGCGGAGCATGTAACCGCGGGCTCTTGTAGTTTTCAGACATATGCAGTTGTGCGGCACTTAGTTTGTTTTCACACTTGCAGGTTCTGGAGCAGGGCGACCCTTTGGGCCCAAGGAGGGCTTATGGCTACCGGAACCGTGAAGTGGTTCAACGCCGAAAAGGGCTTTGGTTTCATCGCCCAGGAAGGCGGCGGCCCCGACGTCTTCGTCCACTACTCCGCGATCAACGCCAGCGGGTTCCGCTCCCTGGAGGAGAACCAGCAGGTGAGCTTCGACGTCACGCAGGGCCCGAAGGGTCCGCAGGCGGAGAACGTCACCCCCGTCTGATCCCAGACAAATCAAGTCTGATCGCAGACTGAGTGCAGTACCCAAGGAGCCCCGCGCCGTCAGGCGACGGGGCTCCTGCCTTTTCCGTCCGCTTACACGTGCTGCATCACCAGCACGAACGTGGTGCCGGGCGCCAACGCCTCGTACACATGCGGAACATCGCCGCGATACGTCAGATAATCCCCGGGGTTCAATTCGACGGTTTCTCCGCGTGGCCCGGCCTTCACCTGCCCGCCGCATACGACGAGATGCTCGACCGTACCCGGAATGTGCGGCTCGGACTCCCGCGCCGCACCCGGCTCCATCCGCAGGTGGTAGATGTCCCGGCGGACTCCGGGCGGGCAGGACGACAGCAGGGTGGCGGCGAAGTCGGCCCGCTCCGACGCGACCGTGGGCCCCTCCCCCGCCCGGATCACCTGAACACCGGACACCGGCGGCTCGACCAGCGCGCTGAACGGCACGCCCAGCGCGACGCCCAGCGACCACAGCGTCTCCACGCTCGGGTTGCCGCCGCCGGCCTCCAGCTGGGAGAGCGTGGACTTCGCGACGCCGGCCCGTTTCGCCAGCTCGGACAGGGAGAGCCCGACCCGGGCCCGCTCGCGCTTCAGCGCCCCGGCGATCCACTCCATCGGAAGCCGGTCCGGCCGGCCGGTTGCTTCGGACATCTCGCTCGTTCGCTCCATCGGTACGACCGTTCGCCTTGACGAACACCACCCTACTCGTTCACTGTAAAAAACATGCGTTCGCCAAACCGAACAACCCGAACAACCCGAACAACGCAGCCACGGCGGACGGCCTCCCTGGTCCGGGACAGTTCACTCGTCTGGCTGGCCGGCGGAATCGTCGGCGTCTCCTTCGGCGCGGTCAGCGTCGCCGGCGGCCTCCCGGTCTGGGTCCCGGTCGCCATGTCCCTCGTCGTCTACGCGGGCTCGGCCCAGTTCAGCGCGGTCGCCGTGCTGTTCGCCGGCGGCGGCCCGCTCGCCGCCGCGGCCACCGGCCTGCTCCTCAACACCCGTACGGCGGCCTTCGGCCTGGCCGTCGCCGACCTGCTCGGCCCCGGCCGGGCCACCCGCCTGCTCGGCGCCCACCTGGTCACCGACGAGACGGTCGCCTTCGCCCTGGCCCAGCCGGACCCGGCCCGCCGCCGGGCCGCGTTCTGGATCTCGGGCCTCGGCCTGTTCGCCGCCTGGAACGTGGGGGTGGCGGCCGGCGCCCTCGCGGGCGGCACCCTCGGCGACACCGCCCACTACGGCCTGGACGCGGCCTTCCCCGCCGTCCTGGTCGCCCTGGTCCTGCCCGCCCTCCGCAAGGACACGGGCGTCCGCCGGGCAGCCCTGCTCGGCGCGGCGATCGCCCTCGCGGTGACCCCCGCCGTCCCGGCCGGGGTCCCGGTCCTGCTCTCCCTCTGCGCCCTGGTGGTGGTACGACGATGAACGCAACGGTGGTCATGATCCTGGCCCTCGCCCTCGGCACGTACGCCTTCCGGCTGGTGGGCCCGGTACTGCACGGCCGGGTGGAAATCCCGGCGCGGGTCCAGGAGCTGGCGTCGGCGGGAGCGGTGGTCCTGCTGACCGCGCTCCTCGCGACCGGCGCACTCACGGAGAACGGCGGCTTCGCGGGCTGGGCGCGCCCGGCCGGGGTGCTGGTGGCCGGCGTACTCGCATGGAAGAAGGCGCCATTCGCGGTGGTGGTCGTGGGGGCGGCGGCGGTGACGTCGGGGCTGCGGGCGGCGGGGCTGGGGTAGGAGCGTGATCAGGTGCGGATCAGGATCAGGGTCTCGGTGGGCGTGATCCTGCCTTCGGCGCGGTGGCGAAGAATCTGGAGGCCGGCGGCGACCCGGCGGCAGCGGGAGGCCAGGGCGGGGGCGAAGGCGCCGTCGTCGGCCACCGCGGCCAGCGTGAACGCGGCGACTTCCATGTGTGCGAGGTGGACGCGCCAGAGGTCTTCTCCGGCATCGGGATCGGGCAGCGATCGGGCCAGCGAATCCAGTTGTCGAGCCAGCCGACTCAGCAGCACGCCGCCCTCGTACATCGGCCGGTTGTCGGAAACAGTCGACGCGTGTGCGACGGCCTCTTCGAGCGTGGGGGTGATCTCGTCGCCGTAGACCGTGAGGAGCTGACGCGTCTGCGCGCTCAGCGGGTCGGCCACGCTGCTGTCGGATGCGCGCGGGCGTCTTCTGTTCTGCGGCGGAGGGTCCGGTTCACCGAGCGTGAGCCACTGCAGAAGCCGGTGGGCGGAGAAGGCTGCTTCAAGCAGGTCCGTCTCGGCAGGCGGAGCGGGATAGAGCCGGTCGAGGTCGTCGGCGAAGGCCCGGCTGCGAGCGGTCACCTCGGGAGGAGGGGCGGGGACGTAGCCGGAAGCGACCAGGATTTCGAGGGCCATGCCGTGAGCAAGGGGAAGGTCGGTGGGCCGGTCGGCAACGAGGTCAGCGATTACCTGAACGGCAGGGAGAACCTCCGATCCGTCCTGAGCGCCGGCCGCGAGTTGGTCAGCGGCGCCCCGGGCGGCACGGTGCAGACGGCCGTCGGCATGCTGGAAGGGGGCACTGAGGACGTCTCTCAAGTCGACGTACAGACCGTCCACATGGTCCAGGCCGAGGCGGACGGCACGGTCGAGGTTGCGGGCGAGGGCGAGCGTCAGGGCGATGGTCGCGTCGGGGTCGTAGTCGGGGCCGGGGAACTCGGCATCATGAAGGCCCCGGACGCGTGCCAGGGTCGCTGTGACCGCGACCAGGTCGAAGAGCCCCTCGGGAACGCTCGTCCCGCCCGACCACGGATGGGGCAGGCCGTCCGGAACCCACAGCTCCGGCAGGGCCCCCGACTCCACGGCCGCGTGCCACACGCTGTGTTCGGGTGAGCGGCTGGTCAAGGTGAAGGCCGGATCGGTGACCTCCGCGTAGGTGGGCAGGCGGACGGTGGTGCCCTCGGGGAGGAGGTCGTTGATCCAGCTGACCAGTTCCACCGCCTCGGTGCGGGTGATGCCCACGGCGGGGTCCGCCGGCCTCGGCCCGGTGGGCTTGCCGGAGAAGAGGCCGTACAGCTCACGTGAGACCGGCCGGACCGTGACCCGGGCGTCGTCGGTGAGGCGTACCGTGTCGCGGAGTTGGCGGACGACGGTGACCGCGGTCATCAGGCGGCGGCGCGGGGAGCCGGGTGGCTCGTCCAGGAGTTGCCGGCGCAGGGTGTCGAGGCGGACCGCGGTGGCCGGGGACAGTTCGGTGGCCTGTTCCGCGCAGTCGAAGGCCAGGGCCAGCGTCCGGGTGGTGTCCGCCGCCAGGCACGCCTCCACGATCGGGGCGGGATCCGTACGGGCCGCGTACAGCAGCGTCGTCTCCCGCCACCAGTCGGCGTCGATCCCGGCGACGAGCACGTCGACGAGCCGGCGGTGCTGGATGTGCAGGGCCGCGAGGTGTTCCTGGAGGGTGAGGTGGGCGAAGGCGTACAGGCCGTGTTCGCGCTCCACCAGGAGTCCGCTGGTCACCACGGAGGCGAGGAAGACGTCCGGTCCGGTCGTCGCGGCGACCCTGGCCAGCGCCGGTTCCAGCAGCTCGGCGGCCTGCCCCGCGGCGATGTCGCGACGCCCCTCGGCCATCATCGTGTACGCCAGCTCCCGCAGCACCACCTCCTTCTTCGCCCCCGGCACCTCGTCCGCGACCGTCGCCACGTTCTTCGCCTCGGCCCTGCGCCACAGCAGCACCTGGCAGATCTCCGCGTACAGCTCCGCCCGGCTGCCGGGCAGCGCGCCCCGGTAACGGTGCACGTTCGCGATCATCGTCAGGAGGAGCGGGTTCGCCGCGAGGTCGTACAACACCGAGCGGTCCCGCAGGCGTCGGATCAGGTCCTCCGCCTCCGCCGCCGCCCGCGTCTCCACCCCGGCGTCGTGCACGCCCGTGCTCAGGCGCTCGATCGTCCGGTACCAGCCGTGCAGGAAGCGGGAGATCTGTTCGCCGGTGAAGCGGCGCACCTGGAGGACACGGGCGCGGTTGAGCGGGGCGGTCCGGTAGCCGTGGGGGCGGGAGGTGAGGACGAAGTCGTTGCGTTCGTAGCGCTCGATCTGTCTCTCCGCCCACGCGGAGACATGCCTGCGGTCCTCCTCCCGGGCCACCTCGTCCAAGCCGTCGAGCAGCACCAGGCAACGCCCGTCCCGCAGTTGCTCCTCGAACCAGCCCTCCGGCTCCGGCGGCTCCAACCCGCCCACCGACGCCGTGATGATCTGCGGGAGCGTGAGGGAGGCGTCGGCCGTGATCGCCTCCGCGTGGTCGCGCAGGTAGAGGAGTACCGGTACCCGGCCGTGGGAGTCTCCCGCCAGCCGCAGCGCCAAGTGCTTGAGCAGCGTCGTCTTTCCCGTGCCCGGTGCGCCGATCAGCGCCAGGCACGCACCCTGTTCCCCGCCCAGGAACGCGTCGATCGACTGCCGCGCCCCCGGCCCCGGCACGGCACCGGCCAGCGGCTCCCGTTCCGCCGTGTGCACCGGCCCCGGCGCCACGCTCACATCGACGAACACCTCTTCCAGCCCCGGCGTGTAATCCCCGCGCGTGGCCAGCCCCTTGAGATCGACGAAGCGGTGCGTGCTGCGCACGTGACGCCGGTACGACTGCTCGAACCTCGACGTCCGCCGTTGCACCCAGCGGTCGACCGCGTCGGCGACCCGCGTCACCCAGCGGCCCTGCAACTCCCCGAAGACCTTGCCCGCGAACCCGGTGACGACCACCAGCACCTCGTACCCGACCAGGGCGCAGGCCGCGAGAACGGGATGCCGCGCAACGGCGGACGGATACACCGCCGCGAGTGCCCCCGGCGGCGCAACCGTGAGCGCGACCAGGCCGACCCGGGCCAGAACCGTCGATCCTCCCCCGTCCCCCATCGCCGTGGCCCCCTACGAGGAGGCGATCCCCGTCAGAAACGCCGACCAGGAGGAGAGGGAGAGGGTCAGGTGGGGGGCGGCTCTGCGCTTGGAGTCGCGGATGTGTATTGCGGAGGGGTGGGTGCAGACTTCGAGGCATTGGCCGCCCTCGCCGTCGCTGTACGACGACTTCCGCCAGGCGTAAGCGGCTTCGAGGCATTGACCGCCCTCGCCACTGCTGTGGCTCGACTTGAACCAGCTCAACTTCTCTATGGTCATCGTTCTTCCAGCATCTTCTCGATCAGGTCCAGGGACTCATGCGGGTTCAGTGCCTGCGCCCGGATGATCCCATAGCGGGCAGCGAGCACACGGACCTCTTCTCGGTCAGTGACGAGCTTTGGGTACCCCTGACTCTCCATGTAGCCCACCTGTTCCTTCCCTTTGGGAGTCAACAGCGTGAACGAGTTGTCCAGACAGGGGTGTTCATGGCGTTCGGTAGGCATCACCTGCATCTGCACGTTGCGCATTCGCCCGATCCGCAGCAACTGCCGGAGCTGCGCATGCTGTACGTCGACACCACCGATCGGCCGCTCCAACACCGCCTGTTCCATGATGAAGCTGAACTCGGGCAGCGGCCACTGCTCGAAAATGTGCTGGCGGGAGAGCCTGTCGGCGACTCGCCTCTCGATCGTGTCCTCGTCCAGTGGTGGGTACCGTTGGGTGAACACGGCCCGCGCGTAGTCCTCGGTCTGCAACAAGCCCAGGACGCCCATCGTGCTGTAGTCGTAGAGCGAGACGGCCTGCGCTTCCAGCACCGCATATCCCCTGTACCACTCTGGATGCCGCGTCCGCGCCCTCTTCATCGCCTCCTTAAGCTCAGGGATCGCCGCGACCAGCAACCCCCCGGCCCCCAACAACTCGTCCGCCTTCACGAGCATGTCCGGCTGCGGGACGCGCACCCCCCTCTCCATCGCCGAGATGGCATCGGGGCCGTACCCCACCATCGCCCCGAACTCCTTCTGCGTGAGCCCCGCCCGCTCGCGCAGCAGCTTCAGCATCTTGCCCAGGGCTGTGATGAGCCCCGTCGTCCCGTCGGCCTCCGCCGGAGTCTCCGGCCTCCGCTCCTGCTGTACGTCCGTCACGCACCCCACCGCCTCGACGTCCTCGTGGTCACGGCCGACGACCCGTACGCCTCACCCGACACACCCGTACGGTCACCGTGAGTCGCGCGATCGCCCCTGGTCAGGGTACGGAGAACCGACCACGCTCTGTCACGTGAACGCCGAAATCTCCACCCCCACCGCCGAACTGACCCAGCGTCTGAGTGCCACCCCACGCGGCGCACGCCTGGCTCGCCGCCTCGTGGCCAACGCGCTGGACGCCTGGGGTCACCCCTACGACGGCGAACTGAACCACACGGCCCAGCACCTGGTCGCGGAGCTGGCCGCGAACGCCGTCACCCACGGTCGCGTCCCCGGCCGGGACTTCGAGGTGCGGGTGCTGCTGCTCGCCGACGACGACACCCTCCGTATCGAGGTGAGCGACGCGAGGGGCGACCGGGGACTGCGGTTCGTGACGGATCCGGAGGCGGACGGGGGGCGCGGGTTGCTGCTCGTGTCGCTGCTGGCCCGTACCTGGGGAGTCACCGGGCGGGACGTCGGCAAGACGGTGTGGGCCGAGCTCGCGCTGTGTGTCAGTGGCGGCCGTTAGGGTCCGCGGCATGACAGCCGACTTCCTGGACGCCACCCGTACGTTCTACGACGCGGTCGCCTCCGACTACGCGGACCGCTTCCGCTCCGAGTTCGCCGGCAGGCCCGTGGAGAGGGCCATGTTGGACGTGTTCGCCGAACGCGTGGGCCCCGGCGCCGAGGTGGCCGATCTCGGCTGCGGTCCCGGCCGGGTGACCGGCCGGCTGGCCGCGCTGGGCCTGTCGGTCTTCGGTCTCGACCTCTCGGAGTCGATGCTCGCCATCGCCCGCCGCGAGAATCCCGGACTGCGCTTCGTCCAGGGCTCGATGCTGGAACTGGAGGCGGCGGACGGGGTGTTGGACGGGGTGCTGTGCTGGTACTCGTCCATCCACACGCCGGACGACCGGCTGCCCGCGCTGTTCCGGGAGTTCGCGAGGGTGCTGAGGCCCGGCGGGCAACTGCTCCTGGCGTTCCAGGTGGGGGACGTGGCACGGCGGCACGAGAACCCCTGGGGCCATCCGGTGACCCTGGACTTCCTGCGGCGGCGGCCGGAGCAGATGACGGCCCTGTTGGCCGACGCCGGGTTCACGCTGTACTCCAGCACGGTGCGGCAGCCCGACGCGGGGCTCGAAGAGGTCTGCCCGCAGGCCTTCCTGCTGGCCGGGCGCTAGTGCTGTGACCGGGTGGACAAGCCCGTCACCAGCCGGTGAAGCATCGCTCACGACGCCGGGTGAGTGCGTCCGTCTGTGGGCCGCTGCGACATGTGCGTCCGTGGTGTCGGTGTGCTGTCGGTGGTCTGTCGGCTGCCGGTGACGGTTGCCGCTGAGGCGTCGGCGCTTTGTCGGCGGGGTCTGGAACGTTCTGTGGAGGTCCTGCCGGGGTCGTCCGGCAGGCGTGAACACGCGAGGAACCACTATGAGCACTCACGTCACGATCATCGGCGCAGGACTCGGCGGTCTCACACTCGCCCGTGTCCTGCACGTCCACGAAATCCCGTCCACGGTCTACGAGGCGGAGCCTTCCCCGACGGCGCGCACGCAGGGCGGGCTGCTCGACATCCGCGACTACAACGGCCAACTGGCTCTGCGGACGGCCGGTTTGATGGACGAGTTCCGCGGCATCGTCCTGGAGGGACGTCAGGCGATGCGGGTCCTGGATCGGGGCGGGAAGATCCTCTTCGACCTGCCGGACGACGGTACGGGTGGCAGCCCCGAGGTCCTGCGTGGCGAGCTGCGGCAGATGCTGCTCGACTCGCTCCCGGCCGGCACTGTCCGATGGGGGCACAAGGTCAGTGGTGTCCGTGCTCTCGACGACGGCCGCCATGAGGTGGCCTTCGCCGACGGCACCACCGTCACCACGAGCCTGCTGGTCGGCGCGGACGGCGCCTGGTCGAGGGTCCGGCCGTTGCTGTCCGATGCGGTCCCCGAGTACATCGGCATCTCGTTCGTCGAGACCTACCTGTTCGGCGGCGACACCCGGCACCCGGCCAACGCGAAGACCCTCGGCGCCGGAGCAACGATGGTGCTTGAGCCGGGAAAGGGAATCATGGCTCACCGGGAGCGCGACGGGAACTTCCACACCTGGGTGATGCTCACCAGGCCGCAGGACTGGTTCACCGGCATCGACTTCACCAGTCCCCCCGCGGCCACCGCACGGATCGTGCGGGAGTTCGAGGACTGGGCACCGGAGCTCACCGCGCTGATCACCGACGGTGAGACCGCACCGGTCCTGCGCACCCTCCATACCCTGCCCGTCGAGCACCGGTGGGACCGGGCGCCGGGGGTGACCCTGATAGGCGACGCCGCCCACCTCACGGGCCCGAACGGCGAAGGCGCCAACCTGGCCATGTACGACGGCGCCGAACTCGGCAAAGCCATCGCCGCGCACCCCGACGACATCGAGACCGCGCTCACCGCATACGAGCAGGCCATGTTCCCCCGCAGCGCCGCATCCGCCGCTGAAGCCCCCGATCTCCACGAGATCCTGGGCGACGGCACACCCCACAACCTGATCACCAGGTTCGCCGGGAGCTGAGCGTTCCGACCGCAAGCGTTCGCCGCGGATGCGGGCGCGTTCTCTGCGCTCGGCGGCCAGGACGTCGCGGCGGCGGGCGTCGACGTCGCGCCACCGCGGCCGGACCGCCTGGCCGCCGACCTCTGAGGCACCGCCGCGCGACGGCCGCCGGGCGGAGCGGCGTGCCTGCTACCAGGCCACCGGCAGCTCCAGCGGGAACCGGCGGATGGTGTCGGTGTCCCAGCGGACCTCCTCCGGTCGCACCGCGAGACGGAGGTCGGGGAAGCGGTCCAGGAGGCGGCCCACGGCGACCTCCAGTTCGGCCATCGCCAGGGGAACCGCGATGCACCGGTGGCCGCCCCAGCCGAAGGTCATGTGGGGAGCGACGGGACGGTCGGGCACGATCTCGTGCGCGTCCTGGTAGCGGCCGGGGTCGCGGTTGGCCGTCAGGTACGAGACGTGCACGAAGTCGCCGCGGCGGATGAGCACGCCGTCCAGCTCGACGTCCTCCAGCGCCACCCGGGGGATGCCCACGCCCTTGCGGAAGGGGATGAACCGGAGCAGTTCGTGGAGGAAGTCCGTCAGGTCCTTCTGGTGCGCGTAGGCGTACCGCGCCAGCTCCGGGCGGGTCAGCAGCAGGTACATGATGTTGCTGATCTGGCAGGTCGCCGTGTCCTGGCCGCTGAGCGTGAGCGTCAGGAGCAGGACGGCCAGTTCCCGGTCGTCGAGCTGGTCGTCGCCGTCCCGGGCCTCGACGAGCAGGCTGACGAGGTCGGTGCCGGGCTTCCTGCGGCGTTCGGCGACGAGTTCGCCGAAGTAGGCCGTCAGGTCCTGCTTGGCCGCGCGGGCGACGTCGCGGTTGCCCGAGCCCAGCACCAGGAGCCGGTGGACCTGCTCCTGCATCCGGGGCCACTCGGCGCGTTCGATGCCCAGCAGGTCCATGATCGTGTGCTGGGGAAGGGTGTCGGACAGGTACCGGACCAGGTCGGCCGGCGAGCCCTCGGACTCCATCTCGTCGAGGAGCCGGTCCGTGAGGAGGGAGATCCGGTCCCGCATGCGCTCCACATGCTGCTGGGTGAAGGCCTGGGTGGCCAGGTGCCGGATCCGGCTGCTGTGCGGCGGGTCCATGACGTTGATCGACTCGGGGGAGACGATCGGCTCGGCCGTCATCCGCGGATAGTCGTGCTCGATGATCTCGGCCCGGCTGAACCGGGGGTCGGTGGTCACGACCTGTACCGACTCGAAGCTGGTGACCAGCCAGGCGTCCGACTCGCCGTAGGGCAGACGGATGGTGCCGAGGGATCCGCGCTCCATGAAACCGGCCAGGGCCGGGTCGAACTCGAGGGCCTTGCTGAAACCGAAGGGGCAGTCGACGGCCTGCACGTAGTTCTCCTTCATCGGTCGACCATGGTGAACCTCCCTTCGTGATGGAAGCACGGGTTCCGGATCGACCGGTGTTCTTATCGCCCTGGTGAGGCCACGTGGGCTAACGCAAACCACCGTGCGCGGCGACGCCGCGGACCGGCGGTCGCCTCACCTCGGGTACAGGCCCTCGATCTCCGTCGCGAAGTCCTTCATGACCGCCTCGCGGCGCAGCTTCATCGAGGGGGTCAGATGCCCGGCCTCCTCGGTGAAGTCGACGGGGAGCATCTCGAAGCGGCGGATGGACTCGGGGCGGGAGACGAGTTTGTTGGCCTCGTCGACCGCGCGCTGGAGGACGGCCCGCAGCTCGACGTCGTCCAGGAGGAGTTCCGGCGGCACCGGGTGCTTGCCGTTCATCTGGCGCCAGTGGGTGAGGCCGTCCCGGTCGAGGGTGATGAGGGCGCTGACGTACGGCAGCCCGTCGCCGATCAGCATCACCTGGGAGATGAGGGGGTGCGAGCGCAGCCAGTTCTCCAGCGGGGCCGGGGCGACCGACTTGCCGCCGGCCGTGATCAGCATCTCCTTCTTGCGGCCGGTGATGGTGAGGTAGCCCTCGTCGTCGAGTTCGCCGAGGTCGCCGGTGGCCAGCCAGCCGTCCCTGGTCGCCGGGACGACCCCGCCGGCCGCCGGGTCCCAGTAGCCGCGCAGGACGTGGTCGCCGGCGACCAGGATCTCGCCGTCGGCGGCGATCCGGACCTTGGTGCCGGGCATCGGCCAGCCGACCGTACCGAGGCGGGGCTTGAGGGGCGGGGTGCAGGTGCTGGCGGCGGTGGTCTCGGTCAGGCCGTAGCCCTCGTAGATCTCGATGCCGGCCCCGGCGTAGAACGCGGCGAGGCGGCGGCCCAGCGGGGAGCCGCCGCAGATGATGTGGCGGACCCTGCCGCCCATGGCGGTGCGGATACGGCGGTAGACGAGCGGGTCGTAGAAGGTGCGGGCGGTCTTCAGGGCGCGGCCGGGCCCGCTGCCGGTGCCGGTCTGTTTGGCCTCCAGCGCCTCGCCGTAGCGCTGCGCGACCGCGGTGGCCCGGTCGAAGACGGAGACCCGGCCGCCCGCCTCGGCCTTCGCCCGGGCGGTGTTGAAGACCTTCTCCAGCATGTAGGGGATGGTGAGGAGGCAGGTCGGCTTGAACCCGGCGAGGTCCGGCAGCAGGTCCTCGGCCTTGAGGCTGGGCGCGTGGCCGAGGCGGACCCCGGCGCGGACGCAGGCGATCGCCACCATGCGGCCGAAGACGTGGGACATGGGCAGGAAGAGGAGGATGGAGACCTCCTCGTCGTTGCGCGCCTTGAAGATCGGGTAGAGCAGCTCGATCGCGTTGTCGACCTCGGCGAAGAAGTTGCCGTGCGAGAGGGCGCAGCCCTTGGGGCGGCCGGTGGTGCCCGAGGTGTAGATGAGGGTGGCGAGGGTGTCCGGGCCGAGCATGCCCCGCCGTACGCCCACCTCGGCGTCCGGCACCGGTGCGCCGGCCTCCGCGAGCCGGTCCACGTGCCCCTTCTCCATCACCCACAGGTGCCTGAGGTCGGGCAGCCGGTCGAGCTCGGGGCCGAGCGCGGCGGCCTGCGCGGCGGTCTCGGTGACCAGGGCGACGGCACCTGAGTCGTGCATGATCCAGCGGGTCTGGAAGACCGAGGAGGTCGGGTAGATCGGCACGGTCACCAGGCCGGCCGCCCAGGCGCCGAAGTCGAGGAGGGTCCACTCGTACGTGGTCCGGGCCATGATCGCGATCCGGTCGCCGGGCAGCAGTCCCTCGGCGATCAGGCCCTTGGCCACCGCCTGCACCTGGGCGGCGAACTGAACGGCCGTCACGTGCTCCCAACGGCCTTCCTCCTCGGCCGACTTGCGGCTGAGCACCACGGCGCCGGGCTCCGCCTCCGCGTTCTCGAACGGCAGGTCGGCGAGCGAGCCGTGCCGCATCGAGGGTGCGAACGGCGGTACGTACGCCTCCCGTACCACCCCGTCCAGCCGCTGCACGAGGGGCTCGACCAGGATCGGGTTCCCGTCGTAGTCCGTGGCCTGGATCGCCGCGCCGGAGGAGACGGGGGCGGCGTTCGGATAAGACGACGTGGACACGGGGCGGCTCCTCGGGCGTGCAGCGGTGAACTGCTTGCTGCATGACGTACGTGCCTCGCGCACCGAGGCGTTCACCGGCACCGGGCCTCAGGAAGGGGTTACCGGCGGTTCAGGCTGGAGATCGTACGGGGCCGCTGTGGCGGGCTTGTGGGTTTTCGGGGGTTGTCCGGGGCCGGGCCTGTGCAATCCCGGAGGTTACGTGAGGGTCCTTCACGTTCGGCCCGTTTCCCGGTACTTGACAGCTGTGACATAGGCTTACCTACGGTAACCTTACTCCAGAGTCAGGAATCTGGCGAGATGGGGGGCATGAGCAAAGTTGCGAGCTGCGGGTGCGTCGTGGCTTGTCGCGCCCACGCGGCGGCAGCCGCATGTCAAACGCAGCCCCGCGCCCCTGGAAGCAGGGCACTTCCGTCACCGGCACTGAAAGGCAACCCCTGTGATCGTTCTTGACCGGGCCCCTGCTCTCGGCCCGCTGCTGGTCCTCGGCGCGCTGCGGTCGCCCTTCAAGAAGCCGGGTTCCGACGCCTCGTTCCCCCGCACCCGCCTCGTGCTGCCCGGGGTCCGTGCCGATCCCGGGAAGCTCGCCGCGTACGAGCGGGTGTGCGGGTTCGCGACCGGGGACGACGGGCTGCCGGTCACCTACCCGCATGTGCTGGGGTTTCCGCTGGCCATGCGGCTCATGAGCGCGCGGGAGTTCCCGTTGCCGCTGCTGGGGCTGGTGCACACCTCCATCGAGATCGAGCGGTACGCCGAGCTGCCCGGCGGCGGGACGTACGACATCGCCGTCCACGTCGAGGAGCTGAGGCCGCACCGGCGGGGCACCGAGGCCACCGTCGTGACCGGGGTGCGGGTGGGCGAGGACGTCGTATGGGAGTCGCGCAGTACGTATCTGGCGCGGCACCGCACGCGGCACTCCGGCGGGACGGTCCGGGACGAACCCGGTCGCCCGCCGCTGCCCGTGGTCGAGGAGTGGCGGATCGCCGGGGACGTCGGGCGGCGGTACGGGGCCGCGTCCGGGGACCGCAACCCCATCCACCTGCACCCGCTCACCGCCCGCCTCTTCGGCTTCCCCCGGGCCATCGCGCACGGCATGTGGACCGTGGCCCGCTGCCTGGCCGCGCACGGGGTGCCGACGGAGGCCGCCGTGCGGGCGGAGTTCCGGGCGCCGGTACTGCTGCCGGGTACGGTCGAATACGCCGCCGCGGACGGCCGTTTCCAATTGCGCAGCGGGGACCGGGTGCACGTGGAGGGCAAAGTGCTCCCACACGTTGCCCTTTGATCCGCCAACGCTGTACAAAAATTGTGTTTCGCCTGTCTGTGCGGATCCTGTCAGGAAATGTCGGATCCGCAGGTCACAGCCGCGCCCGAGGCTCTTTTCACAGGGTGTACTCAGCTTGCCCAAGGCTCCGTGAAGGAACCCCCCATGCTGCGCTCAGAATGCGTCCTTAACCTCAGCTCACTTTTATGATCCATTGCACGAAAGGCACTGAGCATGCCTCCCAGACGCGTCGCAGTAATCGCCGACTCTGACACCCGTTGGAAATGGGGGGCGTCGGTGGCACGGCAGCTCGCCCCCGACTGCGCGCTGGACGCGTACTTCCTGCGGGGCCGGTCCACGCCCACCGAACGGCAGCTCGCCGAGATCGGCATCGAGCCCGACAGCCGGCGTGAGGTGCCCGCCGCCGCACTGGTCGACGACGAGGAGCTGGCGACGGCCGACATCGTGGTCCTTGCGGTCCTCGGCGGCACGGTCCTGGCGCTCGTGCACAGCCTGGGGCGTGCCTGGGAGGGCCGGCTGCACCGGCCGGTCACGGTCAGCGGGTACGTCGGCGTGGTCTACGAGAAGATGGTCGACGGCCTCATGACCCGGGCCGGCACGGACCTGGTGCTCGCCAACTCCGACCACGACACCCGCCGTTTCCGCTCCGTCTTCGCGAGCGTCGGCGTCGACCCCGGCTCGGTGGTCGAGTGCGCCCTGCCCTTCCTCGGCGGCGCCCCCTACCGGCCCTCCGCCGACCGGCCGTTCACCGTCACCTTCGCGGCCCAGCCGTCCGTGCCCAAGGACCGCGCGTCCCGGCTCCGGCTCCTGGAGCGCACCGCCGCCCACGCGCGCCTGTACCCGGAGCGGCTCGTACTGGTCAAGCTGCGCAGCCTGCCCGGCGAGCAGACCACCCACGTGGAGTCCGACCCGTACCAGGAACTGGTCGAGACCCTCGCCGAACCCGCGCCCGCGAACCTCCAGCTCGTCTACGGCAACATGTCCGACGTGCTGGACCGCACCGACCTGCTGGTCACGGTGAGTTCGACGGCCGCCCTGGAGTCGATGCACCGGCGGATACCCACCGCGATCCTCACCGACTTCGGCGTCCGCGAGGCCCACGGCAACCACTACTTCGTGCACTCGGGCTGCCTCGCCTCCTGGGACGACATCGACGCGGGCGCGCTCCCGCAGCCCGACCCGGAGTGGGCGGCGGCCCAGGGCATCGGCAAGAGCGACCCGTACGCCGCGGCCCGGACCCGCATCGCCGCGCTGCGCGCCGCCGGCCCGCTGCGACCGCTGCTCCCCTACTACACACCGCAGACCGCCGGCACCTACCTCACCGGCATCCTCCGCAACAACGGCCTCGACGAAGCGGGCCGCCCCCTGCCCGTGGTGCCGGGTGCCGTGGGCCGAAGCCGGGTGAAGAAGGCCGTACGGCGGGTCGCCGGGCGAGGCGCCAAGAAGCTGTACCGCGTCGGCCACCAGCGACTGGCGCCCGCGCTGCGGAGGTGGGGGGCGGTGTGACGGACCGGGCCGGTCACGGCGGGGACCAGGGCCGGCCCTCCATCAGGTTGCCCAGCCCCGCCCAGGCGAAGTTCATCAGGGTCGCCGCCGCCTGGCGTGCCGTCACTCCCGGGGTGGCGTTGGCCCAGGCGGCCAGCGACTCGGCGGCGCCCACCAGTGCCTCGGCGAGGCCGGCGACCTCGCTCTCCGCCAGGTCGGGGTCACGGTGGGCGGCGCGGGCGGCGGCGACGATGAGCTGGGTCACGAACGCGACGATCTCCTCGCGCATCGCCGCGACCTCGGAGGCGAACCGCTCGCCGTGCGTGCGGGCCTGGAGGTGCAGCACCGACCAGCCGTCGGGGTGCTCGGCGGTATAGGTGAAGAAGGCCCGGAGCCCGTCCCAGAGCTGCCGGTCGGCGGGCAGCTCGCGGTCGACGCCGGTGCGGACCGCCTCGGTCAGGGCGCTCGCCTCACGGCGGATGCAGGCCGTGAACAGGTCGTCCTTGGAGTTGAGGTACAGGTACACCAACGGCTTGGAGACACCGGCGAGTTCGGCGATCTCGTCCATCGACGCGGCCATGTAGCCGCGCTGGCCGAAGGTCCGCACGGCGGCGTCCAGCATCTGCTGCTCACGTACCGCGCGCGGCATCCGCTTGGTCTTGACGGTCCCCATGGGACCAAGCCTAGTTGGGGCCGGAGACGCGGGAGCCGCTCAGGAGCTGGTCCTGGCCTGGTCCGCGGCGTCGACCGCCTCGTCCTCCTGGCTGCGGTTGGCCTCGATGTTGGCCTGCATCCGCTCGACCCGCTGCGCCACCTGCACCGAGGCCCGGTCCCGCTCCTTGCGCAGCACGACGAAGCTGATCGGCGCCGACAGGACGAGGGAGAGCAGCAGGACCCACAGGAAGTTGGAGTCGCCGAAGCCACGCGGGAACGCGCCGGCGTAGACGAGGCCCCAGACGACGAGGAGGCAGCCCGCGAAGATACCGAGGCGCATCAGCGTGTAGCGGAGCATCTCAATCCAGTCTTCCGATGACGAAAAGGGGCACCGTCCAGTGAAGCACGCCGTGGGGCCGATCTTTCACCGGGGTCGGGTCGGGCCGGGGCGGTTCAGGTCAGCGGGAGCAGCATGGTGATGTCGTCGCGGTCGTCGCCGGGGGCGACGCGGACCGCGGCCGGGACCCGGCCGACCTCCTTGTAGCCGCAGGAGCCGTAGAAGTTCTCCAGGCCGAGGCCGCCGCGGCAGCTGAGCCGTATCGCGTCGATGCCGTCGAAGCCGCGGGCGGTGTCGGCTGCGGCGGCGAGGAGGTCGCGGCCGTAGCCCTGGCCCTGGTGCTTCGGGTGCACCATCACCGTGTACAGCCACACCCAGTGCGTCATCAGCCGGTGCGTGTTGAAGGAGAAGAAGGCGGTGGCGGCGACCTCGCCGGCCTCGTCGTGCCCGACGAGGAGCCGGTGGCGGCCCTCGGCCATGGCGACGAGGTGCCGGACCAGTTCCGGGCGGATCTCCTCCGCGGTGACCGGCGCGACGAACCCGACGGCTCCACCGGCGTTGGACACGTCCGTCCACAGGCTGAGGACACCGTCGCGGAGGGTGGGGGTGACCGCGGGGTCGAGGGTGAAGGTAAGGGGCATGGCGGGATCGTATCCATTACGGCGGGGGGTGGGTAGCGCCAATTCGCCGTGGGGCTGCGGTCGCCACACGGGTGCGGGTGCGCCGTGGCTTGTCGCGCAGTTCCCCGCGCCCCTAAAAACAGCCGCGCACTGCGCAGCGGCCCCTGCTTTTGGCTTTTAGGGGCGCGGGGAACTGCGCGATCAGCCCCCACGCACCCGCACCCGACAACGCACCGTCGGCCGTCGCCTCACACCCGCATCGGCTGCGGGGACTCCCTGCGCGCCGGGTCCGGCCCGTCGTACTCGCGGATGATCTCGTAGCGGGTGTTGCGCTCCACCGGGCGGAA
This sequence comes from Streptomyces sp. NPDC048278, assembly GCF_040652195.1. Taxonomy (NCBI): domain Bacteria; kingdom Bacillati; phylum Actinomycetota; class Actinomycetes; order Kitasatosporales; family Streptomycetaceae; genus Streptomyces; species Streptomyces sp. NPDC048278. The sequence goes on from NZ_JBEZLP010000014.1 coordinate 145,526, forward strand.
GCCCGCGTCGCGGATGAGGTCCAGCAGGTCCTCGCGGGTCAGCTTGTTCGGCGTGCCGTAGTTGTCCGCGTCGTGAGTGATCTTGTACTCGACGACCGAGCCGTCCATGTCGTCGGCCCCGTGCTGGAGCGCCAGCTGCGCCGTCTGCACGCCGTGCATGACCCAGAAGACCTTCACGTGCGGGACGTTGTCGAAGAGCAGGCGCGAGACCGCGAAGGTCTTCAGGGCCTCCGCGCCGGTCGCCATCTGCGTCCTGGCCTGGAGCCGGTTGCGGACCTTGCCGTCCTTCACGTCCACGAAGTCGTGCTGGTAGCGCAGCGGGATGAAGACCTGGAAGCCGTTGGTCTCGTCCTGGAGCTCGCGCAGACGCAGGACGTGGTCCACCCGGTGCTTCGGCTCCTCGATGTGGCCGTAGAGCATCGTGCAGGGCGTCTTGAGGCCCTTCTCGTGCGCCAGGCGGTGGATCCGGGACCAGTCCTCCCAGTGGGTGCGGTGGTCCACGATGTGCTGGCGGACCTCCCAGTCGAAGATCTCCGCGCCGCCGCCGGTGAGGGACTCCAGGCCCGCGTCGATCAGCTCGTCGAGGATCTCGGAGGCGGAGAGCCCGGAGATCGTCTCGAAGTGGTGGATCTCCGTCGCCGTGAAGGCCTTCAGGGAGACGTCCGGGAGGGCCGCCTTCAGTTCGCGCAGCGACCGCGGGTAGTAACGCCACGGCAGGTTCGGGTGCAGGCCGTTGACGATGTGCAGCTCGGTGAGGTTCTCGCCCTCCATCGCCTTGGCGAGCTTCACCGCCTCCTCGATGCGCATCGTGTACGCGTCCTTCTCGCCCGGCTTGCGCTGGAACGAGCAGTACGCGCAGGACGCGGTGCACACGTTCGTCATGTTGAGGTGGCGGTTGACGTTGAAGTGGACGACGTCGCCGTTCTTCCGCGTCCGCACCTCGTGGGCGAGGCCGCCCAGCCAGGCCAGGTCGTCCGACTCGTACAGCGCGATGCCGTCCTCACGGGTCAGCCGCTCACCGGCCCTGACCTTCTCCTCCAGCTCACGCTTGAGCCCGACGTCCATGCCCACACCTTTCCTCACGACCACGACCACCCCACCGTACGACTAGACCTCTTCGGGCAGTTCCCCGACCCGGTTCTCCCACTTCGTGGACAGCACGATCGTGGTACGGGTCCGGGAGACGCCCTTCGTGCCGGACAGTCGCCGGATGGTCTTCTCCAGGCCGTCCACGTCGGTGGAGCGCACCTTGAGCATGAAGGAGTCGTCGCCGGCGATGAACCAGCAGTCCTCGATCTCCGGCAGGTCCCGCAGCCGCTGCGCCACGTCCTCGTGGTCGGCCGCGTCCGAGAGGGAGATGCCGATGAGGGCGATGACGCCGAGGCCGAGCGAGGCCGCGTTGACGGTGGCGCGGTAGCCGGTGATGACCCCGGCCGCCTCCAGCCGGTTGATGCGGTCGGTGACGCTGGGTCCCGACAGTCCGACGAGGCGGCCCAGCTCAGCGTACGAGGCCCGGCCGTTCTCCCTCAGGGCCTGGATGAGCTGCCTGTCCACGGCGTCCATGCGATCGAAGCCTTCCGCTGAAGTTCCCGAAGTAGATGAGAGGTGGTGCAGAGGTGGTGCGGAGGTGGTGCGGAGGTGGTGCGCGGGTGGTGCTACTTGCTTCCGCCGCCGAGGTCCCCCGTCCAGCGGCGGTAGAGCCGGTGTCCGACGCCCGCCGCGTCCAGCACCCGCCCGGCGACGAAGTCGACCAGGTCCTGGATGTGGGTCGCGCCCGCGTAGAAGGCCGGTGAGGTGGGGACGACGACCGCCCCGAGGTCGTCCAGGGTGACCAGGTGGCGCAGGGTCTGGCCGTTCAGCGGGGTCTCGCGGACCGCGACGACCAGCGGCCGGCGCTCCTTGAGGGTGACGCTGGCCGCCCGCTGGAGCAGGTCCTTGGAGAGGCCGAGGGCGACCCCGGCGACGGCGGCGGTGGACGCCGGCACGATCAGCATGCCCTTCGCCGGGTACGACCCGGAGGACGGCCCCGCGGCCAGGTCCCCGGCGCTCCAGTACCGCACGCGGGCGAGGTCCACCGCGAAGGTCCCCGGCTTGCCGTCGGCCCCCCGTGCCAGCCATTCCCCCAGGTCGTCCTGCCAGTGCGCGTCCCGGAAGGAGATCCCGGTCTCGTCCAGCAGGGTGAGCCGCGAGGCCCGGCTGACCACCAGGTCGACGCTCTCCCCCGCGTCCAGCAGGGCACGCAGCACAGCAGCGGCATACGGCGTTCCGGACGCCCCGGACACCCCCACGATCCAAGGCACGCGCTGCGTTTCTCCTGCGTTCACACCACGAGCGTACCGGCGCGCCCCATCGTGTTCAGGACGGGGCGGCAGCCTGGGACCGTCCCCGGACAAACGGCGACCACGTGACCGTGAACGGATTCATCGCCGTCGCCCTCGAATCGTCCCTGCCGTGGCGGGGACGATCCGACGACATGACCGGTGACGGACCCCGAGATCGGCGGGACCGGCCGTCGGACCGCCGCCCCCCGCCGCCACTCGGACGGGCTAGACGGCGAGCCCTCGCAGCAGCAGGTCGATCAGGGCGCACACGAAGAGGCTGATGCCGATGAAACCGTTCGTCGAGAAGAACGCGCGGTTGAGGCGGGAGAGGTCGTGCGGGCGGACGATGGTGTGCTCGTACAGGAACGCGCCCGCCACGATCACCAGCCCCAGCCAGAAGAAGGCACCGGCGTCGGTGGCGATCGCGTACCAGACGAACAGGGCCGTGACGATCGCGTGGCAGACCCGCGCCCCCCAGATCGCCGCCGGGATGCCGAAGCGGGCCGGGACCGACATGACGCCGATCTCGCGGTCGGTGTCGACGTCCTGGCAGGCGTAGATCAGGTCGAAGCCGCCGATCCAGATGCCGACGGCGAGGCCGAGGATCACCGCGTCCCAGGACCACTCGCCGGTGATCGCCAGCCAGCCGCCGATCGGGCCCATGGCCTGGGCGAGACCGAGGATGGCCTGCGGGAAGTTCGTGAACCGCTTGCCGTAGGGGTAGACCACCATCGGGATCACGGCGACCGGCGCGAGGGCCAGGCACAGCGGGTTGAGCAGGGCCGCCGAGCCGAGGAAGACCGCCACCGCGATCAGCGCGCCGGTCCAGGCGTGCTTCACGCTCATCGCGCCGGTGACCAGCTCGCGGTGGGCGGTGCGCGGGTTCCGGGCGTCGATCTCGCGGTCGATGATCCGGTTGACGGCCATGGCGAAGGTGCGCAGGCCGACCATGCAGATCGTGACAAGGAGCAGCCGGCCCCAGTGGATGTTCCGGTCCAGCTCGAACATCGCGGTCAGCGCGGCGATGTACGCGAAGGGCAGCGCGAAGACCGAGTGCTCGATCATCACCAGGCGCAGGAAGGCTTTCGTCCGTCCCGGCTGCGGGAGGGCTGCGGAGGCGGAGCTCACAGGCCGTACTCCTTCCAGCGGCGGTCGACCTTCGCCGCCGTATCCGGGTCCGACAGGACCATGTCCGGCCAGCCCCCGTCCCGGGTGTAACCCTCCTCGGGCCACTTCTTCGTCGCGTCGATGCCCGCCTTGCCGCCCCAGAACTGCTGGTAGGAGGCGTGGTCGAGGTGGTCGACCGGGCCTTCGACGATGCTCAGGTCACGGGCGTAGTCGGTGTTGCCGAGCGCCCGCCAGGAGACCTCGTGCAGGTCGTGGACGTCGCAGTCGGAGTCGACGACCACGATCAGCTTGGTGAGCGACATCATGTGCGCCCCCCAGATCGCGTGCATGACCTTCTGCGCGTGCTTCGGGTACTTCTTGTCGATCGAGACGATCGCACAGTTGTGGAAGCCGCCGGACTCGGGCAGGTGGTAGTCCACGATGTCCGGGACGATGATCTTCAGGAGGGGGAGGAAGAAGCGCTCGGTGGCGCGGCCCAGCGGGCCGTCCTCGGTCGGGGGGCGGCCGACGACGATCGACTGGAGCAGCGGACGCTTCCGCATCGTCACGCAGTCGATGGTCAGCGCCGGGAACGGCTCCTGCGGGGTGTAGAAGCCGGTGTGGTCGCCGAACGGGCCCTCGGGCAGCATCTCGCCCGGCTCCAGCCAGCCCTCCAGGACGACTTCGGCGTTGGCCGGGACCTGGAGCGGGACGGTCTTGCAGTCGACCATCTCGATCCGCCGGCCGGCGATGAACCCGGCGAAGAGGTACTCGTCGATGTCGCCGGGGAGCGGGGCGGTGGAGGCGTAGGTGACGGCGGGCGGGCAGCCGAAGGCGATCGCGACCGGGAGCCGCTCCCCCTTCCGGGCCGCCACCTGGTAGTGGTTGCGGCTGTCCTTGTGGATCTGCCAGTGCATGCCGATGGTGCGCCTGTCGTGGCGCTGGAGCCGGTAGAGGCCCAGATTCCGGATGCCGGTCTCGGGGTCCTTGGTGTGGGTCAGCCCCAGGTTGAAGAAGGAGCCGCCGTCCTGCGGCCAGGTGAAGAGCGCCGGGAGCTGGTCGAGGTCGACGTCGTCGCCGGTGAGGACCACCTCCTGCACCGGTGCCTCCTTGACCTTCTTCGGCGGTACGTGCGCCATCGCGCCGAGCTTCCCGAACGCCTCGCGCACGCCGACGAAGCCGTGCGGCAGCTCGGGGCGGAGCAGCCCGCCGATCTTCTCGGAGATCTCGCCGTACGACTTCAGGTCCAGGGCCTTCAGGAGGCGCCGGTCGGTGCCGAACACGTTCATCGCGAGGGGCATGCTCGACCCCTTCACGTTCTCGAAGAGCAGCGCCGGTCCGCCGGCCTTCTGCACCCGGTCGACGATCTCCCCGACCTCCAGATACGGGTCGACCTCGGCCTTGACACGCTTGAGGTCTCCCTCGCGCTCCAGTGCCCGGAGCAGGGAGCGAAGATCGTCGTAAGCCATGTGTCCCAGTATCGGCCACCCGGTGTCGGGCCCCGGTCACCGCCCCCTGCATACGCGTCGGCCGCTAGTCTGGCCGCCATGCTCAGGTATCTGCCCTACTTGCTGGTCCTCGCCCTGTGGATCTACGCCTTCGTGGACTGCCTGAACACCCCCGAGGACGAGGTCCGCGCCCTGCCGAAGCTGGCGTGGGTCTTCATCATCCTGCTCTTCGGCGAGGTCCTGGTCGGCCCGGTGGCCTGGCTGGCAGCCGGCAAGACCCGCCGGCCACGCGAGCACTGGGTCGCCCCGGACGACAACCCGGAGTTCCTGAAGTCCCTGAAACCGGACGACCCACGCACCGAGTGACCCCGGGACCGGGGTGCCGGCCGGAATCCTAGAGAAGTGCCTTCACCTGCGCCGCCGTCAGGGCGCGTTGGAATACCTGGACCTGTTTGATGGAGCCGGGGAACCAGTCGGTGGGGCCGGTGGGGCCGGTGGCGCGGCCGATGGTGAGGGGGCCTTCGGCGGCGGTGGGGTTGGTGTCGTTGATGCCGGCCTCCTGGGTGCCGCCGACGTAGAGGACGAGCTGGTTGCGCAGGCCCTCGTAGACGCCGACCAGGTGGGCCCAGGTCCCGGGCTCGGGGACGCTGTACGAGAGGGCGCGCAGGCCGGGGCGGGCGAAGGCCCAGCGGTTCTCGGCGGGCGAGTACTGGAGGTAGAAGCCGCTGACGACGCCCGCGTCCTGGGCGACGGCCGTGGCGAAGGACGCCGGCTGCCGGGTCAGGCACACCCAGGCCGAGACGGTGAAGCCGCGGCCCCTGCCGGTTCTGAGCACGGACCCACGGGTGACGATCTGGCTGGAGCCGCCGTCGAAGAGCGCGGCTCCGTCCTTGCCCCTGCCCCAGCCGACCGCGGTCGCGGTGCCGTCGTAACGGCCGGTGTCGTCGGCGGCGACCGTCCCGGAGGTCTCCTCCAGCGGCCACGCGGCGAGCGGCGAGGGCACGGAGACGGCACCGGTACCGGCGGAGTGCTGTGCGGCCTTCTTGTTCCCGGCCCGGTTGAGGACGTGCGCGACCGGTACGGCCCCGAGCGCGGCGACCGCGAGAACTCCCCCGGAGACGAGCAGCGCGCGGCGGCCCACCCCGCCGCCCGGAGCGGCGGCGGGTGCCGGGGCGGCACGGGTGAGGGGGCGGGTGGCGGCGGGTGCCGGGGCGGAGCCGCCCGTGAGCGCGGTCCGGGGGTCCGCGGCAGGCCGGGCGAGGAACGCCGTGGCGCCTGCGGCCGGGCCGATCCTCGTCAGGATCTCCCGCGGCGTGGGACGGTGGGCCGGGTCCTTCGCCAGGCAGTCCGCGATGAGGGCGGCGAGCGCCGGGTCGCCGACGGCGGTGATGTCGGGTTCGTCGTGCACGACCCGGTACAGCAGCGCCGGGGTCGGCCCGTTGCCGAAGGGGTTGCCGCCCGTCGCCGCGTACGTGAGGACCGCGCCCAGCGCGAACACGTCGCTCGCGCCGGTCACCTCCCCGCCCGCCACCTGCTCCGGCGACATGAAACCGGGCGAGCCGACCATGAGCCCGGCCCGCGTGATCGTGACCGACTCGACGCTGCGGGCGATGCCGAAGTCGATGACCCGCGGCCCGTCCTCGGCGAGCAGCACGTTCGACGGCTTGAGATCGCGGTGCACCAGCTGCGCCGCGTGGATCGAGGTGAGCGCCTCCGCGAGCCCGGCGGCGAGTTCGAGCACGGTCGCGGCGGGCAGCGGTCCGCGTTCGGCGACCGCGTCCTGGAGCGAGGGCCCGGCGATGTAGCTGGTGACCAGCCAGGGCAGCGGGGCGTCCGGATCGGCGTCCACCACGGGTGCGGTGAAGGCACCGCTCACCTTGCGGGCGGCCTCCACCTCACGCCGGAACCGTGATCTGAACTCGGGCTGCCCCGCGACCAGTTCGGCATGGACCACTTTCACGGCGACGGCCCGGCCGCCCGGGGAACGGCCGAGGAAGACCCGCCCCATCCCGCCCGCGCCGAGCCGCCTCAACAGCTGGTAGTCCCCGACGGAACGCGGATCGCCGGGCTCCAGAGCTGCCACGACCCCTCCCGCACCGCTGACTCCCGAAGACCCGGTCAGCATAGGACCACCGGCTCCGGCGGTTGGCCGATTCCGGCTCCCCCAGGGCAAGTTGCCCCCGGGTCTGCCCTTGCGGACAAGTGACGGACGAGTGACCGACGAGCGGGGGCCGGGCGGGGCCGGGTCTCCGCGGCGGGGACGACGACGGAACAGGGCCCTCAGCAGGGTGAGTCGGGAAGGTGTTCTCGTGCCCACTCGCCCAGGGCCTTCAGTGACGGCTCCAGTGCCGCTCCCTGGGCGGTGAGCCGGTACGAGACGCGCAGGGGTGGGCCCTCGTCGACCTCGCGGACCACGAGTCCGGCCGTGGCGAGTTCGGCGAGCCGGTCGGAGAGCATGCGTTCGCTGATGCCGGGGATGGCGCGGCGCAGGCTGGCGAAGTGCGTGGGCTGATCCATCAGGACGGACAGGATCGGGCCGTTCCAGCGCTTGCCGAGCACTTGGAAGACGCGCGTGATGCCGGCATCGACACCTTTGCACGCTTCCGGGTCATGGGCCTGCTCCACCGCCATGGGATCAGGGTACAGCCCCACGGAAAGGAAGGGGGTGAAAAAAAGTAAGCACCTGTGTTATCTATAGCTGAGTACGAATCCTCAGCCCCCACGGCTCTGCCCTGGGCCCGTGTATCCGGAGACCTCTCATGGCCACGCTTCTCCACATCGACTCGTCCCTCCTCCCCGGCGGGGCCTCCTCCTCCCGTGCCGTCACCGACGCCTTCCGCACGGCCTGGCTGGCACAGCACCCCGACGGCGAGGTGATCTACCGGGACCTGGCGGCGGACCCCGTACCGCACCTGAACGCGGCTGCCCACACCGCCGGTTTCGCCGACCCCGCCACCCACAGCCCCGAGCAGACGGACGCCTTCGCGGCCCGGGTGCGGCTGATCGAGGAGCTGGAGCGGGCGGACGCGGTGCTCATAGGCGCCCCGATGTACAACTTCACGATCCCGTCGACGCTGAAGGCCTGGCTGGACAACGTGGTCCTGTTCGGCCGCACGATGGGCGAGACGCCGTCCGCCAAGGGCACGCCGGTCACCGTCGTCGCCAGCCGCGGCGGCTCGTACGCGCCGGGCACCCCGCGCGAGCCGTTCGAGTACGTCCAGAACTACCTGACCGCGCTGCTCTCCGACGGCCTCGGCCTGGACGTCGACTTCATCGTGCCGGAGCTGACGATGGCCCCGCAGAACCCGGCGATGGCCGAGCTCGTGCCGCTCTACGAGGCCTCCCGCGACCGCGCCCTCCAGGACGCGGCCAGCAAGGCGAAGGAGCTGGCGGACCGCCTCGCCGCGTGACGGACGCACCGGCCCCGGGCCCCCGGTCCGGGGCCGGTTGCGCCGATCGGCCCAGCAGCACATGCGGCTCCGGTGGCGGCCGGTTGTGATGGACGCGTTCCGACCCCCGACGCCCAGGAGGCAGTCATGCGCATCCGTTCCCTCGCCGTCACCGGCGCCGTCGCCGCGGCCCTCGCCCTCGGCGGCAGCACCGCCGCGTTCGCCGACAACGGCGCCGAAGCCACCGGCTCCGCGACCAACAGCCCGGGGGTACTGTCGGGCGACGTCATCCAGATCCCGGTCGACGTCCCGATCACGGTGTGCGGCGACTCGATCAACGTCATCGGCCTGCTCAACCCGGCGATGGGCAACACCTGCACCGTCGGCTGACCCGGGCCGCACAGCCGCACACGCGAGGAACTTCCGGAGGGCGAGCCGCCCCCGGAAGTCCTCGCATGCGTGCAGGTTGTACGCCGGTGAGCCGCCCGAAGCGGACAGTGCGCCCCTGGGCCGCACCGGGAGCGATCCCGACACTTACCTCGTATGACGACTGCTCCCGCCGGTTCCACCACCAGCATCGCGCCCGAGTACGGCGACCGGGTCATCGCCGTGGAGGCGGCGGGCTCGGAACCGATCCCCGACGCCGAACGCCACGGCAGCCCCCTCCAGTTGCTCTGGACCTGGGCCTCCCCCAACATCGAGTTCGCGACCGTCTACATCGGCGTGATCGCGGTCCTCTTCTTCGGCCTCGACTTCTGGACGGCGACCGCCGCGATCCTGCTGGGCACCGCGATCGGCGCGGTCACCCAGGGCGTGCTGTCGCTGGACGGGCCCCGGTTCGGCGTCCCGCAGATGGTGATCGGCCGCTTCTCCTTCGGCTTCCTCGGCAACATCCTGCCGTCCGCCGCCAACGGCCTGCTGGCCGGCGTCGGCTGGTTCGCGGTGAACAGCGTCAGCGCGGCCTTCGCCCTGAACACGCTGACCGGCCTGCGCCCGCTCCCCTCGCTCCTCCTCGTCGTGGTCGCCGAGATCCTCATCGGCTTCATCGGCCACAACTTCGTGCACACCTTCGAGAAGTACGCGTTCCCGGCACTCGCGGTGATCTTCCTGCTGGCCGGGGTGTGGACCTTCAAGGACGCGGACCTCGGCGGGGGCGGCTCGGGCGGCGGCGTCGGCGGCTTCCTGCTCGCGTTCAGCGCGGCCTGGGGCTACGCGGCCGGCTGGAACCCGTACGCCACCGACTACTCCCGCTACCTGCCGCGCACCGCGAACAAGGTGAAGACGGTCCTGTGGCCGGCCGTCGGCCTGTTCGTGTCGGTCTCCGTCGTCGCCGTCATCGGCGCGGCCTCGGCGACCATCATCGCCCCCAAGGACGCCACCCCGACGGCCGCCTTCACCGGCCACCTCCCCGGCTGGCTCGGCGACCTCGTGCTGCTCGCCATCATGCTCGGCGGGGTCTCGGCGAACGCCCTCAACGTGTACTCCGGCGCGATCTCCATCGCCTCCTTCGGCCTGAAGCTCCCCGCCTGGCTGAGCCGCAGCGCCCTGGTCGTGGTCTCGGGCGTCGCCGGCACGGCGGCGGCCTGGGCCTCCCTGGACGACGCGGGCGCGGCCTACGAGGCGTTCCTGCTCGTCATCGCGTACTGGGTGGCACCCTGGCTGGGCGTCGTCCTCGTGGAACGGTGGCTCCAGCGCCGCACCGCCACGGACGAGGAACTCTCCGCCCGCCTCACCGACCGCTCCTTCACCAACTGGCCCGGCCTCGCCGCCCTGCTCATCGGCGTCGCGGTCTCCGTCCCCCTCTTCTCCAACCAGGAGGACTACGTCGGCTACGTCCCCAAGCACTGGCCGTCCTTCGGCGACATCACCCCGGTGGTCGGCTTCGCGATCAGCGCCCTCCTCTACACAGCCCTGCGCAAGCGCACCCGCATCTAGCGCCAGCGCCCCGCAAGGGGCGCGGGGCTGTACTCGATATGCGGCTCCGCCGCGTGGGCGCGACCAGCCCCCACCGGCCCGCACCCGACCCACGACCCACCCGGCCCCTCCCGGCCCCCTATTCGTCATCCCGCAGCCGCCGCCAGATCCGGCTCCGGTGCAGCAGGACCAGCGAACCGACCACGGCGACCAGCTGGAGCCCCACGGCGAGCAGCCAGAACTCGTCCCTGGTCTCCAGCCGGTTCGTCAGGAACTCGAAGTTCATGCCGAAGAACCCGGTCAGGAACGACAGCGGCAGGAAGATCACCGACACGATCGCCAGCCGGTTGATCACCCCGTTCTGCTCGCCCGCGACCAGCGAGCCGTAGCTCGCGAAGGCCCGGCGCGTGGCGTCCTGGAGCGACTCGATGTCCGCGAGGACCAGCCGCGCCGCCCGCTGGAACTCCTGGGCGAGCCGCTGCCGTTCCACCGGGAAGTCGGGGTTCAGCATCCTGCGGGTGATCACCTCGTCGACCCCCTGGAGGTACGGCAGCAGCGCATGGTGCAGGACGGCGGAGTGGCGGCGCAGCTGGGACAGCCGGTAGATCTGCTCGGGGCGCCGCTTCTCGAACATGTCGTCCTCCAGCTCCTCCACCTGGAGGAGCGCCTCCACCGCGGCCCGGCGGAACGTCGAGAGCGCCTCCTGGAGCAGCAGGAACAGCGCGGCCACCGCGTCGCGCGGCCGTTCCCTTCGCACCAGTGCCGTGATGTCCCCCGCCAGGCCCGCCCAGTGGCCCCAGTGAACGGCGACCAGGAAGCCTTCGGAGGCCAGGGCGTGCACCTGGTGGACCTGGCCGCCCCGGACCACCGGCACGACGAACCCGGCGGTGTCGCCCAGGAACTCGGCCCGCGGGGACCCCTCCCGCCGGCCGAACCACTCCAGGTCCTCCTCGTCCAGCCCGAGCTGCCGGACCACCGGCTCCTCCGCCGGGCCCGGTTCCCCGGGCAGTTCGACACCGAGGAGCAGGAACGGGTCGGTGGCGAGCCGCCGGCGTGCCTCCGCCGTGGAGACCGTCGTCATGCCCCCGTCCGGCACCGACACCACCGTCACGATCATCGATCGCCCTCACCGCTGATCCCGTCGCCCACGCTCCCAGCCTGCGGGCGGCCCGCGGTACGCGCACCCGCTGCCGCCCCGACCAGGTGCGGGCCGTCCGGGCGAGGCGGCACCCCGCGCCTAGGCGCTCCGCCGGAAGTGCCGCGCCATGCCGTCTGCCGACTGCTGCGCCGTCGTGGCTGATCGCGCAGTTCCCCGCGCCCCTTCAGGGCGCGTACCCGCGGCGCCCCGCACCACCCGCTGCGCGCAGGCCGCCGTCAGGAGTTCGCCCAGCAGGTCGGGGTCGTCGATCTCCAGGCCGAGGAGGGACTCGATGCGCTCCAGGCGCTGGTAGAGGGACTGGCGGCCGATGTGCAGGAGGGCTGCCGTGCGGGTCGGGGAGCAGCCGTGGCGCAGGTGCACCTCCAGGGTGCGGACCAGGTCGCTGGGGTGGGCGGCCTCCCAGGCCAGCAGCGGGCCGAGGGTGTGCTGGACGAGTGCGGCGAGCCGGTCGCGGTTGGCGGCGACCCCGCCCCGGGTCAGCTCGCGTTCCAGGGCGAGGGCACGGGCCGAGGTCACCGTCGGGCCCTCGGGCGCTCCCGGTTCGGCGGGCGGCACGGTCAGGGCGAGTTCGAGGGTGGTGCGGGCCGCACGCAGCGTCTCGCTCCAGTGCAGCCAGCCGCCGGGGCCGACCGCGTGGCCGACGGCGACCGTGGCCCCCGCCTCGGCGGCTCCCCGGAACGCCTCCTGCACGGCCCGTACAGGATCGCCGGGGACCGCGGCCGGCACCGCGAGCAGGGCCAGGACGTCCCCCGGGAACACGGCGCGCAGCACCCCGGCCCCGCCCAGCGCCCGGACCGCCCGGTCCACCGCGCCCACGCCCCGGCTGCCGTGCAGCGAGACGCCGAGCAGCCGGGCGCCGGGGCCGGGGTGGAACCCGGCGAGCGCGGCCCGCGCCTCCACCTCGGGCTGGTTGAGGGCCTGCCCGTCGGCCAGGTCGGCGAGAAGCGCCACCGCGTGGTCGTCGCCCCAGGGCCGCACGACCGTACGGCGGCCGGACAGACCCCGGGCCACGATCGCCCGGTTGGCGGCCTCCGTGATCCGCACGAACGGCACCACCCGGTGCAGGGCGAGCAGCGGCAGGCCGAGCCGGCAGGCCTCGTCGGTCACCTCGGGCGGCATGCCGGGCAGGGCGCGCCCGACTTCGACCGCGAGTCCGGCGGCACCGCGCGCCGCCAGCTCCCGGACGTACCGGCGGCGGACCTCGTCGTCCGCGTCGGTCAGCCCGAAGCCGTTGGTGAGCAGGAGTTCACCGCCGTCGAGGAAGTTGGCGCCCTCGTAGACCTCGCTGGAGTGCACCCAGCGGACCGGGCGGTCGAGGGCGCCTTCGCCGGCGAGGAGTTCGGGGCGGGCCGCCCGCACCGGGTCGAGGGCCAGGACTTCGCGGAGGGTGAGTGCGGGCACGGCGACCTCCAAGGGACGGGCACGGCCGCTGACATTTCGTCCGGCCGGGGGTTGCCCGGAGGGTACTTTCCGCACGTTGCCCTCGTGTTTCGGCCACAGGAGAGTGAAGACATGGATCAGTCACAAGACCGGGCCCGGCTCGCCACCGCCGTGGCCGAGGCCCGCGCCGGGCTCGCCGAGGGGGGCATCCCGATCGGCGCCGCGCTCTACGGCGCCGACGGCACCCTGCTCGGCCGCGGCCACAACCGGCGCGTCCAGGACGACGACCCCTCGATGCACGCGGAGACCGCCGCCTTCCGCGCGGCGGGCCGGCAGCGGTCGTACCGGGGCACCACCATGGTGACGACCCTGTCGCCGTGCTGGTACTGCTCGGGCCTGGTCCGCCAGTTCGGCATCTCCCGGGTCGTGATCGGCGAGGCGGCCACCTTCCACGGCGGCCACGAGTGGCTCGCCGAACACGGGGTGGAGATCGTCCTGCTGGACGACGAGGAGTGCACCGCGCTGATGCGCGACTTCATCAACGACCACCCGGCCCTGTGGAATGAGGACATCGGTGAATGAGCCCCGGCCCCGTATCCCCACCATCGATCTGCGCCCCTGGCTGGACGGTGACCCGGCGGCCCGCGAGGACCTCGCCCGGACCGTCGACTCCGCCCTGCGGACCGCCGGCTTCCTGCTCGTCACCGGGCACGGGGTCGCCCCGGAGCTGCGCACCGCCGTACGGGAGGCCGCGCGCCGGTTCTTCGCCCTTCCCGCCGAGGCCAAGCAGGCGTACGAGGCGAAGGTCGGCGGGCGCGGCTGGCTCGGGCCCGGCGCGGAGGCCAACGGCTACTCCGAGGGCACCGAGACCCCGCCCGACCTGAAGGAGTCGCTGACCTTCGCGACCCACGAGCCGTTCGACGACCCGGCCGTCAACGCGGAGTGGTACGCGCCCAACGTGTGGCCGGCCGAGGTGCCCGAACTGCGCACGCTCTGCGCGGAGTACCTGGACCGGATGGCCGAGCTGGAGAAGGAGCTGCTGTCGCTGCTCGGGTACGCGCTCGGGCTCGAACGGGACTTCTTCTCCCGGCACATGGACCATCCGACGTACGGCTTCAACATCAACTGGTACCCGGGGACCGAGGTGCTGGGCGAGCCCGCGCCGGGCCAGTTCCGGATCGGGCCGCACACCGACTTCGGGACGGTGACCATCCTGGACCGGCAGGCCGGCAAGGGCGGTCTCCAGGTGTACACCGACGACGGCGGCTGGGAGGACGCGCCGTACGACGCCGACGCCTTCACCATCAACATCGGTGACCTGATGGCCCGTTGGACCGGCGACCGGTGGCGGTCGGGACGGCACCGGGTGCTGCCGCCGCCCGTCGACGCACCCGCCGAGGAGCTGATGTCCCTCGTCTACTTCGGCGAGTGCACCCCGGGCACGACCGTCGAGTCCGTCCCGGCGCCGGTCGGCCGGGTCGCCTACCCGCCGGTCGACTCGCACGTGTACCTGCGGGAGAAGCTGGACTCCATCACCGTCGGCTGACCCCGCAGCGTCAGGATTCGTGACCCAACAGTCATCACGCGATCTGGCCCGGAGCAACTCCCCCTTCCTACACTCGTGTCGAGGGGGGACTTGCCTTGCACAGACGGCTGCACGGGCGCGGGGCGCTGTTCGACGTCGAGCCGGCCGGGCTCGTGCCGAGAATCGTCGGGTTACGGCCGTACCAGCACCGTGTCCTTCCCCTCGAACACCCCGGAGAGCTGCCGTTCGTCGTGCTGACCGGGGCACGGGGGCTCGGCAAGAGCGCGGTGCTCGGCGAGTTACGGGACGCGTACAAGGGGCACACCCCGGTCGCGCTCGTCGACTGCGCCGAGCCGCAGTTCGCGGGCCCGCCGCCGGAACGGCCCGCCGAGTCCTGGTCGCCGGTCGCGCAGGCGCTCCTCGTCGTCGCCGAGCAGCTCGCCGAGCCGGTCACCGGCGCCGGGCGGATCACCTTCCCGCGGCTGATGTCCGGCCTGGTCGCAGTGGCCGCCGGCGGCTGGGGCGACGCGGACTCGGAGCGGATCCGGCGCGAGGTGGAGCGGATCCTGCTGCTGAACGAGAGCGGCTCGTGGATCAGCGGCTTCGCCGGGCGCTGGTCCGGGAAGGTGGCGGCGAAGGTCGTCGCCGCCGCGACCGGGACCGGGCCGCTGGTTTCCGGGGCCATCGAGGCCACCCTGGAGTCGATCGCCGAGGGCTTCGCCAGCCGCCGCCACCAGAAGGCGTCGGTCTGGTATCGGACGTATCCCAACGCGGGCGGGCACGCCCAGCGCGGGCTGATCCTGCTCTCCGGGCACTTCCGCGCGGGCGGCACCTCCCGCGAGCACGCCGAGCGGTATCTCGTACGGGCCCTGCTCGCCGACCTGACCGAGGCGTACGCGGGCGTGCTGCCCCGGATGCAGCGGCTCGGCCGGCCGCTGGTGCTCGTCGACAACGTGCAGACCGGACCGGGCCCGGGCCTGCTGGAAGCCGTGCTCAGGGACCGCGCCGAGGGCGTCGCCGACCAGGTGGCCTTCGTCGCCGGACTGCGCGGCGACGGCCGGCGGCTGCTGCGCGGCGGGGTCCGCCGGGAACTGGCCGGGGTCGCCCGGCGCGCGGCGTGGACCCCGGACCCGGCCGTGCCCTCCTCGCGGGCGCTGCTGGTGGCGCTGCCGCCGCTGACCCCCGACGACACCCTGCACCTGGTCGGCGCCCCCGCCGCGCCCCGGTTCCCGCAGGCCGTGCACCGGCTGACCGGCGGCAACCCGCTGGGCGTCGCGCTGCTCGCCGAGGCCGCGGCCCGGCATCCGGAGCGCGCCGGCTCGCCGGCCGACCTGCTGACCGCCGACGTACGGCCCGTCGAGGACGGTCCCGCCGCCCCCGCCTACCTCCTGCTCCTCGACCGGCTGGTCCCCGCCGACCGCCTCGACGAGCTGACCGTCCTCGCCGCCGCCCACGACCACGACTCGGCGTGCGCGCTGGCCGCCGCGCTGCTCCCGGACGACTTCGGCCCGGCCGACGTACGCGCCCTCCAGAACCGGCTCGCCCAGGAGGGACTGCCCGCCGTGCCCGGCCAGTTCGTCGGGGACCCCTTCGTACGGACCCTGCTGCTGCTCCGGCTGCACCTGCGGGACGCCGACCACAGCGGCTGGCGCACCGCCCACGAGACGCTGATCGCGTACTACACCGAGGACCGGCCGGACGGGTCGGACGGGCCGGACGGGAGGGACCGGTTCCGGCTCCACCACCAACTGGCCCTGGGCCGGACCGGACCGGCCGTCGCCCACCTGCGCGACACCTTCCCGGTCCTGGACACCCGCGACTGGCTGCGGACCCTGCGGTTCGTCGCCGCCGCGCCCTACTTCCACGCCCACGACGCCGAGGGCCGCGACTTCACCGGCCACGGCGACCGGCGGGCGGCGGTGGCGCTCGGCCGCACCGACGCCCAGCAGCGGGTGCCGGACGGCGTGGACGGCGTACTGCACCTGCGGATACGGCGGTTGCTGCACGCGGTGTGGCTGCTCGGCGATCCGCTGGTGCTGCCCGACCCGAAGGTCGGCGACCGGCTCCGCTTCGAGCTGGAGCAGCTGTCCAACCTGCGGCCGGCCGGCAACGCGCTGCTGTGGCGGGCCTCCCGCAGCTGGCCGTCGGCCGCGCTGGCCGGCCGCCCGCCGACGGCGGACGGTGCGGGCGGCGAGGACTCCGAGGACGGCGACGACGAGGGCGACGCGGGTGACGACGAGCGGAGCGGGGTGGCGTGATGGCCGGGCGGGGCGTGGGCACGTGGTTGCGTGAGGGCGTCTGGGAGATTCCGCTCCGCCGCTATCTGGCCCTGCTGGTCACGGCCGCGGTGCTCGCCGGGCTGGTCGTCGGGGTGCGGGCGGCCGTCCGCGACGACCGGTCGTGCGCGCCGGGGGTGGCCCGCCCCGAGGGCAGCGACGAGTGCGTGGGCGTGGCGACGGCCGGCTACGACTTCGGGCAGCCGCGGCTGCGGGACACCGTGCGGGCGATCACCCGGGAGAACGCCCGCCTGAAGCCCGGGAGTTACGTCACGGTCGCGGTGATGCTGCCGTACACCGCGACAGCCGCGGCCAGCCTCGCCGACATCCAGCACGAGCTCCAGGGCGCCTACCTCGCCCAGTACCAGGCCAACCACGACTCCAACGGCCAGTCCCCGGCGATCCGGCTGGTGCTGGCCAACCCCGGGGCGACCAGCCGGTACTGGCAGCCGATGGTCACGCGGCTGGCGGGCATGACCGGCGGCACGGACCGGCTGCGGGCGGTCGCCGGGGTCGGGCAGAGCACCGACGACAACAAGAAGGCCGTCAGGGAGCTGACCCGGCTGGGCATCCCGGTGATCGGGTCGTCGATCACCGCCGACGACCTCGCCAACGGGCAGGGCGGCAAGGACCCCTACCCCGGTCTCGCCCGGGTCTCCCCCACCAACACCGACGAGGCCCGCGCCCTCGCCTCCTTCGCGAAGGTGAGCGCGGGCCGGGCGCTGCTCGTCTACGACAAGCCGGGCGACCCGTACACGCGGACGCTCCAGACGTCGTTCGCGGCGCTGATCAAGGGCTCGCCGTACGAGCCGCAGCCGTTCACCCCACCGGCCGACCGCAGCAAGGAGGGGACCACCGCGAACACCTTCCGGCAGATCACCAACCTGGTCTGCGACACCTCGCGGACGACGGACACGATCCTCTTCGCCGGCCGCCACACCCAGCTGCGGCAGTTCATCAACGCGCTGGGCGCACGCGGCTGCCAGGACCGGAGGTTCACGGTGCTGACCGGGGACGAGGGGTCGTACCTGACCGGCGAGACGAAGCTGGACCGCAGCGCCCTGCGGCACAATCTCGCCGTCCGCTACACCGCCCTCGCGCATCCGGACGCGTGGGGCAGCGGGAGCCCGAGGACGGGCGGTTCGGCGGCGGACATGGCGACGCTGACCGGGCTCCTGAAGAGCGCGGCGAAGGCGCCGGTGGGGCCGATCGGGCCGGTCGCCCTGGACGACGGGCAGCTGATCATCGCCTACGACGCGGTGCGGCTCGCGGTGCACGGGATCCGCGAGGCGGTGCCGGCGGGGAGGTCCGTGCCGGCGCTGGCCGACGTGGGCTTGCAGTGGCCGCAGGTGAAGGGGTCGCTGCGGGTGGACGGGGCGAGCGGATGGATCTGCCTGGACGCGCACGGGAATCCGTACGACAAGGCGGTGCCGATCGTCGAGTTGCGGGCGGAGGGCGGGTCGCGGTTCGTGACCCTGGCGTGGCCGGAGGGGAAGCCGCCGGGCTCGGAGTGTCTGCCGCCGTCGTGAGCTGCGGGTCCGGTGGGGGCTGGTCGCGCCCACGCGGCGGAGCCGCATGTCAGATACAGCCCCGCGCCCCTTTCGGGGCGCTGCAGCTCGCCATGCCGTCAAGGGCCCAGGGTTTCAATCAGGCGTTCGAAGCGCGCCCGCCACGCCGGTTCCGCCTCCCCCTCCCCCGTGAACTCGTGCGTGAAGCGCAGGGTGCTGCCGGTGGTGCCGTCGGGCTCCAGGTGGAAGCGGATCCTGCCGCCGGGGGTGACCGTGTACTCGGCGACGCGGTCGACGTCCCACGCGGTGACCGTGCCCGTGCCCAGGTCACCGAGGGTGACCGTGCCGCCCAGTCGTGGTTGCAGGACGTCGGCCGGGGTGAACCAGGCGGCCAGGCCCTCCGGGGTGGAGAGGCTCGGCCAGACCTGGTCCGTCGGCCTCGGCAGGCGGGTCAGCAGGTGCAGGACGGCCATGACACCAGCCTGCTCCGCACCCCCGGGATCCGCACCCCTTACGGGCGCTCGCCCGCCTTGTCGACCACGGCCCGGCGGAGGATCGCGGAGCCGCCGGCCGACGTGCCGTCCCGGTACTCGCGCTCGCCCAGGAACGCGTACGTCCGCTCGTCGAAGATCAGCTGGACGCGTTCCGTGCCGCTGCCGCGGGTGATCGCGACGCCCTCCCTGCCGGTCAGGTCCTTGACACCGTGGACCACCTCGACGCCCGGGATCGTCGCCGCGGCCCGGTAGAGCGCGGCGCTCGCCTTCGGCGGCATCAGGGACTCCCTGATCAGGTCGCCGAAGAAGGTGAAGGCCGCGGCGTCCCGGTCCGGCCGCTCGGCGTCGACCTCGCCGGCGCTCACCCGGTACAACCAGTCCCGCATCGCCCCGGTACCGGTCGGCAGCTTCGCCAGGTCCCGGTAGTAGGTGTCGGCCCGCTCGTCGGCCTTCTTGTTCTTCGGGCCGAGGACGACGTGCCCGTTGTCCGGCGCGTCCTCCTCCAGCAGGCCCTTGCGGGTGCCGTCGACCGACAGCCAGATCTCCCGTTCGTGGACGGGCTGGAGCCTGCCGGGGCCGCCGTTCTCGTAGACCAGTCCGGCGACCCGGCTCTCGATGTACACGAACTGGTCGTCCCGGACGCCGGCCGGCGCCTTCTCGTGCTCGGCGGCCAGCGCGATGTGGCCGAGCAGGGCCGTGGCCTCCCGGGACGCCTGCGGCTGTGCCGCGTCCCCGGAGGGCACGGCCACGGTGACGGCGATCGCGGCGACGGCCGCCACGGCCGCGGCGACCAGCGCGGGCCGCAGCCACCTGCGGCAGCGCTGCGGCTCTTCGCGTTCTTGCCGTTCTACCCGTTCTACCCGTTCTTCCCGTCGGATCTCGGTCATCAGATGCTCCTTGAGGAGTCGGTGACGGGCCGGCGGGAGGTCGTGTTCGTGCGGCTGGTTCATCGGGTTCCCTCCTTCAGGGGCCCGACCGCGTCGGTGCGGTCACCTCTCATCTGTCCAGGGATACGAGCGGGTTCCAGGTGTTTCGCGAGTTTTGCGCGGGCACGGGAAAGGCGGGAGCGGACCGTGCCCACGGGCACGCCGAGGGCCTCGGCCGCCGCCGCGTAGTCCAGGCCGGACCACACGCACAGCGCCAGGACCTCCCGCTCGGGCCGCCGCAGCTTCGCCAGTGCCGTGCGTACGAGGGCGAGTTGGGCCGCGTCGTCGACGCGTCCGGCGACCTCGTCGGCGAAGTCCCGTACCGGCTCCTCGCGGGGCAGCCGGGCCAGTGCGGCCGAGTGCCGACGGGCGGCCCGGCGCTGGTTGCGCACGACGTTGGTGGCGATGCCCAACAGCCAGGGACGCGGTGAGCCGCCGTCCGCGTCGAGGGCCGTGCGGAGCCGCCAGGCCTCCAGGAACGTCAGCGAGACGGCCTCCTCGGCGGTGGTCCAGTCGCCGGTCAGGCGGTAGGCGTGGTTGTAGACCGAGCGCGCGTAGGCGTCGAAGAGGGCGGCGAAGGCGTCGTGGTCTCCGGCGCGGATGCGTCTTCGCAGATGTGTGTCCACGTCCTCCTACCTGTCGTACGACGAAGGCCGGTTCCCGTGAGCTGGATCACTCACGGGAACCGGCCTCGGCCGGACGGGGTCAGACGCCGGCGTAGGAGTGCTTGCCGGTGACGAAGATGTTGACGCCGTAGTAGTTGAAGAGCCAGCAGCCGAAGGCGATCATCGCCAGGTAGGCGGCCTTGCGGCCCTTCCAGCCCGCGGTGGCGCGGG
This sequence comes from Streptomyces sp. NPDC048278, assembly GCF_040652195.1. NCBI lineage: Bacteria > Bacillati > Actinomycetota > Actinomycetes > Kitasatosporales > Streptomycetaceae > Streptomyces > Streptomyces sp. NPDC048278. The sequence goes on from NZ_JBEZLP010000014.1 coordinate 165,809, forward strand.
CGTGCAGGTAGCAGGCGTAGGCGACCCAGGTGATGAAGGACCAGGTCTCCTTGGGGTCCCAGTTCCAGTAGCGGCCCCAGGCGCTGCCGGCCCAGATCGCGCCCGCGATGATCGTGAACGTCCAGAGCGGGAAGACGGCCGCGTTGACGCGGTAGGCGAACTTGTCGAGCGAGGCCGAGGCGGGCAGGCGCTCCAGGACCGAGGTGGCGAAGCTGCCGGGCTTGCCGCCGTTCTCCAGCTTGCTCTCGTAGGAGTCCTTGAAGAGGTAGAGGATCGTGGCGACCGCGCCCACGTAGAAGACCGCGCCGCAGAAGATCGCCGTCGAGACGTGGATGTACAGCCAGTACGAGTGCAGGGCCGGGACCAGCGGCTCGCTCGCCGTGTAGAGGACGGTGACCGCGAGACCGAGGTCGAGCAGGACCGTGGTGATCAGGAAGAGGCCGAGCCAGCGGACGTTCTTCTTCAGGGCGAGGAGCGTCAGGTAGACGGCGACCGCGACCGTGGAGAACGTGATGTTGAACTCGTACATGTTGCCCCACGGCGCCCGCTGCACGGAGGCCGCGCGGGTGACCACGCCCGCCAGCTCCACGAGGAAGGCGAGGACCGTGAGGGAGATCGCGATGCGGCCGTAGAGGTCGCCCTGCTCGTCGCCGCCGTGCGCGCCGGGCCCGTCCGGCACGTCCCGGGAGCCGGCCGCGGACCGCACGACCACCTGCGGGCGCTCCAGTACGGCGGTGCCGCCGGCCTTCTTGACCGTCACGGCCGGCGCCTTCTTCGCCCCCGCCGTGGTGGTGAGCGCGTTGGCGGTGCGCGCCACCCGGCTGCGGCTGCCCAGCAGCCACTCGAAGATGTAGGCGAAGAACGCCAGCGTGTAGACGGCCATCGAGGAGTAGACGAGCGTGTTGCTCATGCTCGCCAGATGCTCGTTGGTCGCGGCGAGGGTGGTTGCGTCGAGCGCGGTTGCGGCGGCGGAAGTCATCGCTTCTCAGCCCCTTCGGCAGGTACGACTTCGGGGTCGGGGGATTCTGCGGGGTCGTCGTCAGTGGTGTCGCCGGGGTCGGGGGCTCCCGGCGCCTGGTCGTAGAGGATTCCGGCGAGGTCGCCGAGCTCCTCGGGCACCTTCGCGGACTCGCTGCGGCCCAGTCCGCCCATCTCGACCACCGTGACGCCGTCGGCACCCCGCACCGCGCGCACCCACACGCGACGGCGCTGGATGAACAGCGAGGCGGCCAGGCCGAAGATCGCGGCGAGCGCGCCGCCCAGCGCCCAGCCGCTGCCGGGCTCCTGGACGATCTCGAAGCCGGCCCATTCCTTGACGTCCTTCTCGAACGTCACGGACCCGGCGCCGTTCGGCAGCTGCATGGTCTGCCCGGGCTTCAGGTTGTCCCGGAACTGGGCGCCCTTGGAGTCCTTGAACTCCTTCATGTGCGTCTTGTCGAGCTGGTACACGCTCTGCGGGATGCCCGAGTTGACGCCCAGGTCACCGTGGTACGGCGTCAGGTTCAGCACCGGGTTGTCGAGCGCCGGGAAGCTGGAGAGCACCGAGGACCCGCCCGCGTACGTCGGCAGGAAGAAGAGCGAGATGCCGAGCTGCTCGCCGACGCCCTTGGCGTTCTGGTAGCCGTCCATCACCTTCACCACGCCCTGGGAGGTGACGTTGGCGTCGAGCGGGAGCAGCGGGACGGCGTCGTGGTAGACGACCTTGCCCTTGCTGTCGCGGACGGTGATGACGGGCGCGTAGCCGTGGCTGACGAGGTAGACCTTGGCATCCTCGATGTGCAGCGGCTCGTTCACCTTGATGGTGGTCCGCTTCGACTTGCCGTAGGCGCCCTCGCTGTAGTCGATGTCCGCCTTGAAGGAGACCGCGGTGCCCTTGCTGGGGCCGCTGGTCTGGTAGCTGGCGCTGAAGTTCCTCAGGTTGAAGCTGAACGGCACCAGGTCGTCGGTGCTGAACATGGAGCCGGACTTGAAGTCGTCGTACTGGAGGATCGAGTTGGCGAACCCGTCGCCCTCGACGACCAGCTTGGTGCCGTCCGACTTGTACATCTGGCCGGAGGCGAACGCGATCAGCAGCACGATCAGCGCGATGTGGAAGACCAGGTTGCCGAACTCGCGGACGTAGCCCTTCTCGGCGGCGACCGCGTCCCCGGCGAGGTGCGCGCGGAAGCGCCGCTTCTTCAGCAGCTTCAGCGCCGCCGCCCGGATCTCCTCGGGCTCGGCCGCGGTCCGCCAGGTCGTGTACGCGGGCAGCCGGTCGAGCCGCTTCGGGGCGCCCGGCGGCCGGCCGCGCAGCTGGCCCACGAACTGCCAGGCGCGCGGGATGATGCAGCCGACGAGCGAGACGAACAGCAGGATGTAGATCGCCGAGAACCACACCGAGCTGTAGACGTGGAACAGCCCGAGCTTGTCGTAGACCGGCGCGAGCGTCTTGTGAGCCTTCTGGAAGTCGGCGACCTTGTTGATGTCGGCGCCGGACTGCGGGATCAGCGAGCCGGGGATCGCGCCCAGCGACAGCAGCAGGAGCAGCAGCAGCGCGACTCGCATCGAGGTGAGCTGGCGCCAGAACCAGCGGGCCCAGCCGACGATCCCGAGCCCGGGGGCGGCCGGCGGCTCGGCGGGGGCGGTGGAGAGCTGTGAGCCCGCCGCGCCGAGGTCCGGCTCGGTGTTCTCGGTGTGCTCGGTTTCGGTCTTGCTCATCGATCAGATCCCCACAGTGAAGCCGTCGGACCAGCCCTGCATCTCCTGCACGAGGCTGTCCCAGGCCCCGGTCAGCAGCAGCACACCGGTCACGATCATCATCGTGCCGCCGATGCGCATCACCCAGACATAGTGGCGCTTGACCCAGCCGAAGGCGCCGAGCGCCTTGCGGAAGGCGACCGCGGTGAGCACGAAGGGGACACCGAGGCCCAGGCAGTACGCGACGGTCAGTATGGCGCCGCGCCCGGCGCTCGCCTGGTTGAAGGACAGACTCGTGACGGCCGACAGGGTCGGGCCGATGCACGGTGTCCAGCCGATCCCGAACAGCGCGCCCAGCACCGGCGCCCCGGCCAGCCCTGCCACCGGTCGCTTGTGGAAGCGGAACTCGCGCTGGGTGAACCAGGGCATCATGCCCATGAAGAACACGCCCATGGCGATCATCAGCGACCCGAGGACCTTGGTGAGGACGCCGGACTGCTCCTGAAGGGTCTGGCCGAAGTAGCCGAACAGGGCCCCGCCGGACACGAACACGGCGGTGAAGCCGAGGACGAAGAGGGAGGCGCCGGCCGCCATCCGGCCGCGCCGGGCCTCCGCGAGATCGGTGCCGGCGACCCCCGTGACGTACGAGAGGTAGCCGGGGACCAGGGGCAGCACGCAGGGCGAGAAGAAGGAGACGAGTCCGCCGAGCAGCGCGATCGGCAGGGCGACCAGCAGGGCGCCGTTCATGACGGTCGTGTTCGGTCCGTCGGTCGCGGCGGCGACCGTGAGGAGGGCGTTCACGTCACTTCTCCGCGACGACCGGCTTGATCATCTTCAGCAGGGTCTCCTCGCTGAGCGCCGCCAGCGAGCGCGCCGCGATCTTCCCCTGCCGGTCGAGTACCAGGGTGGAGGGGATGGCCTGCGGGTTGAGCGTGCCCTTCTTGAAGCGGAGCATCAGCTTGCCCGTCGGGTCGTACAGGCTCGGGTAGTCGATGCCGTTCTGCTTCTCGAAGGCGACCGCGGAACCGGTGCTGGTGTCGCGGGTGTTGATGCCGACGAACTGGACGCCCTTGCTCGCGTACTCCTTGGCGACGGCGGCGAAGTTGGGCGCCTCGGCCCGGCAGGGGCTGCACCAGGAGCCCCAGACGTTGATGACGACGACCTTGCCCTTGTAGCTCGCGACGTCGAGGGTGCTGCCGTCGATGGTCTTGCCGGACAGGTCGGGGGCCGCCGCCCGGTGGCCCTCCGCAACCGTGTCGATGCCGTCCTTGCCGGTGACGAAGTTGGTGTTGCCGCCTCCGCCGGACGTGCCGCCGTTGCCGCACGCGGACAGGGTCAGGGCTGCCGCGGCGGCCGCGGCGCCGAGCAGGAGGGCGCGGCTACGGGTACTCATGTGAAAAGTTTCGCATGCCCGTTCTGAGGATCTTGCGCACCCCCCTGGGTCCGGGATTCAGCCCTTTTCAGGCCGCCGCGCCCTGCTTGAGGAGGCCCTTCCAGCCGCCCGCCGGACGCTGTCCGACGTCCAGCGTGCGCAGCTTCGCGAGCACCTCCGGCTTCTGTACGTCCATCCAGTCCACGAACTGCCGGAAGGAGACCAGCCGGACGTCGGCGCCCTTCTCCTTCTCCCGGGCGATGTGCTTGAAGGCCTGCTCGACGGCGTCCATGTAGATGCCGCCGTTCCACTGCTCGAAGTGGTTGCCTATGAAGAACGGCGCCCGGTTCGTCGTGTATGCCCGCTCGAATCCCGCTATGTACGCCTGGGCCGACTGGGTCCGCCAGCCCGGGTAGTTGTAGGCGGGGGCCTTGGTCGAGTTGACCGACTGGTTGGCGAGCATGTTGTAGTCCATGGAGAGGACCTCGAAGGAGTGGCCGGGGAACGGCACCTGTTGCAGCGGCAGGTCCCAGATGCCCAGCTTCTTCTCCGGCCAGACCTGCCGGCCGCCGGGCGAGGAGGCGTCGTAGCGCCAGCCGAGCTCGCGGGCGGTGGGCAGCAGGTTGTTCTGGCCGAGCAGGCAGGGGGTACGGCCGCCGACCAGCTCCTTGTCGTAGTCGAAGGGGAGCGAGGGCAGGTCGGTCCAGCCGGAGTTGGTGCGCCACTCCTTCACGAACGCCTTGGCCTGGTCTATCTCGCTGCGCCACTGCTTGGGCGTCCAGTTGCCGACGGTGCCGTAGCCGCCGCAGAAGTGGCCGTTGAAGTGGGTGCCGATCTCGTGCCCTTCGAGCCAGGCCCGGCGGACGTTGGTGAGCGTCGCCTTGATGTGCTCGTCGGTGAGGTAGCCGATGTCCGAGGCGCCGCGGGGGTTGTTCGGGGGGTTGTAGAGCCGCTTCTTCGACTCGGGGAGCAGGTACAGCCCCGAGAGGAAGAAGGTCATCGACGCGCCGTGTTCCTTCGCCAGGTCCAGGAAGCGCGGGAAGAGGCCGGTGCCGACCTCGCCGGCGCCGTCCCAGGAGAAGATCACGAACTGCGGCGGGGTCTGCCCGGGCTCCAGCGGCTCGGGGGCGGCGGGCTGGTGGGGCTGCTTGCCGGTGCGGGAGGTGGAGCCGTCACCGAGGGGGCGGGCGCTCGCCGTCGGCTTTTTCGAGGGCTGCCGGGTGGAACCGCCGGCGTGGTTCGCACCGTCCGACGGTGTGTGCGTGCCGCAGCCGGCGAGGCCGAGTCCGGCCGCGGCGCCCGCGCCGACGCCGAGTAGTCCCCTTCGGGTGAAGGTCCGCATGGTTCCCCGATTCGTCACGTCCTCTGGTGGTCACCCACTCAGAGGGCGGGACGAACGGGGAGGTTCCGCAAGGAACCGCATATTTTCAGACTAATTTCATGAAGCAGGGTTTGACGCCGCGCCGCAGGCCACCGCGCCGCAGGCCACCGCGGCGCAGGCTCCCTCGGCGCAGGCCCCCTCGGCGGCTCACGCCCCGAAGGCCTTGTCCTTCCCCTTCACCGGCTTGGCGCCGGCGCGGAGATGGGCCGGAACGAGGTCGATGGCCGGCTCGGAGTACCCCACGGAAACGATCCTGTCGCCCTCGTATGTGAAAGTCGTCAGGGAGGCCAGGGTGCACTGCCGCTTGCGCGGGTCGTGCCAGAGCCTGCGGTTCTCGACGTACGACCGCAGGATCCAGATCGGCAGCTGATGGCTGACCAGCACGGCCTCGTGCCCGCGGGCCCGGTCCCTGGCCGTGTCCAGCGCGCTCTTCATCCGTACGACCTGGTCGACGTACGGCTCGCCCCAGGACGGCCGGAACGGGTTGACGAGGTACTTCCAGTTGGCCGGGTTCTTCAGCGCACCGTCGCCGACGCCGAAGGTCTTGCCCTGGAAGATGTTCTCGGCCTCGATGAGCCGCTCGTCGGTGGCGAGGTCGAGCCCGTGCGCCTTGGCGATCGGGGTGGCGGTCTCCTGCGCGCGCTCCAGCGGGGAGGCGCCGACATGCACGACGTCCCGGCCGGCGAGGTGCTCGGCGACCCGGTCGGCCATCTGCCGCCCCAGCTCGGAGAGGTGGTAGCCGGGGAGTCTGCCGTACAGCACCCCGTCCGGGTTGGCCACTTCCCCGTGCCGCATCACGTGCACGACGGTGATGCCGCTGTCGGTGCTGCTGTCGGCGCCGCTGTCGATGCCCCTGTCGATGTCGCTCACGCGGTGGCCTCCGCAGCCGCTCGGGCCGCTGCCGGGAGGGCGTCGGCGATCTTCTGGACGGCCCGCTCGTCGTGGGCCGTGGAGACGAACCAGGACTCGAAGGACGACGGCGGCAGGTAGACACCGTCGGCGAGGAGGGAGTGGAAGAAGGCGGTGAACCGGAAGGACTCCTGGCCCCGCGCGTCCTCGTAGTTGCGCACCGGACGGTTGGTGAAGAAGACGGAGAACATGTTGGAGGCGGTCTGCACCTGGTGCGCGACGCCCTCCTTGTTCAGCGCCTCGCCGACGAGCCCCTGGATCTGCTCCGAGACGGCGTCGACCTTGTCGTAGGCCGCGTCGTCGAGCAGCCGCAGCTGGGCGAGGCCGGCGGCGGTGGCGACGGGGTTCCCGGAGAGGGTGCCGGCCTGGTAGACGGGCCCGGCCGGGGCGAGGTGCGCCATGACGTCCGCGCGCCCGCCGAAGGCCGCCGCGGGGAAGCCACCGCCCATGACCTTCCCGAAGGTCATCAGGTCGGGCACGACGCCGTCGATCCCGAACCATCCGGCGCGGCTCGTCCGGAAGCCGGTCATGACCTCGTCGGAGATGTACAGGGCACCGTTCTCGCGGCAGGCGTTCTTCAGCCCCTGGTTGAACCCGGGCGCGGGCGGTACGACGCCCATGTTGCCCGGCGAGGCCTCGGTGATCACGCAGGCGATCTCCCCGGGGTGCCGGTGGAAGGCCTCCTGCACCGCCTCCAGGTCGTTGTACGGCAGCACGATCGTGTCGCCGGCCTGGGCGCCGGTGACGCCGGGGGTGTCGGGCAGCGCGAAGGTGGCGACGCCGGAGCCGGCGGCGGCCAGGAGGCTGTCGACGTGTCCGTGGTAGCACCCGGCGAACTTGATCACCTTGGTGCGCCGGGTGAACCCGCGGGCGAGCCGGATGGCGGACATGGTCGCCTCCGTACCGCTGCTGACCAGCCGGACCTGCTCCAGCGGCTCGATCCGGGCGACCATCTCCTCCGCGAGGGCGACCTCGCCCTCACCGGGGGTACCGAAGGAGGTACCGCGGGAGACGGCCTCCTGGACGGCGGCGATGACCTCGGGGTGCGAGTGCCCGAGGATCATGGGCCCCCACGAGCACACGAGGTCGACGTACTCGCGCCCGTCGGCGTCCGTCAGGTAGGCCCCCTTGCCGGAGACCATGAACCGGGGGGTGCCGCCGACGGCGCGGAAGGCGCGCACCGGGGAGTTCACGCCGCCGGGCGTGACGGCGGAGGCGCGGTCGAAGAGCGCCTGTGAGACGGGCGCGTCGTAGGGATAGGGCGTTTCGCTCTGGGCACTCATGACGTGCGACTTCTCCGACTTCTCGGACTCCGGATGCTGGGTGACCTCCTCAGGGTAGGCGGAGGAGGGCCGTCCTCTCACAGCGGAGGACCGCGGTCCCCGCACGGCGCCCGGGGCATCTGCGAGACTGTGACCCGATACACCCAGCTCATCCGGTACGCAGGCGGCCGGAGGCTGTAAAGATCCTGCGGACTGATGTTTCGACGCACGTTTCGGCGGGCGGCCGTGGGGGAGGTCACTGACACGATGATCGGGTTGCGCGGCGGGGGCCACGCGTCCTAGAAAAGCAGTCGGGTGGAGATATGCATCGCGGTGGCGGACTGGGCGAGGGGACCGATGACCTGGGTCCTCGACGTGCCGAACGGGGAAGGCACCGGCGCGACGCGGAGGAATCGACCGAAGCAGCACGTCAGGAACAAGGCGTATCGAGTGAGTCGGAGCGGCGCGATCGACGTATCGATCAGCGGGACCGCGATCAGAGGGATCGGGGCCAGCGCAGCGATCGGCGGATCGACCGTCTGCAGACCGGGAGCAGGAATGGTGGTCGGGTGGGGGTGACGTACAAATACTTCGGCGCACCGGACGGCGCGACCGCGGCCCGGGTCCCGATCTCCATGCGCCCCGAGGAACTCGGCGGCGACGAGCTCGGCATGAACGGCATGTTCACGAAGATCAAGCCGGAGACCATGGCCGCGATGGTGCTGACGGGCATCGAAGGCGTGCCTCTGCACAAGGTGCCGCCGCTGGAGCTGGTGGTGCTGCACCCCGACTACGCGGTCGTGAAGCTCCCCATGACGGTCGTCGACCCGCTGCGCGGCATAGGCGAGGAAGCGGTCGGCGCAGCCGCCTTCATCTGGTCGACGGTCCCGGACCGCGGCGGCCCGCGCGACGCGTTCAACGTGTACCAGCTGCTCCACGAGTGGCAGGACTTCTCGCACCGGCTGCATGAGGCGGGGCATCAGCCGTACTGCCTCGTGTGGCCGTGAGCTGAGGTTTCACCGGTGTCGGGCGGGGTCTTCGGGCCTCGCCCCTTTTGCTGCCGCAGGAGCCGGCCGCGCTTCCGTACGCCTCGCACAGGAGGCCCGGGGCGAGGGCCACGCCGAGCGGATCGGACATCAGGACACGAGGACCGGCGCGGGTGTGGCCGTCGGCGTAGGGGATGACGGCGCCGTCGGCGGCCAGGTTGTCCAGTCCCGCGAGGGGACAGGTGAGGGAGCTGGGCTTGGTCTGCTCGCCGTCGGTCACCACCGGCGACCCCAGCGACGGGAGGGTCTCGACGGTCTCCTTGACGGCCTTGTCCTGAAGCGCGGCCGGCGCCGCGGCGTCCGGTCGGCCGCACGCGAAGTCGGCCATCGCGCTCAGCAGTTCGGGGGAACGGGGAATGCTGCCCAGGGGCTCGGAAGGGATCACGGCGGCAGCGTAGAAGCGGAACCGCCGCAAACCGGCCGAACGGGATCCGCCGGGCGACGTGGCCACCCGCCGGGGTGGTGGAAGGGGCAGCGGTTGACGGCCGGGGCGGGCCGTGAGGTGCCATCCGGACGCTTCCGGACGTCGTGATCCGCGTACCCGACCCCTCCGAGCGGGTGACGCACCCCGACACCCGGGCGCACAGCACGGATGTGAACGTGTGTCTGCGCTTGGATCCCGGTGTTCTCGGTCTCGCGCCCCTATCCGGAGAGAGCCGTGGTGCTGCACGCGGAAGTCGCGGTCGTCGGAGCCGGCATGTTCGGCTCGGCGGCGGCCAAGTATCTCGCCCGGGGCGGCGCCGACATCCTGGTGATCGGCCCCGGACAGCCGCCGCGGGACGGCACCCCGCCCTCGCCCGCCGCGTTCGGCGCCCATCACGACGAGGCGCGGATCGTACGACGCCTGGGGTGGGACCAGGTCTGGGGCACGCTGGACACCCGCTCGGCCGACCGGATGCGCGCCCTGGAGTGCGCGTCCGGGATCGGCTTCCTCACCGAGTGCGGCGCCCTGGCCCTGATGGGCAAAGGCGTACGGCACCGGACGGCCGAGATGCTCCGGCTCTCCGCCGCGGCCGGCGTCACGGTGGAGGAACTCTCCGGCTCCGCGCTGGGCCTGGACTTCCCCGACCTGGCCCTCCCTCCGGTGGCAGGCGGAGTCGACGGCCTCCTGGAGCGGCGGGGCGCCGGGTACCTGAATCCGCGGCTCCTGGTAGCGGCCCAGTTGCGACTGGCCGCCGCGGCCGGCGCGCGGTTGCTGGCCGGTGAGGTGACGGCCGTACGCAAGGACCCCTCTCCGGGCGGGCGTTGGCTGCTCCGGGCCACGACCGCAGACGGCGTCGCCGTTCAGGCGCGGGCGGAGCAGGTCGTCGTGGCGACCGGCGCCCTCGCCAACCAGAGCGGCGCCCTGCCCGCCGGGCAGCGGCTCGACCTGTACGCCTTCACCGAGCCCAACCTGCTCTTCGAGGTCCCGGCCGGGCAGCTGGAACGGCTGGGCGCCCTGCCCACGGTCGTGGTCGTCGACCCGGAGGACCGCGGCAACGACAACCTGTCCGTCTACCTCCTGCCGCCCGTCCGCCACCCGGACGGCAAGTGGTACGTCCGGATCGGCCCCGGCATGCAGCCCCTCGTCCGCGAACTGCGCACCGGCGAGGAAGCGCTGGCCTGGTGCACCGGCGGAACGCTCACCACTAAGCAGTCACGGTTCCTCACCACCATGCTGCGCACGCTGGTCCCCGCCCTGGAGCCCGTCTCCGTACGCCCGGCCTGCTGCGTCGTCGACAAGACGCCGACCCGCCACCCCTACATCGGCCCGCTCCGTGACCATGACGGTCTCTTCGTCGCCGTCGGCGGGAACGGCCACGGCGCCCGCGGCTCCGACGAGATCGGACGCCTCGCCGCGAACCTCGTCCTGGGCGGGGAATGGGACTTCCCCCTGCCCCGGGAGGTCTTCGCGCCCGTCGACGCTCCGTCGCCCCGGACGTCGGGGGCGGACCGCCCGGCGTTTCTCACCCCGCCCTTCGGACTCTGCTGACGTTCACCACCTTCGCGGCCACCGGCTGGGCCAGCGCCGGCGCCATCGCCCTCGTCCACGGCTACGACAACCGCATCCACGTCTTCATCCGCGGCACCAACGGCAACCTCTGGCAGATCCCCCCAGAGCTTCGTGTGACCAACGCCCTCGACGGCCCCGATCGCTCCACGAGTTCCCGGGTTTCCTGCGGACCGGGGGCGGGCGGGGGCCTCGGGCCTCGCCCTTTCTGGTCGTGGTGGCCGGGCCGGGGCACGCGGGCCGTGGAGTGACGTGAAGGTCACAAGGCCGCATCCCGCCGCGTGATGTTGGGCAGGTAACCCGGCCGGATCAACCCTGACACGAGGAGCGTCAAGGTCGTGACCGCCTCACCCGCCGCATCCGCCTCCGTCCCGACCGCGCCCGGCGGGCTCCCGCTGATCGGGCATGCCCATCTTCTGGCGCGGACCCCGCTGCCGTTCATCACCTCGCTCCGCGACCACGGCAGCGTCGTCCGCATCCGGCTGGGTCCGACCCCCGCGTACGTGGTCACCGATCCCGTGCTCACCCGCACCGTACTGGTCACCGAGGCGGCGCACTTCGCCAAGGGCGGGAAGATCTTCGACGTCCTGCGGGGTGTCTTCGGCGACGGTCTGGCCACTGTCGCCGACGGCGAAACCCACCTGCGCAACCGCCGCCTGATGCAGCCCATGTTCAACCGGGCCCACATCGCCACCCGCGGCAACGCCATGATCGACCAGGTAGGGGCCATGGTCGGCGCGTGGGAGGACGATCAGCTCCGCGACGTGTTCGCGGACATGAACGACGTCACCCTCGCCGCGTTCCTCGTCGCTCTCTTCGGCATGGATCTCCCCACGGACCTGCAACGGGAGTTCACCGTCCTCATGCCCGTGATAATGAAAGAAACGATTCGGCAGACCATCCTGCCGCCCTGGGTGACGCGGCTCCCGCTGCCCGCGAACCGCGCCCACCGGCGGCACATCGCCCGCCTGCGCGTCCTCATCGACCAGGCCGTCGACCACCACTCCGGCCGGTCGGCCGGCACATCCCTCGCGGCCCCCGACCCCGCCACCGCCCCCGACCCCGATCCCGCCCCGGCCGACGCCGCCGGGTGCCCCCACAAGGCCGCCGTCGGCGACGTACAGGCCGGGTTGTTCGAGACCCTGTCGGCAGCCGGGGACCAGTTCACCCGCCGACAGCTCCAGGACGAAGCCATCACCCTGATGAACGCGGCGATCGAGACCACGGCCACCGCCCTCGCCTGGACCTTGTACGAGCTCACCCGGCACCCCGAGATCGAACAGCGGCTGCGCGCCGAACTCGCCGCCGTCTGCACCGGCCGGTCCCTGCGCCAGGAAGACCTCGACCGGCTCCCCTACGCCCGGCAGGTCCTCCAGGAAGCCGTCCGCAAGTACGGGCCGGCCTGGATGGTGACGCGGACCGCCACCCGGGACGTCGACCTCGGCGGACACCGCATCCCCCGGGGCGCCGACGTCGTGTGGAGCCCCTACCTCCTCCAGAACGACCCCGCCCGGTTCCCCGAACCCACAGCCTTCGACCCCGACCGCTGGCCGCCCGACCGCGTACCCACGACCCGCGACTCCCTCTTCGCGTTCGGGGACGGCCGCCGCAAGTGCATCGGAGAGAACTTCGCCTGGACCGAAATGCAGATCATCCTGGCGACCGTCCTGCAGACCTGGCCCCGTCTCCGCCTCGCCTCCCGGCCTCCCCGCCCGCAGACGGCCATCACCGTCAAGCCGGACAGACTGGCCATCGCCTTCGGCACCTCGTGACCGCCGGGCGCCGTGCGGCCGGTATGCGCCGGGGGTACGGAAAGAGGTGCGGGCGATGCTGCGACCGATCGGAGCCGGGGGCGGTATGAGTAGCTCTGTCAGCCAGATCCTGGTCGCGGTTCTGGGCATCGGCGGCACCCTCGCGTCCGCGCTGCTCACCCAGCGCGGCGCCAACCGCGCCAGGGACCGTGAGCTGCGGCATGCGCGACAACTCCAGGCGGACGAACGCGAGTACGCCACCCGCCGGACCCAGCTCGAAGCGCGGCGCACCTGCTACGCGGCCCTCAACTCCGGTACGCGCGACCTCATCAACGTGATGACGAGACTCGTCCACGCACTGGAGAGGGACGAGGTGACCGAGGACCTGCGGTCGGAACTGGACCGGTCACGCCGGGACCACCGCCTGCGTCACGCGGAAGCCCAGATGGTGCTGCCCGATGCCGTGATGGCGGCGGCCAGCACCGCGAACCGGCACTTCGGTGACCTCTACGGGCTGCTGCTCCGGCTCGAAACAGGCACCGCCCGGCCGGGAGAGAACGTCGAAGCCGCCCGGGAGAGCATGGACCGGCTGTGGGACTCCCTGTGGAGAATGCGCCACGTCATGCGCGTCGACCTCGGCATCACGCCACCCGACCAGGGCTCGTAGCCCCGTTCCCGCGGGCCCAGGGCGCCGACGGGCCGGGGAGGCGGTTCGGTGGTCGGTGGTCGGTGGTCGGTGCGTCACTCGTACCGGTACTTCAGCGAGTCCGCCTCCGTCTGTTCGATGTCGGCGATCGTCAGCTCCGGCATGCGCAGCTGGGCCAGTGTGACCTCGGCCGAGGTCGGCTGGGCGTCCGCCGGCAGCCACTGGTCCGGCTTCCAGGCGCCGCTGCGCAGGAGGGACTTGGGGCAGTGCGGGTAGACCTCCTCGATGCCCACCACCAGCGCGCTGGCCGGCGGCTTGCCCACGGCGGTCAGCTGTGACAGCAGCTCGGGGCGGGTGGAGACGCAGGCCCGGCCGTTGACCCTGAGCGTCGTGGTGCGCCCCGGGACGACGAACAGCAGTCCGGCCCGTCCGGTGGCGATGACGTTCTGGAGGGTGTCCAGGCGCTTGTTGCCGGTCGCGTCCGGTATCGCCACGGTGCGTGCGTCCAGGACGGAGACGAACCCGGCGGGGCCGCCGCGCGGGGAGACGTCGCAGTTGCCCTCGGCGTCCGCGCTGGCGACCAGGACCAGCGCCGAGCATCCGATCAACCGCCGGGTCTCCGCGGTGAGTTCGGTCATCTGCTTGCGCACGGCCGCCGCGCCGGGAAGGGCGTAGACCCGGCGCAGCTCCTCCTGGTCGGACACGGCGTCGAGACGGAGCGAGTCGAAGGCACTGCCGGCCGGGGATGTCGTCATGCCCCCGACAGTAGTGGGCCGACCTGCGAACCGGCCGACGTGCCCGCCGTCGTCCCCGACCGGGCGGACCGGATGCGGCTCGTGCACCGGCTCACGGACCGCAACCGGCGTGAGGGGAACGGCGGTCCGTTCGCCGCGCTCGTCGCCGAGCCGGACACCGGCCGCATCGTCCCGGTGTCCGCCCTCCGGACGGGAACAGCCGTCGCCCGGGCAGCGATCGCCGAGGCCGTGCCCGCTCGAAACCGCACACTGCCCGAGGGCCAGTCGCTGCCGACCGCGTTCCCCGTCAGCGTCGTCTCGGTCTTCGGCACGTTCGTCGCCGCCCCGGTGCTCTTCCTCCGGGGCCGCCGTTACAACGGCGTCAGCATGCTGGACGCCCCCGAACCGCGCCGGAGGCACGGGATCGTCCCGGTCCGCGGCTGAGCACCGCCGGCCCCGCCCCGGGCCCGACGCACCACATCACGGCCACAGCTCAGTCGGCCTACTGAGCCGTCGTCGTGATGTGGTGCGGCCTGTTGCGGATCAGCAGGGCCGAGACCAGGGCCGCGCAGAGGAACACGGCGGCGACGACGGTCATGCCGGCGTGCACGCCGGAGGTGAAGGCGTCTCCGACCGCGGCGGTCACCGGGGGCGGGGTGGCCCCGTGGCCGCCGGTGCCCGTGGCGACGGCGTGCTCGACCGCGGGCCAGGCCGCCCGGGGGACGTGGTGCGCTTCGAGCCGGTCGGGCAGCCGGGACCGGAGCCGGCTCGCGAGCAGTGCGCCGAGGAGGGCGGAGCCGGTGACGGAGCCGATCTGGCGGAAGGCGTTGACGGCTCCGGAGGCCATGCCGGCGTGTTCGTGGGAGACGCTGACCAGCGCGGCGGCGGTGCTCGGCGCGGCCACCATCCCGGACGCGGCGCCGAAGAGCACGTACAGCCACCACACCCGGGCGTAGGGGGTGGCCGGATCGAGCGTGGTGAATCCGGCCGTGGCGGCGGCTCCGAGGAGGAAGCCCACGGTGAGCGGGAGCTTGAAGCCGGTACGGCGGATCACGCGTCCGGTCGCGTAGGCGACGACGACGTACACGCCGAAGAAGGCCAGCAGCCGCCAGCCCACGTCCAGGGCGGACAGCTGCTGGACCCGCTCGTAGAAGAGCACCGACAGGATCGCCACCCCCGTGAAGCCGAACAGGGAGACGGCCGCGACGAACATGACCGCGCTGAACGACGCCGACCGGAACAGGCTCATGTCCAGCATGGGGGTACGGGCGGACCGCTCGACGAGGACGAAGCCCCCGAGGGCCACGGCCGCGAGGATCCAGGCGGTGAGGATCCGGGGGCTGGTGTAGCCGTCGTGTCCGCCTTCGATGAGGGCGTAGACGAGGGCGGCGATGCCGACGGCGGCCAGGATCTGGCCGGGGATGTCGAGCTTGCCTGCGGGGCCGCGGGACTCGGCGACGAAGACGGCGGCGGCCATGGTGACGACGGCGAGGGCGGCGGTCGACAGGAAGACCGTGTTCCAGTGGAAGTGGCCCAGCAGGGTGCCGGAGATCAGCGGTCCGGCCGCGAGTCCGATGCCGGAGGCGGCGGCCCAGGCGGTGACGACCTCGGTGCGCCGGTGCGGGTCGGGGAAGGCGGCGCCCAGGATGGCCAGGCTGTTGGGCAGGATGAGGGCGCCGCCGACGCCGGAGATCAGCTGGCCGGCGATCACGCCTCCCGTCGAACCCGAGGCGTAGACGGTGAGCGATCCGACGATCATCACCGCGGCGCCGGCGAGGAAGGCGCGCTTGCGGCCGTAGAGGTTGCCGATGGTGCCCGCGGACATCACCAGACTGGCCACGAGCAGGGTGTACGCGGAGGGGATCCAGACCAGGCCGGTCGGCGAGACGTGCAGGTCGTCCTGGATGGCCGACAGCGCCGACACCGACGCGGTGATCAGCAGGAAGGTCGTCATGGCACCCAGGCACATGGCGACGAGCGTGACGGTCGCGGAGCGCCGGGAGGGCCGGTCGGGCCGGTGGGTCCGCTCGGCGGGGAGGGGGTCGCCGGGGTGCCGGCCGGCCGGCTTGAGCCGGCCCGGGGCGGGGGAAGGGGTCGGGGCGTCGGGGGCCATGGTGTCCTCGTCTCGGAGCCGGTCTGCGGGCAGCGCACAGCGGTCAGCGGAACGGCGGACGGCGGCGCCGTCGCAGGTCCCGGCTGACTTACGATTGCGGAAGTCAGCCGTGACGCTATAGGCTGACTTCGCATGAGGCAAGCCAGCAGTGGGGCACGGAGGGCGGAGCGATGGACGGCGAGCTGAAGGACCCGCTGAAGGACCGGGACGCCTGGTCCATGGCCAACTGCTCCGTCGCCCGGACGCTGGAGATCGCCGGCAACAGGACGGCGCTGCTGATCCTGCGCGAGGCGTTCCTCGGCACGCGCCGGTTCGACGACTTCGCCAGGCGGGTCGGCATCGGCGAACCCGCCGCCTCGGCCCGCCTGAAGGAACTGACCGCCGCCGGGCTGCTGGAACGCGTGCCCTACCAGGAGCCCGGCCAGCGCACCCGGTACGCCTACCGGCTGACCGGGAAGGGGCGGGACTTCCTGCCCGTCCTCACGGCGCTGCGGCAGTGGGGCGACACCTGGGCCGCGGACGAACAGGGGCCCCCGCTGGTCGTACGGCACAAGGACTGCGGCGCCGAGGTGCACGCGGTACTGCGCTGCGACGACGGCCACGACGTGCCGCGCGGGGCGTCGTTCGTCGAGGCCGGGCCCGGTCTCATCCGCGTCGCCCCGGACAGCCCCTGAACCTCACGGCACCGGGAAACACGCCACCGAAGCACTCGGACGCACTCGGACGCACTCGGAAGCACCACGAGGAAGCACCACGAGGAAGCACCAGGAGGAGTTGCCTTGACGCACGACGTCGGCCCCGGGCAGGGGTCCAGGTCACGCACGTTCGGCTGGGACGATCCCGCCGTCTCCGCCGCCGCGGTCCCGCACCACAGTGGCCTCGACTTCCTCCGGGAGATCCTGGCCGGGCGGCTGCCCGCGCCGCCGATAGCCGCCACCCTGGGCTTCACCCTGGAGGAGGCCGAGTACGGCCGGGCGGTCTTCGTGCTGGTCCCGGGCGAGGAGCACTACAACCCGATCGGCAGCGTGCACGGCGGCGTCTACGCCACGCTCCTCGACTCGGCGGCCGGCTGCGCGGTGCAGTCCGTGCTGCCACAGGGCACGGGGTACACGTCGATCGACCTGACGCTGAAGTTCCTGCGCCCGGTCACCGTCGACACCGGCAAGGTCCGCGCCATCGGCACGGTCCTCAACAGCGGCCGTCGCACGGCACTCGCCCAGGCCGAGCTGCGTGACTCCGAGGACCGGCTGCTGGCCCACGCCACCAGCAGCTGCATGCTCTTCCCGGTCCCGGCCCGCTGAGCCGGGGGTTCAGCGGACGCGGGCGACGCCCGCGTAGATGCCGGCGTCCGGTTCCTGGGCCGGGGCGGGGGCGGTGCCGAGCCACTGCGTCGACGTGACCAGGCCGGGGGAGACCAGGTCCAGGCCGTCGAAGAAGCGCTCCACCTCCGGGCGGCTGCGGAAGGCGAGCTTGATGCCGCCCTTCGCGTACTCGGCGACGACCTGCGCGGCGAGCTCCGGGTACACGTCGGACGCGGCGTGCGACAGGATCAGGTAGCTGCCCGACGGCAGGGTGTCGACCAGGGCGCGGACGATCCCGTGGGCGTCCTGCTCGTCGCCGATGAAGTGCATCAGGGCGATGAGGGAGAGGGCGACCGGGCGGTCGAAGTCCAGGACGTGCCGGGCGTGCCGGACGATCGCCTCCGGGTCGCGCACGTCGGCCTGGACGTAGTCGGTCGCACCCTCGGGCCGGCTGACCAGCAGCGCCTCGGCGTGCCGGAGGACGATCGGGTCGTTGTCGGTGTAGACGACCTTGGCCGCAGGCACGATCTTCTGCACGATCTGGTGGAGGTTCGGCTCGGTCGGGATTCCGGTGCCGATGTCCAGGAACTGGTCGACGCCCTGCCGGGCGAGGTACGCGGCGGCCCGGTTCATGAACTGACGGTTCTGCCGGGCGGCGTCCCGTGCCTCGGGCGGCAGCTTCTCGCCGACGGCCTCGTCGACCGGGTAGTTGTCCTTGCCGCCGAGCAGCCAGTCGTAGACCCGTGCGGGGTGCGCCCTGCTGGTGTCTATCGGCAGGGACGGCTGAGGGCTGGTCGTCATGGCAACTCCATCGCGCCGGGGAGACGGTGAGAGACCGGGATCGCAGTGATCGTACGGCGATCGTACTCGGGCCTCTCATCTGCCTTGGCCACGGGGCGACTTGGGGTGACGGCGGCGGGTGGGCCCCTCAGAGGGTGAGCAGTTCCTCGTGGAAGCCGCCGAACCGCCTTTCCGGGGCGAGGAGATGGATCTCCAGGATCCAGTGGCAGGTGCGGCCCGCCTTGTCGGTGCGGCGCAGCGGGGTGTCGTTGCCGGGCGTGATGTACGACTCGACGTCGGCGCCGTCGATCGTCTCGTGCGGGAACTCGCCGACCAGGTGCCCGGCGTGCCAGCCGCCCAGCTCCCAGCCCGCCTCCTCGGCGAGCCGCTCGACCTCGGCGTGGAGCCGCGCGCCGGTGATGTCCGGGTCGGCCTCGAAGAACCGGCGGCCGGCGGCGAACACCCGGGGGAGGTCGGCGCGGAGGCGGTGCTTGACCGGGTCGTCGCCGAGGACGAAGGTACGGCCGAAGTCGGCCTCGTACTCCTCGAAGATCGGCCCGAAGTCGGCGAAGACGATGTCGTCCGTGCCGATCACCCGGTCCGGCGGGTTCTCCCGGTACGGCAGCACGGTGTTCGGCCCGGAGCGCACGATCCGCTTGTGCCAGTGCCTGACCGTGCCGAACATCTCGTTCGCCAGGTCCCGGATCCGGTCGCTGACCGCCCGCTCCCCCGCGCCGGGCACGACGAGCCCGCGCGCCTCGATCTCCGCGAACAGCCGTACGGCCTTGCCCTGGGCATCGAGCAGGCGCGCCGCGCGCGTGTGTTCGTCATCCGCATCCGCCATGGGCCGAACCTAGTCAGCCCCGGTCGTCCCGGGCAACGGGGTTCTTCCGCAGGGCCGTGGCCAGCCGCAGGCTCTCGGCGACCGCGTGCGGGATGTCGACGACGGGGAACAGGACGTTCCGTACGGTCCGTTCGGCGTCGACGACCAGGATCAGGCGCTTGTGCCGCAGCCGGCCGGCACCGCGGAAGACCGGCAGGCGCAGGGCCGCGGCCAGCCGGTGGGACGCGTCGGAGAGCAGGGGGAACGGGACGCCCTCCGCCCTCGCGAACTGCTCCTGCTCGTGGACGAGTTGGGTGCTGATCCCGCGCACGTCCACGCCCACCCGCCGGAAGTCGGGCCACGCGTCCCTGAAGAGGCGGTTCTCCAGCGTGCAGCCGGGGGCTCCGGGGATGGACGGCTCACCCCAGTCGACTCCGGTACCGGGGTAGGTGAACAGGACCGTGGCGCGGGCATCCGGCGAGACGAGGGGCGTATCGGCGCCCGGCACCTGGAGGCCGTCCGGCAGGCGGGTGCCCGGCAGGGCGTGCACGCGGGCGTGTTCGGCGCCGTCGGCCTCCGCCGTCGCGGTGAGCGTGCCGTCGCCGAGGGCCCAGCGGTCGCCCCAGTCCTGCATGGCGACGAGCACCGGGAGCAGGGCCGTACCGGCGTCGGTGAGCAGGTACTCGTAGCGCACCGGACGCCGCTGGTAGAGGGCGCGCCGCAGGACGCCCTGGGCGACCAGCCCGCCGAGCCGCTCGGTGAGCACCTTCCGGGACAGACCGATCTCGGCGGCCAGCGCGTCGAACCGGACGTGCCCGCGGGCCACCTCCCGCAGCACCAGCACGTTCCACCAGTCCCCCAGGACCAGCGCGGCCTGGGCGACGCCACACGTCTCGTCGGCGTTGTGCATCCTCATGCGCCCATAGTAAGTTCCTTTTCGGGACTCACTTTGTTTCCGAATGGAACTTACCGCTCGCCGGTGCAGAGAACCGCGGGCCCAGCGTGAGGAGTGGCCGTGACCGCCATCAGCCGCGTCGTCGCACGCGAGATCATCGACAGCCGGGGCAACCCCACCGTCGAGGTCGACGTGGAACTCAGGGACGGCTCCCTCGGCCGCGCCGCCGTCCCCTCGGGCGCCTCCACCGGCGCCCGGGAGGCCGTAGAACTCCGCGACGGAGACCCGGCCCGCTTCCACGGCAAGGGGGTGCTGCGCGCGGTCGACGCCGTCAACGAGAGCGTCGCGGACGCCGTCGTCGGCCTCGACGCCGAGGACCAGGCCACCGTCGACCGGACGATGATCGAACTGGACGGCACCGACACCAAGTCCCGGCTCGGCGCCAACGCCCTGCTCGGCGTCTCCCTGGCCACCGCCAAGGCCGCGGCCACCGCCCACCGGCTGCCGCTGTACCGCTACGTCGGCGGGGTCGACGCCCGCCTCCTCCCGGTCCCGATGATGAACATCGTCAACGGCGGTGCCCACGCCGACAACCCGCTCGACTTCCAGGAGTTCATGATCGCCCCGATCGGCGCGGCCACCTTCGCCGAGGCCGTCCGGATGGGCTCCGAGGTCTTCCACACCCTGCGCGGCAACCTGCTCGCCGCCGGCCACAGCGTCAACGTCGGCGACGAGGGCGGCTTCGCCCCCGACCTGCGCACCGCCGAGGAGGCCCTCGACTTCGTCGTACGGGCCATCGAACAGACCGGTTACAAGCCCGGCACCGACATCACCCTCGTCATGGACCCGGCCAGCTCGGAGTTCTTCCGCGACGGGGTCTACGACTACACGGGCGAGGGCGTCCGCCGCACCCCCGCCGAGCACGCCGCGTACCTGGCCGACCTGGTCGACCGCTACCCGGTCGCCTCGATCGAGGACCCGATGGCCGAGGACGACCACGCCGGCTGGCGCGACCTGACCGCCCGGCTGGGCGACCGCGTCCAGCTCACCGGCGACGACGTCTTCTGCACCAACGAGACCCTGCTGCGGGCCGGCATCCGCGACGGCATCGCCAACTCCGTCCTGGTGAAGGTCAACCAGATCGGCACCCTCACCGAGACCCTCGCCACCGTCGCCACCGCCCACCGCGCCGGCTACACCGTCGTCATGTCCCACCGCTCGGGCGAGACCGAGGACACCACCATCGCCGACCTCGCCGTCGCCACCGGCTGCGGCCAGATCAAGACCGGCTCCCTCTCCCGCGCCGACCGCACCGCCAAGTACAACCAACTCGTCCGCATCGAAGAGAACCTGGGCCCCCAAGCCCGCTACGCAGGCCCCGAAGCCCTGGGCCTACGCCACTGAGCGCCCCGTCAAGGACGCGAGCCACAGCGCCCCGTAAGGGGCGCGGGGAACTGCGCGACCAGCCACAACGGCGCCGCAGACGGCAGACGGCACATCGCGGCGCTTCCAGCGGAACGCTGAGCGGTCAGGGTTGAGGTGACCGGAGCGGCAGCAGGCTGACGGCCTTCACGGCCAACCCGTCCCGGCCCCCGTCCCATCGGTCCCCGTCCCCGTCCCCGTCCCCGTTCGCCCCGTGCGTCGCCTCCGTGTCGGACCACCAGTCGGCGCCGTCCTCCAGGTAGCGCAGCAGGATGCCCTCGCGCAGGGCCCAGGGGCAGATCGAGAGGCTCTTCACGCCGCTCAGCTTCATCGCGGTGTGGCCGACCACCGCTCCCGCCAGGCTCTGCCGGGCCCGGGGCACGGAGATGCCGGGCAGGCCGGCGCGTTCGGTCACCGGCAGGGCGGCCAGCCGGTCGATCGCGCGGCGCAGGTCCCCCCGGCGCAGGGTCCGCTCGGCGAACGGGCCGTTGCGCCCCGGGGCCGCGCCGCACAGCCGGGCCAGCTGCTGGAAGGTGCGGGAGGTGGCGACGACGGTGTGCGGGTGCTCCCAGCGGATGCGGGAGGTGGCGTCGCGCAGCTGATGGCGGGCCCGGCGGCGCAGCGCGCGCAGTTCGTCCGGCGTCGGCGGGCCGTCGTGGCCGAGGAACTCGTTGGTCAGCCGGCCCGCCCCGAGCGGCAGCGACACCGCGAACTCCGGCATCCGGCCCCGCCCGAAGGCCACTTCGAAGGAGCCGCCCCCGATGTCGAAGACGGCCAGGGGCCCGGCCCGCCAGCCCATCCAGCGCCGGACGCCGAGGAACGTGAGCTCGGCCTCCACCTCGCCGGGCAGCACGCACAGCCGTACCCCGGCGTCCTGGGCCACGGCCCGCAGGACGGCCGCGCGGTCGGGTGCGTTGCGGACCACGGCGGTGGCGAACGCCAGGGGTTGCGGGGCGCCCCACCGGCGGGCGACCTCGACGGCCTTGCGGAGCGCCCTGACCAACTGCTCGGTGGCCTCCGCCCCGAAGTGCCCGTCGGCCCCGACCTGTTCGGACAGGCGGAGCTTCCACTTGGCGGTGTGCACCGGCAGCGGCACCCCGCCCGCCGCGTCGGTCACCACCAGCCGGACCGTGTTCGATCCCGCGTCCACCAGGCCAACTCTCATGGGGCTTCACGTACCCAGTGCGGCCGGGGTGATGCGGCACACGCGCGGACGGGTGCGCGGGAGGGCGCGAAGGTGTGCGCAGACGTGTGTGCACGCGGGCCCGCCGCGCCCGACCGGCTAACTTGGGGAGTCGACGTCAGGACGAAACCCAATAAACCATCCCTTTCACCACCGTTAGGCGGCCCGCCATGAACCTGAGCATCCGCAACCAGATCCCCGGCACCGTCACCGCCGTCACCCCGGGCGAGGTGATGGCGACCGTGAAGGTCCGGCTCGACGGCGGCCAGGAGCTGACCGCCGCGATCACCCTGGAGGCGGTCCGGGAGCTGGGGCTCGCCGAGGGTTCGGCCGTACGCGCGATGGTGAAGTCCACCGAGGTCGCGCTCGCCACCGGCCGGGTGCCGGGTGTGTCCATCCGCAACCAGCTCCCCGGCACGGTCAGCGACGTGGCCACCGGCGGGGCGATGGCCACGGTCAAGGTCGCCGTGGACGGCGGCCATGACCTCACCGCGGCGATCACCAGGGACGCGGTCGGCGATCTCGGCCTGACGGCCGGTGCACCGGTCGTGGCGCTGATCAAGGCGACCGAGGTGTCCCTCGCGACCGCGTGACCGCTCGGGCGCCCCGGTCACTTCTCGCCGTGCTGCCGCCGGATCCTGGCGGCCACCTCGTTCTCCTCCGTCTCCCACCAGGGGCGGACCCGCTCGGCGGCAGAGGCGGCAGCGGGGGCAGAGGGGGCAGCGGCGGGGGCGGCGGTCGTGACGGCCGCAGGGGCGGGGGAGGCCGCGGGGACGACGGCGAGCTGCTCGTCCAGGTGGCGGTCGAGGGCCGCCGTCTGGACGCGCTCCGCCCGCGCCCACTGGAAGAGAAGCGCCAGCAGGAACGGCAGGGCGACCAGCTCGGCGATGCTCAGCATCGCGCCGCCGCCGATCTGCTGGTCCTGCCGGACGTCGGGGGCCCAGGACGGGTGGTGGTGCAGGTACCACGCACCGGCGATCAGCGTGCCGTGCGTCATCACGACGACCCCGGGGATCGCGTCGATCACACCGTCCAGGAAGACCAGGGCCGCCCGCACCGGATGGGTGCACCAGGCCGGCAGGGTCTCCTCGCGGGTCAGGACCGGTACGACGAAGAGGCAGCCCGCGACCAGCAGGTGCAGGTACATCAGCTCGTGCAGCCAGCCCACGCGCAGCGCGGTGGCGAAGTACGGGGTGAAGTAGACCGTCAGCTCGGTGGCGAGGACGAGGGCCGTGCTGACCAGCGGGAAGGTCAGGAGGCGGACCACGCGTCCGGTCATCGCGCGGCGGACCCGCGCCGCGGCCCCCGCCGGCAGCGCCTCCACCGCCAGCCGCAGCGGGTCGCCGAGGGCCAGGCCCAGCGGGGCCAGGAGGTCGAGCAGGATGTTCTGCACGGCCGCGGGCCAGAACAGCACCTGGTCGTAGACGGCCAGCCCGGACATCGTCGCGACGACCAGCGCGCCCAGGCCCAGCACCGCGAAGGCCGCGGAACGCGCGGGCGACCAGGACCCGCCCCCGGCGCGCACGCGGCGCACGCCCCAGCCGTACAGCCCGCCCAGGGCCACGACCAGCAGCAGCGCGGGCACGTCGAGCTGCCACGACGTCAGCAGCCGGCCCACGGTCAGCTCGGCCATCGGGCTCACCCTCCTTCGGTCGGGGACGAAACGGGTCAGGACAGTCCACGCGACGCTATACCCGTCCTGCTTCACCGCCGCATCGGGGCTCGTGCAGAATCGGCGCGATCGCCGCGCGGTGATCGGCACGGTTCTCAAGGGGGGATTCATGTTCGGAAAGCGGCTCATAGTGAGCGGAGCCATAGCGATTCTGATCGGCGCGCTCGGCGCGTGCTCCGGGGGCACGGACGCGAACGGGAACGGGGTCGACAACGGCGTCACCTACGGACAGGACGACACGGGGACGGGAACAGGGGCAGGGACGGGCTCAGGCACCGGCTCCGGCTCCGGCTCCGGCTCCGGCGGCACCGCGTCCGCCCAGGACGACACCGTGCGCGGCCTGAAGGACTCCGTCCGGCACATCGCCGCGAAGACGACCCGGGCCACCCGCCCCCGCCTGGTCAAGAAGTGCACCACCGCCACGCGCCGGGTCCGGCACAGTTCCAGCAGCGGAACCGGCAGCAGGCGCAGGACCCGTACCTGGTACACGACCGAGCGGTACCGGTCCTGCACCAGGGTCCGCCGCGGCACCGAGACCTACCGGAAGACGGTCCGCACCGAGAAGTGGTGCGTGGAACTGGACGACGTGAACGGCGACAAGCGACGCGACGACGTCTGGTACCGGGTCGACCGCACGGTCTACGGCGACGCCCTCGCCGCGGACGGGCACGCCCGGCTGGAGTTCTCCCCGGTCGCGGACGGCTGCTGAGCCGTCCGCGACCGCGTCACAGTTCTGTGCCGGACCGAGGTGACCCTTGTCCGCTTTCGTTCGGCCGTGCCTAAAGTGATCAACGCGGCTCGCGGATCTTGACCACCTCCGCCGCCGCACAGGGGACGCGAGACCACGGGGGCTTTTTCATCATGGGGGAACGATCCGTCACGCCCCGGCGCGTGCCGACGCGGCCGGCCGCCGCACTGCTGGCCGCCGCCGGAATCGTCGCCGGGGTACTGGTCGGCAGGCCGGGGCTGGAGTCGGTGGCGGGGTGCGGGACGTCGGCGGACCTGTATCCGTCGCAGACCGCGAAGGACTGGGTGTCGTACGCCGACCACGTCGTGGTCGCCAGTCCGACCGGGGAGCAGGAGACGAACCGGCGGACCTACGCCAAGGGGCCCGTGGCCTACGCGATGGACCGGCTGGTGACCTTCCGGACGGACAGCAGGGTGTGGTCGCGCACCTCGCCCCGGCACGCCCTCGGCGCCACCTTCGACATGGTGGCGCCCGGCTGGGAGGTCTACCGGTCCTCCGGCACCCGCGTCGCCGAGATGGCGACCGACGCGCCCCGCCTCCAGGTCGGCCACACCTATCTGCTCGCCCTGCGCCGGCACGCGGGCGGCTGGGCGGTCCTCGGCGAGGGCGGGGCCGTGCCCTTCGACGACCACACCGGCGACCAGGGCGAGTGGTGCGGACGCGTGCTGAGCAAGGAGGACGTCGCCGAGGGCGAGCGCTTCTCCCGGCACGCCGACCACAGCCTGGAGAAGGCACTGCTGGGACAGGACGAGCAGGCCGCCAGGAACGCCCTCACCCGCGCGGCCCGCGGCTGAACCCCGCCCCACGCCTCTTCGTATCCGGTACGGCGGCTTCGTATCCGGTACGGCGGCATCCGGCCGCGCCCTGTCCCGCCTGACCCTCCAGTACACAGGCACCCACATCTCCCCCACTGAAATGGCATGAACAGTTCACCTGCTCTCCATGTTCGACGCGTTGGTGCGCAAGGAACCGGCCATTGACTCAACCCGCGCGGCAACCCGTTGGAGCCGTGTAGGGGGCAATTCGTTTCCGTATAGGGGGGGCACAGTGGTGTCCGCGCTCAAGGGTTCCGCAGGGGCGGAATCCGAAAGACCCGTGCCCAGGCAGCTTTCGGCCGCCCGGGGACTCGGGGACCGGATCTTCCGGGTCCAGTTGACGGCCTCCGGCGTCATCGTCCTCGCCATCATGGCTGCCGTAGGGCTGTTCCTTCTGCTCCGGGCCGGACAGGCGCTGCGGACCAGAGGGATCTGGGGCTTCCTCACCACCGCCGAATGGCAGCCGGACGTGCACCGCTTCGGTATCGCGGCCGTGCTCACCGGCACCCTGCTGATCGCCGCCGTGGCCGTCACCATCAGCGTGCCGCTGGCCCTCGGGACCGCCCTGTTCATCTCGGACATCGCGCCCCGCCCGCTCCGCCGCACGCTGGTCTCCATGGTCGACCTGATGGCCGCCGTGCCGTCCGTGGTCTACGGCCTGTGGGGCCTCTTCTTCCTCCAGCAGCACGTGATCGGGCTGTCCCGGTGGCTGTCGGACTGGTTCGGGTGGATCCCGTTCCTGCACGTCGACGGCACCCAGCCGGGCGAGCCGCTGGCCTCCCAGAGCGTCTACACCGCCTCCACCTTCGTGGCCGGCATCGTCGTGGCCCTGATGGTCGCGCCGATCCAGTGCTCGGTGATGCGCGAGGTGTTCGCACAGGCGCCGGCCGGTGAACGCGAGGGCGCCTACGCGCTCGGCGCCACCCGCTGGGGCATGATCCGCTCGGTCGTCCTGCCCTACGGCATGGGCGGGATCATCGGCGGCACGATGCTGGGCCTGGGCCGCGCGCTCGGCGAGACCATCGCGGTCTACCTGATCATCTCCCCGGTCTTCGACATCCAGCCGCACATCCTGCAGACCGGCGCGAACTCCGTCTCCTCCCTCATCGCCCTGCACTACGGCGACGCCTCGACCTTCGGCATGTCGGCGCTGATGGCGGCGGGCCTGGCGCTGTTCCTGCTCACCCTGGCGGTCAACTTCACCGCCTCCTCGATCGTGGCGCGGTCACGGTCCGGCGCACAGAGCGAGGCGTGACGATGACCGTCGTAGACCTTGAGAAGGGCGCTCCCCAGGACGCCCCGCAGGACGCCCCGCAGGACACCCCCACGAGCACGGTCGTGATCGCCCCCGCGGAGACCTCGGCAGCCTCGGCCGCCGCGCTTCCCGACCTGCCGCGCCGGATCGGCGGGGTCACCCGCTCCGGTGTGCTGTCGGTGTTCGGCGCCGCCGCCTCCGGGCTGTGCGTGACCGTCCTCCTGTTCGGCGAACTCGCGCCGTTCTCCGGCGGATTGGGGTTCTTCGTCACCGCCTACCTGTCTTTCCTAGGTATCTACGCGGTGTTGACAGGGCTTGAGGAGGACGGGCAGGCGGTACGGGACCGGGTGATGACCGTCGTCCTGTGGTCGGCGGGCGGCCTGATGTTCGCCGCGCTCACCATGGTCGTCGGCTTCACCGCGTGGCGCGGCCGGGAGGCCCTGCCGCACGCCAACTTCTTCACCCAGGACATGCAGGCGGCGGGCCCGCTCGACCCGCTGACCAACGGCGGCATCGCGCACGCCATGCTCGGCACGCTCATCATGATCGCCATCGCGCTGGCGATCACGGTCCCGCTGGGCCTGGCCTGCGCGGTGTACCTGAACCAGATCCCGGGCCGCTTCTCCCGGTTCGTCCGCACGATCGTCGAGGCGATGACCGCGCTGCCGTCCATCGTGGCCGGCCTGATGGTCTACGCCGTCTGGATCCTCAACCTCGGCATGCAGAAGTCGGGTCTGGCGGCCGGCTTCGCGATCAGCGTGATGATGCTGCCGATCGTGATCCGCGCGGCGGACGTCGTGCTGCGCCTGGTCCCCGGCACCCTCACGGAGGCGTCCGAGGCGCTCGGCGCCCCGCGCTGGCGGACGGTCTGGCACGTGGTCCTGCCGACGGCCCGCTCGGGCCTCGCCACCGCCGTCATCCTCGGCACGGCCCGCGGCATCGGCGAGACCTCCCCGGTTCTGCTCACGGCGGGCTTCACGGCTGCGCTCAACGCCGACCCGACGAACGGCCCGATGATCTCCCTCCCGCTGGCCGTCTTCAACTTCGTCAAGTCCCCCGAGCCCACGATGATCGCGCGCGGCTTCGGCGCGGCGGCGGTCCTGATGGCACTCGTCCTCGTCCTCTTCGTGATCGCCCGCGTGATCGGTGGCCGAGGCCCCGGCCACCAGAACAAGCGCCAGGCCCGCAGGGCCGCGAGGGCGTCCCGCCGGGACACCACAAGATTCGCCGAACTCCACACGCCGGGCCTGGAGTTGTTCGAGACCGGTTCCTCTGACGACTCCGGCGAGAACAACGAACCCAGGGGCGCGAGGCTGCATCAATCAGCGGCTCTGCCGCGGAGCGCGACCAGCCACGACGCACCGACACCCGACAACGGCGAGCAGTCCCCCGAAGACAACGCACCCGCAGCCGAGGACGGCGAAGGCCTCCCGCAGGGACCCGCTGCCGCCGACGGCGATCCCGCCCCACAGGGGCCACCCGCACCTGACAACGAAACTCGCACGGGTGGTGCGGGTGGGAACACAGACCCTGCTACAGGAGACGCGCACTGATGTCCAGCCTTGTGATCAACGCCCTGAGACGGCTGGGCATCCTGGCCGCACTCATAGGCATTCTCGGCACCATCGCCGGTACCCCGGCCGTCGCGGACAGCTACACCCCCATCGCCGGCGCCGGCTCCACCTGGGCCGAGAACGCCGTCGACCAGTGGCGGCGTGACGTCAACAAGAACGGCATGCGGATCAGCTACGCCGGCACCGGTTCGTCGGACGGCCGCCGCCAGTTCCTGTCCGGCACCGTCGACTTCGCCGTCTCCGACATCCCGTTCCAGACGAACCCGACCGACGGCAGCGCGGCCGAACGCCCCGCGCAGGGCTCGTACGCCTACATGCCGATCGTCGCCGGCGGCACGGTGTTCATGTACCACCTCACCGTCAACGGCAAGAAGGTCACCAACCTCCGCCTCTCCGGCGACGTGGTCACCAAGATCTTCACCGGGGTCATCAAGAGCTGGGACGACCCGACGATCAAGGCCGACAACCCCGGCCTGCAGCTGCCGCACCGCAGCATCGTCCCCGTCGTCCGCTCCGACGGCTCCGGCTCCACCGCCCAGTTCACGATGTGGATGGCGAACCAGCACAAGTCGCTGTGGAACGCCTACTGCGCCAAGGTCGGCCGCTCGGGATCGTGCGGACAGACGTCGTACTACCCCACCGTCTCCGGCATGATCGCCCAGTCCGGTGACCTCGGCGTCGCCGGCTACGTCGCCCAGAACTACGGCGAGGGCGCGATCGGGTACGTCAACTACTCGTACGCGCTCAACGCGCACTACCCGGTCGCCAAGGTCCTGAACCACGCGGGCTACTACACCGAGCCCACCCCGCAGAACGTGGCGGTCTCCCTTCTCAAGGCGAAGATCAACACCAACAAGAACTCGTCGGACTACCTCACCCAGCAGCTCGACGGCGTCTACAACGACAGCGACAAGCGCAACTACCCGCTGTCCAGCTACTCGTACATGATCCTGCCGCTCAAGGTGCAGGGCACCTTCACCGAGGCCAAGGGCAAGACGCTCGGCGCGTTCTCGTACTACTTCATGTGCCAGGGCCAGCAGCAGGCGCCGAACCTCGGCTACTCGCCGCTCCCGATCAACCTCGTCCAGGCCGGCTTCGACCAGATCCGCCGGATCCCGGGCGTGCAGACGCAGAACATCAACATCAAGAACTGCAACAACCCGACCTTCACGGCCAACGGCGAGAACCGCCTCGCGCAGACCGCGCCCTACCCGGCCGCCTGCGACAGGAAGGGTGCCGCGCCCTGCACCAGCGGCAGCGGCGGCGCCACCACCACCAACTCCGGCAACGGCAGCGGCGGCTCCACGGGCGGTTCGACCGGCTCCACCGGCACCGGCTCCAGCGGCAGCGCCACCGGCGGCGACTCCGGTGCGACCGGCGGCAACAGCGCCCAGCCCTCCGTCGACCCGGACACCGGCCAGACCATCTCCCCGAACGGCGGCACGGGTACCGCCTCCGGCGGCACCGGCGCGGGCGCCGACGGCACGGTGGCCCTCGCCCAGCCGGTGGCCGTGGCCACCGGGCACGGCTGGACCGGCACCCAGACGCTGATGCTGCTGGCCGCGGTCCTGGTCTTCGGCCTGCTCCTGCTGCCCTCGGTGGTCTCCCGCCTGGTCGGCAGCAGGGCCAACGGCAACGCGAACGGCGCCAAGCCTTCCGACGACGGGAGTTCGCGATGAGACGCACCCGGATACGCAACGCGCTGATACGCCTGCTGGCCGGCGCCACCGTCGGCGCCCTCGCCGGACTCGCGGTCGCCCAGACCGCCCCCACGGCCGCCGCGGCCACCGGCTCCGCGGTGACCGTCTCCGGGCGCGGCGAGTTCCAGGACATGAAGTTCACGGTCTCCCAGACCAAGGACCTCACCAGCCAGGCCGTCACGGTCAGCTGGACCGGCGGTACCCCGACCACCTTCGCGGGCACGTCGTTCAACACCGACTTCGTGCAGATCATGCAGTGCTGGGGCGACGACGACGGCACGGTCCCGTCCAACCCGGGCCCGTCGCGCACCCAGTGCCAGTACGGCGCCTCCCCGACCACCAACCGCACCAGCTGGCCGGGCAACGGGCAGGACGACACCCGGCAGATCTTCTACAGCGCCGACCCCACCAACTACGGCCAGGACAACCGGTACGGCGCCGCCAACCCGAACGCCCCGGGCGAGGTCCCCTTCAAGTCGGTGGACGGCACCACGATCACCACCAACACCCAGAACAACGCGCTGTTCAACTACAACACGACCAACGAGATCGACTTCGGCCGCACCGGCACCAACGGCACCGGCAAGGAGTACTTCGAGGTCCAGACCGCCAACGAGGCACCCCACCTCGGCTGCGGCATCCCCGTCACCACCGACGGCGTCACCAAGCCCCGCTCCTGCTGGCTGGTGATCGTCCCGCAGGGCCATCTGGACCTGGACGGCAAGCCGTACGCGGACCAGAGCCAGGTCAACGCAGGCTCCCCCGTCTCCTCCACCAACTGGAAGAACCGGATCGCGGTCAAGCTGGACTTCAACAGCGTCGGCAGCAACTGCGCCCTGGGCGCCGAGGAACGCCCCACCACCGGCAGCGAGCTGGCGGCGGACGCGATGACCAGCTGGCAGTCCCAGCTCTGCTCGGTCGGCAAGGTCTACGGCTACACCGAACTCGGTGAGCCCGACACCCGGTCCCGGCTGATCTCGGACCCCTCCTCCACCGGCCTGGCCTTCACCACCCGGAAACTGGGCGCGGACGCGGGCACCAGCGCACCGTCGGGGACCACGACCTACGCACCGGTCGCGCTCTCCGGAGCCGTCATCGGGTTCACGATCGAGCGCAGACCCAAGTCGGACGCACCGGACAGCATCAGGAAACTCGCCGGCACCAAGGTCGAGTCCATCAAGCTCGACCAGCGCCTGGTCGCCAAGCTGCTCACCGAGTCGTACCGCAACTCCCCCTGGGGTTCGGTCATCAACGGCACGGCGGCCAAGGGGTACGGCTGGACGAAGAACAACCCGGCCGGTATCGCCTCCGACCCCGAGTTCATCGCCCTGAACCCGGAGTTCCAGTACCTGTCGGTCGCCGAGACGCCGGCCACCGACACCGACCTGATCACCTCGCTCGGCCACTCCGACACCGCCCGCGCGATCTGGCAGTGGATCCTCGCCGACAAGGACGCCCGGCAGTTCCTCGCCGGTGTCCCGGACGACGACGGCATGCGGGTCAACCCGTACTACAGCACCAACGCCGACCTGAACCCGACCGGTATCGCCTTCGACCCGTCGAGCACCGACGACTACCCGAAGAGCGACCCGTGGTGCACGGTGCCGCCCGGCTCGGACGCGCCGTCCACGGCCACCCAGTGCATGACCGACTTCCACCCCTACGTGGACGACATGCACTCCGGCGCCCTGCACACCCGGCGCGCGGACACCCTGTGGAAGTCCAGCTGGGACGCGCTGTCCAGCCCGCAGTCGTACAAGAGCCCGGGCCCGCAGACGGTCGGTTCGCGCTTCATCATCACGATCACGGACACCGCTTCCGCGGCCCGGTACGGCCTGCAGACCGCCGAGCTGAAGAACACCGCCGGCAAGTACGTGGCCCCGAGCACCGCCGGCCTGACCGCAGCCGCCGCGACCGCCACCGGCTCCGGCGTCGCCGAGATCACCCCGGCCAACGCCACCGCGAAGGGCGCCTACCCGCTCTCCGAGCTGGTCTACGCGGCGGTCCGGCCCGGCAAGGAGAGCAAGGCGGCCCGCCAGGACTACGCGGCCCTGCTGCACTACGCCGCCGCGACCGGCCAGACCCCGGGCGCCGACCCGGGCAAGCTGCCCGACGGCTACGCCCCGCTCTCCTCGAAGCTGCGCGCCCAGACCGTCAAGGCGGCGAACTCGCTGCTCACCTACACCGGACCGACTTCCACCAGCGGCTCGGCCGACGGCGGCGGAACCGACACGAGCGGGGGCGGCGCCCCCAGCGGTACCGGCACAGTCGACGGCGGCACGACCGGCGGCGCCGGTACGGGTACGCCGGCCGACGGCACCAGCACCTCGCCCAGCGCCAAGCCGTCCTTCGACGGCGGCAAGGCGCTGGAGACCACCGCGGCCGGCAACACCCCGGCCGACCCGGCGAATCCGCTGCGCTATGCGGTGCCGGTCGGGGCCGCGCTCGGGGCGGTGGCCGGAGTGGGGGCGCCGTTCGCCGGTGGGCGTCAGCTGTCGGTGGCTTCCGTGACCGCAGCCGTGCGTCGGCTGCGGGCTCGTCGTGGCTGGTCGCGCAGTTCCCCGCGCCCCTGAAGGGGCGCCCACAGACGGCCGCCCGCCCCGAAAGGCAGTCGGGGCGGACGGCTCGCACCACCCTGCCAGATCCTCTGGCAACACCCAGCTAGCTAGCTCTCGTCAGGAGACTCTCGATGCGCAGAATGCGCTCTTCGGCGGCGTTCGTCGCCGCTGCCGTGGTGGCCGGCGGCCTCGCCCTCGCCACCCCGGCGGTCGCCGACCCCGACGCCGGTGCCTTCCGCCAGCTGGTCGGCGTGGGCTCGGACACCACCCAGGACGTGCTGAACGCCCTGGCCGGTGACACCGTCAACGGCACCAGCTACTCCGCCACCGCGGTGAAGTCGACGGACGGCGCGGGCATCGCGTCGTACGACGCGATCGAGCCCGGTACCGGCTCCACCACCTCGAACATCAAGACCCGGACCGACGGCCCGTCCTTCCTGCGCCCGAACGGCTCCGGCAACGGCCGTCTCGCCCTGAGCGAGGCGCTGACCGGCGACAAGTACCCGACCAGCGCCGGTGTCTCCATCAGCGGCCAGGTCGACTTCGCCCGTTCCTCCGGCGGCCCGTCCGTCTCCGGCACCGCGCTGACGTACATCCCGATGGCGCGTGACGCGGTCGGCGTCGCGGTCAAGGGCTCGGCCCTGGACACGCTGACGGCGGACCAGCTGCACGACATCTACTCGGGCACGCTCACCACGGTGAACGGCCAGACCGTGCACCCGAGGATCCCGCAGGCCGGCTCCGGCACGCGCAAGTTCTTCCTCGCGGCGATCGGCCTGACCGACGCCACGCTCTCCCCGAACGTCACCACCGTCCAGGAGAACCAGGCCAACGCGGCCCTCACCGAGGACGGGGCGCTCGTCCCCTTCTCGGTCGGTTCGTGGATCGCCCAGCTCAACGGCGTCTCCCCCGACTACAGCAAGACGGCAGCCGCGGCCGGCGGCCACCTGGCCTCCGTCCAGCTGCCCGGCGACACCGGCGGCGCCACCAGCCCGGTCACGACCGTCAACGGCAAGCTGGCCCCGGTCACCGCCTACTACGACAACTCCACCTTCGGCCGCGACGTCTACAACGTCGTGCCGAGCCGTGCGATCGACACCAACAGCATCTTCTTCGACAAGGACCTGTACGACGTCTTCGTCACCAGCGGCAGCCACACCGCCGCGCTGGCGTCGGACGCCGCCGAGGGGGTCATCTCCAAGTTCGGCTTCGTCAACGAGTCCTACAACGGCTCCATCCTCCTGACCAAGCACGCCAAGGTCGGCGGCCTGGAGGAGTCCGGCGTCGACGCGTCGGTGCCCGGTGCCCCCACGGTGAAGGCCACCGTCGGCGACGCGAGCGTGAAGCTGTCCTGGACCGCCCCGTCCGCCACCGCGCTGCCGGTCACCGACTACCGGATCGCGCTGACCGACGCTGACGGCGCCGTCGTCGCCGTCAAGGACGTCGCGGCCACCACCACGTCGCTCTCCTTCCCCAACCTGACCAACGGCACCTACACCGCCACGGTCACGGCCAACAACCTCAACGGCACCGGTGCCGCCGCCACCTGGACCGGCGCGGTCAAGTACGCGAGCAAGACCACGGCCACCGCCGCCACCACCGCCTACGGCAAGACCCCGAAGGTCGTCGTCACCGTCACCGGCTCGCACAGCGTGAAGCCGACCGGCAAGGTCACCGTCAAGGACGGCACCACCCTCGTCGGCACCGGCACCCTGGACTCGTCCGGCAAGGTCACCATCGGCCTGTCGAACCACCTCAAGGTCGCCACGCACTCGCTGTCGGTGTCCTACCCGGGCACCTCCAAGCTGAACGCGTCCTCCACCACCGTCTCCCTCAAGATCACCAAGGCGACGGCGGCGGTCTCCACCTCGCACCCGACCTCGGTGAGCCACACCGCCAAGGGCAAGGTCACCGTCAAGGTCACCGCGACCGGCACCACCCCGACCGGCACCGTCCGCATCTACCAGGGCTCCAAGGTCATCGCGACCGGCACCCTGAGCAGCGGCAAGGTCACCATCACCCTCCCGAAGCTGGCCAAGGGCAAGCACACCCTGCACGCCTTCTACGTCGGTTCCTCGACCGTGAACTCGAAGACCGGCGCCAACTTCACCATCACCAGCAAGTGACCGCCTGACGGGCCCGCCGGGAGCCTTCCACGGCTCCCGGCGGCCCCTCACTGACTCCCCGAAGGAGGCGGGCCGCCATGACCGTCGCCGTACCGACACCGAAAACCCTGGCTCCGGCCGTGCCCCGCAGGCCCGTCCGCAGCCTCACCTTCGTCCGCCACCTCTCGCGCGGCGGACTGCTCAGCCTCGCCGCCCTGCTGCTCGGCATCACCGCCCAGTTGCTCGTGTTCAGCAGCGCCCAGCAACACTCCGCCCAGCACGCCGACTTCGACCAGCTGCGCGAGCAACTCGCCCTCGGCACCGCCCCGGTGGCGCAGACCGACCAGGACGGCAAGCTGCTGGCGCCCGGCACGCCGGTCGCGATCGTCGAGATACCGAAGCTGGGCCTGAGCCAGGTCGTCCTGGAGGGCACCGACTCCTCCGTCATGACCGACGGCCCCGGTCACCGCCGGGACACCCCGATGCCGGGCCAGGCCGGCACCAGCGTGCTGATGGGCCGGGCGGCGGCGTACGGCGGCCCGTTCGGCAAGCTCTCCCAGCTCGCCACGGGCGACACGTTCACCGTCACCACCGGCCAGGGCAAGGCGAAGTTCCAGGTCATCGACGTACGGCGGGCCGGCGACCCGGCGCCGACGGCGCTGGCCTCGGGCAAGAGCCGGGTCGTCCTCATCACCGCCGCGGGCCCGAAGTTCATGCCCTCGGGCGTGCTGCGCGTCGACGCCGACCTGGTCTCCGCGCCGTTCCAGACCCCGTCGGCCGTGATCCGGGCCGGCACCCTCCCCGGCTCCGAGGAGCCGCTGGCCCGCCCCTCCGGGGTGCCGTGGCCGCTGGTGATGTGGATGCAGGCGCTGCTCCTGACCGCCGTGGCCGGCGTCTGGACCTGGCACCGCTGGGGCCGCCACCAGACGTGGATCGTCTTCGCCCCGGTCGTCGCGGTGCTCGGCCTCCAGGTCGCGACGCGGACCACCGAACTGCTGCCGAACCTGCTGTGACCGAGGTGAGTGAAGTGTCTGAAACAACCCAGGCAACCGAAGTGACCGAAGTACCCGAGCCAGCCGAAACGACCGAACCCGCCGAAACTGTCGAAACGACCGAAACCGCCGAGACTGCCGAGATCGCCGTGACCACCGAGATGACCGACACCGCCGTACTCCCCACCGCCACGGCCACCGCCACCGCCACCGCCGTGGTGGACGGCCCCGCGCCCGCCATGCTCGAAGCCCGGGCCGTCTCCGCCTGGTTCGGCTCCCACCAGGTGCTCAGCCAGGTGTCGCTGACCATGCCCGCGGGCGAGGTGACCGCGCTGATCGGCCCGTCCGGCTGCGGCAAGTCGACGTTCCTGCGCACCCTGAACCGGATGCACGAGCTGATCCCGTCGGCGCAGTTCGGCGGCGAGGTGCTCTTCGAGGGCGAGGACATCTACGACCCGTCCTGGCGGCTGACCGACGCCCGCCGCAGGATCGGCATGGTCTTCCAGAAGCCGAACCCGTTCCCGGCGATGTCGATCTACGACAACGTGGTGGCCGGCCTGAAGCTGACCGGCACGAAGGTGAACCGCCGGGAGAAGGACGTGCTGGTCGAGGAGTCCCTGACCCGCGCCGGCCTGTGGAAGGAGGTCCGCGACCGGCTCCGTCAGCCCGGCGGCGCCCTCTCCGGCGGCCAGCAGCAGCGCCTGTGCATCGCGCGGGCCCTGGCGGTCCGGCCCCGGGTCCTCCTCATGGACGAGCCCTGCTCGGCCCTGGACCCCACCTCCACGCGCCGTGTCGAGGAGACCATCCAGGACCTGGCCGGTCAGGTCACGATCGTCATCGTCACCCACAACATGCAGCAGGCGGCGCGCGTCTCCCAGCAGTGCGCGTTCTTCCTGGCGGAGCAGGGCACCCCGGGCGGCATCGTCGAGCACGGCGACACGGCGGCGGTCTTCAACTCCCCGCAGGACCAGCGCACGGCCGACTACGTGGCCGGCCGGTTCGGCTGAGCCCTCGGCCGGGCGTCAGCGGTACGGGGGCCGGCCGTCGCAGCCCCCTTCTCGACCGCCCGGCGGGCCTCCTCCGCCGGGCGCGGCCCGGCGGCGAACCGGTCCCGGGCGTACTTCACGGGCGCGGTGAGCACCGTTTCGTCCCGGGCCGTCATCTCCGCGCACGCCGCGTCGTCACCCGTGAGTGCCACGACCGGGACGCCGAGGGCCGCGGCGGTGGCCTGTCCTCGGCCTCGTGACCCGTGAAGCTGTGAAGCTGTGACGCTGTGACGCTGTGACGCTGTGACCGAGGACACCCGGGGCACCTGCCCGGAGTGGTGTCGACCCGGCCGACGAGCCCGGTGATGCCCTCGATGTCCACGCTGACGCACATACGCACGTCCTGAGGCCATCCAAACCCTACGTATTGTAGGTTCCCCATCGGCCACGGCGGCTCGTCAGCTCACGGGGGTACTCATGCAGGGCACGGACACACAGGAGGCGCGGCGCAGCATCGCCCCCACGGTGGCGGTGCTGGTCGCGAGCCTGCTGGTCGCGGCCGTCGGCGTGTACGAGCTGTCCGGCTTCGGCCTGCAGGCCCTCGACCGGCGCCCGCACCTGTTCAGCGACGGACTGGCGACCGGCGGGGTGATCGTGGCCGCGGTGGCGGCCGGGGCGGCCATCGGCAACCTGGCGTGGATGCTGGCGGCCCGGCGGCGCGCGGAGCGGGAACGGGCACAGGCCCTCGCGCGTCCGTAAGAGGTGGGACGGCCTTTCACACCGTTTTCCCTACCGCTTTCGTACCGCGGCGGACGCCTCCCCCGCCCTCCACCGTTACCCTACAGACTGTAGGGTCAGCCCTCCGTCAATCCGCTCCCCGTCCCCAAGGTGACCGGTCCCCATGCCCGCACAGCTGTCGACCCTGATCCCGCCCCGCGTCTCCGCCGCCTTCCGCGCCCCTTCCGGCGCCTCCGGCGGGGCACTGCACAGGCGGGCCGCCGACTTCACCGTCTGGTACCTGCGCGCGATCGCCGTACTGAACATAGTGGCGGTGCTGTCGCTCCCCTTCCGCCAGGAGGTCGACGAGCACAACAACGGCCGCATCACCCTGCACCTCCACCGGCAGCACGCGCACCACTCCGGCCAGTTCTTCACCCCGTACCTGGCCACGGCGGGCCTGGTGTCGGCCGCCCTCGCCATCTTCTTCGTCCTGGTGATGCGCCGCCGCAAGCGCGCGGCCTGGGTGGTCAACCTGGTCCTGTCCGCCCCGCTCTTCGCCCTCTACGTCCTCGCCCTCACCCAGCACGAGTACCGCGCCCACGCCTTCAACTGGGTCTCGGCGGCCCTCACCGGCCTCTTCGTGACCGCGCTGCTGGTCAGCCGCCGGGAGTTCAACGCGATCGGCGACCCGTCCAACCCGAAGACGGCGCTGGCGGTGGGCGCCGGCGGCCTCCTCGTGACCGGCGGCCTGGGCACGCTCCTCGTGCACGCCACGAACAAGCTGCCCGGCGCCACCCTGCCCGACGAGATCGCCTACACCCTCCTGCGGGGCGTCAGCGTCGGCCCGCTCGCCGACCACGTCACCGCGGTCCACGCCCCCCGCTGGACCGACATCGTCATCAACGTCCTCCTCGCCGCCGCCTTCTGCCTGGTCCTCTACGCAGGCTTCCGCTCCCCGCGGGGCCGCCGCCTGCTCAGCCCCGAGGACGAGTCCCGGCTGCGCGGCCTGCTGGAGCGGCACGGCGCCCGCGACTCCCTCGGCTATTTCGCGCTGCGCCGCGACAAGATGGCGATCTTCTCCCCCACCGGCAAGTCCGCGGTCACCTACCGCGTCGTCGGCGGCGTCAGCCTCGCCTCCGGCGACCCGATCGGCGACCCGGAGGCCTGGCCCGGCGCGATCGACGCCTGGCTGACGGAGGCCCGGCAGCACGCCTGGACCCCGGCCGTCATGGGCGCGAGCGAGGAGGCGGGCACCGTCTACGCCCGGCACGGCCTGGACGCCCTGGAACTCGGCGACGAGGCGATCGTCGACATCGCCGACTTCACCCTGGAGGGCCGCGCGATGCGCGTCGTCCGCCAGGCCCACAACCGGGTCCGCCGCGCCGGTTACACGGTCCGCATCCGCCGCCACGAGGACATCCCGGCCGACGAGATGGCGCACTTGATCGAACGGGCCGACAGCTGGCGCGACGGCGCCACGGAACGCGGCTTCTCCATGGCCCTCGGCCGCCTCGGCGACCCGGCGGACGGCCGCTGCATGATGCTGGAGTGCCGGGACGCGGACGACACCCCCCGCGCCCTGCTCAGCTTCGTCCCCTGGGGCGAGCAGGGCCTCTCCCTGGACCTGATGCGCCGCGACCGCGACTCCGAGAACGGCCTGATGGAGTTCATGGTCGTCGAACTCCTCCTCCGCGCCGCCGAGCTCAAGGTCGACCGCGTCTCCCTCAACTTCGCCATGTTCCGCTCGGTCTTCGAACGCGGCTCCCGCCTCGGCGCGGGCCCGGTCCTGCGCCTCTGGCACACCACCCTCACCTTCTTCTCCCGCTGGTGGCAGATCGAGTCCCTGTACCGCGCAAACGCCAAGTACCGCCCGGTGTGGGAACCCCGCTACATCCTCTTCACCAAGAGCAGCGACCTCCCGAGAATCGGATTGGCGAGCGCCCGAGCAGAGGGTTTCCTCACGGTTCCGTGGGGGTCGTGACGCCGAAGCTCACAGGTCCGACCTCCGGAACACCAGCAGCGCCTCTTCCCGGTACGCGTCCACGTCCTCGACCAGGGACGGTTCGTCGTCGCGCGCGAGAAAGAACGTCACCCGGGCAGTGACTCCCGGCTCCCCTTCCAGGGAGTTCGACAGCGACACGACAGCCGTCAGGCCGCCGGTGGCGGTCGTGGTCCCCGCCCGCTTCAGAGCGAACTTGGCATAGGAGACCGCGCGGACGAAGAGGTCGCGAGTGCGTTCACCGGCCTGCGTCTCGATGTCCCAGTCGGGGATACCCAGGCCGTTCACGGACGCTTCGAATCCCGTCGTGTCGGCGAACGCCGCTCGGGAGCCGTGGTAGCCGTCCCGGAGTGCGGCCAGGAGGCACGCGCCGTCCGTCTCGAGCACCCATCCCGAGTCGATCAGCGTGCGGAGCGGCGGGGGAAGGGCCTCCCAGGACGCCGCGTCCAGCGGACGGGCGCCCGCCAACTCCCGCATGGGGGTGTTCAGCCTGATCATGGAGCCTCTCCCAACCAACCCGGACCCTTGTTGACGGCCGCCTGGAAGGCCTGGTTGGACACCGGCTGCCGGGCCAGCCGGGCCAGCATGCCGGTGAATCCGCCGTCCTGGAAGTCCCACCGGCACTTCACACCCAGGTTGCTCTGGTCCTGGAAATACATCTGCCCGGTGGACGGTTCCGGCCGGATGGCTCCCGGAAAGTCCTCGCAGACCACCGCCTCCGCTCCTTCGGCGACGGCCCCGGCCACCGCTTCCGCGCCCTCGGCGACGGCGCCCGTGACCGGGCTGAGCGTGCCGATCGCCATGGCGTAGCCGAGCACGCGCGCCGACGGGCCGCCGACGGGCGGGTCGCCCGACGGGTCGTCGGCGGGTCGGTCAGACGCGGGGTGTGCCGCCCGCGAACCCCCCGCCCACCGTGAACCCGATCACCGCGCCGCCGCCCTCCCTGCGGAAGGCGAAGGGGGCGCCGCCGTGGGCCATGGCTACCTCGCGGACGATGGAGAGGCCGAGGCCGGAGCCGGGGAGGGAGCGGGCGTCGGCGGCGCGGTAGAAGCGGTCGAAGATGCGGATCAGGTCGCCCTCGGCGATACCCGGGCCGCGGTCGAGGACCTCGACGCGGACCGTGCCCGGGCGGGCGGGGCCGGTGACGCTGATCTCGATGGGGGCCTTGCCGTCCCGGTCGAACTTGGCCGCGTTCTCGACCAGGTTGGAGACGGCCCGCTGGAGCATGCCGGGCCGCCCGTCGGTCGTCGTGTCACCGGCCGCGCGCAGCACGATCTCGCGTCCGGTACGGCGCCGGGCCAGCCCCGCCACGTCCTCCGCGATGTCGGCCAGGTCCACGTGCTGCGGCGGCTCGGTGTCGGACTGCCCGGCCGCCAGGTCGACCAGCTCGTTGACCAGGTCGGTCAGCTCGCGCGCCTCCTGACCGAGGTCGGCGACGAGCTCGTCGCGGGTCGCGGGCGGGAGTTCGTCGATCCGGCGGAGCAGGGAGATGTTCGTACGGAGCGAGGTCAGCGGGGTACGCAGCTCGTGGCCCGCGTCCTGGACCAGGCGCCGCTGGTCCTCCTCCGACTGGGCGAGGCGGCCCAGCATCCGGTCGAAGGCGCGGCCCAGTCTGCCCACCTCGTCCAGTCCCGTCACCGGTACCTGGATGCCGAGCTGCCGGGTGCGGGCCACGTTCTCCGCGGCCGAGGTCAGGATCACCAGCCGCCGGGTGATCCGCCTCGCCAGCCACCAGCCGAACAGCCCGGCGGCCACCACCACGGCCGCCATCAGCAGCAGGGTCCGCTGCTGGAGCGCCTGGAGCAGGTCCTCGGTGTCGCTGAACTCCTGCGCCACCTGCACCGCGCCCCGCCCGCCGCCGAGCGCGACCGTGGCGATCCGGAACAGGTCCTCGCCTGCCTGGACGTCCTTGTGCTGGACCGTCTTCCCGGCCGCCGCGGCGCCGGCCGCCGCCCGGTCCGCGGCGGTGACGGGCAGCACCGGGCTGCCGCGGTCGATGATCTCGCCCTGCGCGCCGAGCACCTGCACGTCGGTGCGCGCGGGCCGGACCAGGTCATGGCCGGGCTGGGAGGAGGAGAAGTCGGCCGGCACCATCCTGTGCTGCTTGACCTCGTCCTGGACGTCGGAGACGACCTGCGTGAACACCGACTGCTGGTCGACGCGGACCAGCCGGGCGGCGGCGTTGTACGACAGGATGCCGACGACGATCGTGACGGCGGCCGTGACCGCCGCGAAGGAGACGACGAAGGTGGTCCGCAGGGAGACGAGCTTGGGCCGGCGCCGGGCCAGCATCCGCCTGAGCCGCGCGGGCAGCCCGGGGCGGCGGGCCACTCAGTCCTCCCGCAGCACGTAACCCACGCCCCGGACGGTGTGGATCAGCTGCGGGGCGCCCGGCTCGTCGAGCTTGCGGCGCAGGTAGCCGACGTAGACGGCGAGGTTCTTGGAGCCGGGGCCGAAGTCGTAGCCCCAGATGCGGTCGTAGATCGTGGAGTGGTCGAGGACGATCCCCGCGTTCCTGGCCAGCAGCTCAAGGAGTTCGAACTCGGTGCGGGTCAGCTCCAGTTCGCGCCGGCCGCGCCAGGCCCGGCGGGCCTGGAGGTCCATCCGCAGGCCGGCCGCCTCGACCTGCCGGTCGGAGATCTGCGGCTCGCGGCCTGACTCGGCGACCACACCGCCGCCACCGCTGCCGCCGCTGCCGCCGCCGGTGGTGACGGGCAGGGTCCGGCGCAGCAGCGCCCGCAGCCGGGCGAAGACCTCTTCCACGTCGAAGGGCTTGACGACGTAGTCGTCGGCGCCGGCGTCCAGTCCCGCGATCCGGTCGGCGGTCTCCACCAGCGCGGTCAGCATGAGGATCGGGGTGCGGTCCCCTTCTGCCCGCAGCACGCGGCAGACCTGGAGGCCGTCGATGCCGGGCATCATCACGTCGAGGACGAGGACGTCCGGGGCGATGCGGTGGGCGTGCGCCAAGGCCTCCACGCCGTCCGCGACCGCCGTCACCTCATAACCCTCCAGGGTGAGGGCCCGCTCCAGGGCGTGGCGGATGGCGCGGTCGTCTTCGGCGAGCAGCACAGTCTGGGGCACCTCACCAGTCTGCCAAGGCCTCCGGCGGTTCTGCCGTGGTGAGCGGGCCTACGATCACCCTTTTTACCTGCCTCTCACCGTCACAGCGGAACCCACGTCGAATCCCGGCCGCGGGTGGGTGGGGGTTGCTCGCGCAGTTCCCCGCGCCCCTCACGGGGCGCTGCCCAGCCGCGTACTGCATACATAGCTGCGGGCAGGCGTGCCGCGGGGCGGCACGGGTGGGCGCGGCGGCACCCGGCAAGCGCCGGTGAGCGTGCCCACCCCCCGGCCCCAGCCCCCTCAGCTCGCGGCCAGCCTCGCAAGCTGCTCCGCGAACGGTACGACCGGCAGCGCCTCCGGCTCGACGGGCCCGGTGCCGGACAAGCCGGTCATCAGCCCCGCCAGCTCACCGGCCGCCCGCTCGACCCGCCCCTCCAGGCCCTCCGCGCCCCAGTCCTCGGACGCCGCGTACACGCCCGTCGGCACGACCACCGCCCGCAGGTACGTGAACATCGGCCGCAGCGCGTGGTCCAGGACCAGCGAGTGCCGCGCCGTACCCCCGGTCGCCGCGATCAGCACCGGCTTGCCCGCCAGCGCGTCCTTGTCGAGCACGTCGAAGAACGACTTGAACAGCCCGCTGTAGGACGCCGTGAACACCGGCGTGACCGCGATCAGGCCGTCCGCCCCGGCCACCGCCTCCTGCGCGGCGGCCAGCTTCCGCCCCGGGAACCCGTTGGTGAAGTTGTGCGCGATCTCGACCGCGAGGTCGCGCAG
Organism: Streptomyces sp. NPDC048278; assembly: GCF_040652195.1. Classification (NCBI taxonomy): domain Bacteria; kingdom Bacillati; phylum Actinomycetota; class Actinomycetes; order Kitasatosporales; family Streptomycetaceae; genus Streptomyces; species Streptomyces sp. NPDC048278. Next base: position 209,051 of record NZ_JBEZLP010000014.1, read on the forward strand.
CTCCACCACCTCGACCTCCACCTCGGCCGCGGCCTGCCGGCCCACGGCCGCCGCCAGCCGGTCGGCCAGCAGCCGCGTGGACGACGGCACGCTCAGCCCCGCCGAGACCACGACGAGCTTCATGCCCCGACCTCCTTCTTCTCCGACGCCTTCTCCGACGCCTTGTCCGCAGCCTTCTCCGCGGCCTTCTCCGCGGCCTTCTCCTCCGCCGCGGCGACCCGCAGCGACGCGTGCGTCGGCGCCTCCGGGACGTCCGCCGGACGGCCCTTCGCGAACTCCTTGCGCAGCACCGGCACGACCTCCTCGCCGAGCATGTCGAGCTGCTCCAGGACCGTCTTCAGCGGCAGCCCCGCGTGGTCCATCAGGAACAACTGGCGCTGGTAGTCGCCCGCGTACTCGCGGAAGCCCAGCGTCCTCTCGATCACCTGCTGCGGCGAACCCACCGTCAGCGGGGTCTGCTCGGTGAAGTCCTCCAGGGACGGCCCGTGCCCGTACACCGGCGCGTTGTCGAAGTACGGCCGGAACTCGCGCACCGCGTCCTGCGAGTTCTTCCGCATGAACACCTGGCCGCCGAGCCCGACGATCGCCTGCTCGGGCGTGCCGTGCCCGTAGTGGGCGTACCGCTTCCGGTAGAACTCGACCATCCGCTTGGTGTGGTCGGCGGGCCAGAAGATGTTGTTGTGGAAGAAGCCGTCACCGTAGTAGGCGGCCTGCTCGGCTATCTCGGGCGAGCGGATCGAGCCGTGCCAGACGAACGGCGGCACGTCGTCCATCGGCCGCGGGGTCGAGGTGAAGCCCTGGAGCGGCGTGCGGAACTTGCCCTCCCAGTCGACGACGTCCTCGCGCCACAGCCGGCGCAGCAGGGCGTAGTTCTCGATGGCGAGGTTGATGCCCTCGCGGATGTCCTGCCCGAACCAGGGGTAGACCGGCCCGGTGTTGCCACGGCCCATCATCAGGTCCACCCGGCCGTCGGCCAGGTGCTGGAGCATCGCGTAGTCCTCGGCGATCTTCACCGGGTCGTTGGTCGTGATGAGGGTGGTGGAGGTGGAGAGGATCAGCTTCTCCGTCTGCGCGGCGACGTAACCGAGCATGGTGGTCGGCGACGACGGCACGAACGGCGGGTTGTGGTGCTCGCCGGTCGCGAAGACGTCCAGGCCGACCTCCTCGGCCTTCAGCGCGATCGCGACCATCGCCTTGATGCGCTCCCGCTCGCTCGGCGTCCGGCCCGTGGTGGGGTCCGGCGTGACGTCGCCGACCGTGAAGATCCCGAACTGCATGCTCGCTCACCCTCCAGGTTGTTTACGATTCAACTATACCCACAGAACGAGACCCCACCGCCACCTATTCCCCACGCCACGGCAGGCGCCCCCGAAGGGGCGCTGGGGGTACCCCCGGCCGAAGGCTGGGGGAGGAACTGCGCGAGCAACCCTCACCGGCCCGCAGCCAAGGCACCAACACCACGCACCCCGTTTCCCACCCGGGGCGTGAGCCCCTCCGCTCAGCGTGCCGCCTGGAAGGCCCGGCCCGCCGCCGTGGCCGCCGTACCGCTCGTGAAGAGCCCGCTGCTCGGCTTCGCCGGATCCGCGCCGAGCCCGAACCACGCGTACCGCTGTACGTACGGCAGCGCGTCGAGCGCCTTCGTGGACGCGGTGACGAAGTCCGCCTGCTGCTGCGCGGACGGGAACCTGGTCCCCTGCGAGAAGTCGATCAGCGCGTACTCGGTGAGCCAGATCGGCTTGTGGTAGCGCGCGTACACCGCCGCCAGGTACGAGGTCAGCTGCTGCACGGCCTGCGGGGTGCGGAAGTCACCGCCGTACCAGTGCAGCGTGATGAAGTCGACCCGGTACCCCTTCGCCTGCGCCCCGGACATGAACCGGTCCAGCCAGCCGCCGGCGGTGTCCCCGCCGTACGCCACCGCCGGGCTGCCCAGCACCTTGCCCGCCGCCATCAGCCTGGGCCACAGCCCCAGCGCCTGGTCGACGGTCATGTTCGACTGCTGCGCCATGTCGGGCTCGTTGAAGCCGAGGAGGTACGGCCCCGCCGCGCGCGCCTGCGCCAGCGCCGCGTCGGTGACGGACGCGGTGCCCCAGATCATCGGCACGAAGGAGGCCGAGGACGGGGTCGTCACGCCCTGGTGCCGGGTGTTCCAGGTGTAGTACCAGCTCGCCCCGCTCGCGGCGAGCGCCTGGCTCACCCCGTCGAACGTCCACACCCCGACGCCCTTCTTCGCACCGGAGGCCACCTGCACCGGGGCCGCGGTGTGCTTCGACGGGGTCGGCTTGACGGAGGGGCTCGGGGACGCGCTGCGGGTGGGGGAAGGGGAGGCCGAGTGCGTCGGGACGGGGCTCGGACTCGGGCTCGGGCTCGGGGAGGCCACGGCCACCGGCGTCGGCGGCGGGACCGGGTCCGCGGCGGGCGCGGACGGGCCCGCCGTCATCCGGGCGGCGACCAGCGCGACCGCCGCGACGACCGCGACCGCCGCCGAACCACCCACGACCGCCTGCCTGCCCATCAGTCGCCCGCCCACCCGCTTGCCCGCACGGCTCCCCGCCCGCCCGTGCCGCCCCCGCGGGTGCCTGCCCCCGCCACCGGAACCGGCGGGATCGGCGGAACCGGCGGGATCGGTGACGCGGGCCCCGACGCCATGGGCCCCGACGCCATGGGCCCCGCTGGCCTGGGCCAGTACCCGCGCCGGGTCCAGTCCTGCCGGTACGGCCACCAGGGGCAGGCCGCTCAGCAGCCGGTCCATCGGCAGCAGGCCCCGGTCCAGGCCCGCGCAGCCCCCGCAGCCCCGTATGTGACGCCCGAACCGCTTGCGCCACAGCGGACTCGGCGTGCCGTCCCAGGGCGCGGCGATCCCGTCCAGCTCGGCACAGCGCGGGTCGGCCGCCAGCCCCCGCACCACGCACCGCGAGACCTCCATCTGCTTCTTCATCCGCTGCACCCGCACCGCCGCATGCCGGTCGGACAGCCCCAGCGCACCGGCGAGTTCGGCGCGCTCCAGGTCGCCGGTCTCCTCCAGCCACCACAGGGACAGCAGCTCCTGGTCGTCCGGGTCGAGCCAGCGCGTCGCCTCCGCGACCTCCCGGCGCTGCTCGGTCAGGCCCAGCCGCAGGATGGTCAGCCCGGCGAAGTCGAGCGCCGGATCCGTGATCGTCTCCGCGTCGTCGAGATGTGCCCGGCGGTCCCGGTCCGTGGCCCGCGACTGCTCCCGGTTGCGCACCTGCCGGATCGTGATGGCGACGAGCCACGACCGGAACGCGGACGGGTCCCGCAGCTTCTCCAGCCCCCGCACCATGCGCAACAGCGTCTCCTGTACGACGTCGTCGACATCGGCATGACCGTTCAGGGCCCGGCCGACGATGTTGTAGACCAGCGGCAGGGACGCGGTCACCAGGCGCTCCAGGGCCGCTCCGTCCCCCGCGCGGGCGGCCGTCACCACGCCGGGGTCGGGTCCGCTCCGATGGTTCTCGGTCATGTGGGCTGTTCCTCCGCGCAGAGTCCGGCTGTCGAAACGGAGACCCCGCGCACGACGCGGGGACAACAGAAAAAACGGCGGGTCGGCTTCGCAATTCTTGTTGTACGGCCCCCGTCGAGGAGGTCACCGAAAGGCAGGCACACGACAGGCAGACATCAGGCACCGCCCGAGGAAGGCATCAGGATGGCACGAGGACGCAGGAGACACGGCGCGCGACCACCGCGACGCCGCTGGTGGTACGCCGGCACGGCCGCCCTCGCGACGACCGCCGCGGTCATCGTCACCTACGGCATGGGGACACCGTCCGGCACGCCCACCGCGAACCCGGACCGGCAGACGGCCGCGGCCCTCCCGTCCGCGCCGTCCGGCACCCCGCTCGCCCCCTCGCCGAACCCCAGCGCCTCCCCGTCCCCCTCGGCCTCGGCCTCGGCGAGCGCCAGGACCCCGGCGCCAGCACCGGCATCCGCATCCGCATCCGCATCCGCGAAGACCACGCGCGAACCGACGACCGCCGCGTCCCGCCGTGCCGCCGAGGCCGCGCCGCCCACCACGGCGCCCGCCGGCAGACGTCTGATCACCGTCGTCAACAAGACCCCTAAGACGGTGTGGGCGGTCGTCACCAACACCTCCGTCTACCCGGCGGGCCGCAGGCTCGCCCCCGGCCAGAGCCTCTCCGTGACCGTCGCGAACAACTGGGGCGGCCGCATCTGGGGCCGTACCGGCTGCACCGACGGCACGGCGGCCGGACCCTGTTCCTCCGGCGACTGCACCAGCGTCTGCAACGGCGGCAACCCGCCCACCACCCTCGGCGAGTTCACCTTCGACGCGTACGCGGGCATGGACTTCTACGACGTGAGCATGGTCGACGGCTCCAACCTGCCGATGTACATCAACGTCTCCCACACCACGACCACCGACCCGGTCAGCGCCACCGGCTGCTACCAGGGCACCTGCACCACGGAGGTCGACTGCCCCAAGGCCATGCAGGCCCTCTCCGGCGGCCGGCAGATCGGCTGCAAGCCGCCCTGCGCGGCGTTCGGCGGCGACACCTACTGCTGCCGCGGGGCCTGGGCGGGCCGCGACAACTGCGTCCCCTCGAAGTGGCCGGTCGACTACACCCGGGTCTTCAAGCGGGCCGCACCCTACGCCTACTCCTACGCCTTCGACGACGGCGCGACCATGCCCTGCAAGGGCGCCTGCTACTACCGGGTGACCTTCGGGACGACGGCCGGCTCCACCTGAGCGGGACCGACGGCGCGGTCACCCCTTCACCCGGACGGCCCGCGCTCGGGGGACACGCCGACGGCTCTCCTCGACGCTGGAATCCCGGGCGTCGCCGACGCCTCGCACCGAAGGACCAGCATGCGAATACCGCGCGCGTCCCGCCGTACCTTCAACGCCGTCCGCTGGGGGGCCGCCCTCCTGGCACTCTCGGGAACCACCGCCGTCCTCGCCCCCACGGCGGCCCGGGCCGGCGGCCCGAGCGGCGATCCCGGCCGGGAGAAGCCCACCATCGTGCTCGTGCACGGCGCCTTCGCCGACGCGTCGAGCTGGAACGGCGTCGTACAGCGGCTCCAGCAGAACGGCTACACGGTGGCCGCACCGCCCAACCTGCTCCGCGGGATCCCCGAGGACTCGACCTACCTCGCGAGCTTCCTGAAGTCGATCACCGGGCCGATCGTCCTGGTCGGCCACTCCTACGGCGGCGAGGTGATCTCCCAGGCCGCCGTGGGCAACGACAACGTCAAGGCCCTCGTGTACATCAACGCGATCATGCCCGACACCGGGGAGTCGTTCGCCGGCCTCTCCGCGAAGTTCGCGCCCGCCCCGCTCACCAAGGCGCTCAAGCAGGTGCCGTTCCGCAACGGCGCCCGCGCCGCCGGCACGGACGTGTACGTGCAGCCGGCCCTCCTGCGCCGGGTCTTCGCCGCGGACCTGCCCGCGAGCCAGACGGCCGTCCTGGCGGCCACCCAGCGCCCGATCGCGCTGTCGGCGTTCACGGACAAGGCGACCGGCGCCGCCTGGCGGAACAAGCCCGTGTACGTCCTCGTCGGCAGGCAGGACAAGGCGATCAACCCGGACCTGGAACGCTTCGAGGCGAAACGCGCCAACGCCCGGAAGACGGTGGAGATCGACTCCTCGCACGTCTCCCTCGTCTCCCACCCGCAGGCGGTCAAGGACCTGATCGTCGAAGCCGCCGAGGACTACACCTGGAAGAAATAGGGCGCCCGCGCCCGGTGCGCCGCCACGCCTGACACCCCCTACGCGGCCCACGCGGCCTGTGCGGCCTACGCGGCCCGCTCGAAGGTGCCGTACATCGTCGCCCGCGCGATCGCGTGGCTGAACAGCAGGAAGTCGAGGTAGGCGGGGGTCGTCGACTCCGACACCTCCAGTTCCTCCGCGTCCACGGCGTGCACCACGAGGAAGTAGCGGTCGGGGCCGTTGCCCGGCGGGGTCGCCGGACCGAGGTATCTCCGGTACCCGGCGTCGTTGGCCAGCGTCACCGCCGCGCCGGGCAGCTGCCTGCCGTCTCCCGCCCCGGCCGGAAGGCCGGTCACGGAGGCGGGCAGGTTGGCCACGGCCCAGTGCCAGAACCCCGAGGCGGTGGGCACGTCAGGATCGAACATCGCCACCGTGAAACTCCGCGTCTCCTCGGGGAAACCGGACCAGCTCAGCTGCGGCGAGACGTCCGCCCCGCCGGCCCCGAGAATGCCGCTCACCTGCTCAAGGGCCAGTTCCCCGCCATGGGCCACGGATTCCGAGGCCACCGAAAAGACCCTGATCGACGGCAGGAAATCATAAGGACCATAGGGTTTGATCATGGCAATCCCTCGACCCGCCATCCCTCGACCCGCCGGAAAAACACCCCCACAAGAATACCCGTAACGCGAACGACCGGCGCATTTCCCGCCCGGCGGCCCCGAGTTGCGGCCTCCGGAACACCCGCCAAGACTTGATGGGCGCATTTGAACGAATCCCCGAATTCGTGTCCCGGAGGAGCGTCCCATGGCCAAGATCCTGTGTGTACTGACCGGCGCGAGTTACTGGACCCTCAAGGACGGGCACCGGCATCCCACCGGCTACTGGGCCGAGGAGTTCGTGGCTCCCTACCGCGTGTTCACCGAAGCCGGACACGAGGTCACCGTGGCGACCCCGCACGGCGTCGTACCCGTCGTGGACACGATGAGCCTGCGGCCCCGCATGGCGGGCGGCGAGGAGAACTCCCTCCGGGAGGAAGCCGTCATCGAGGAGGCGGAGGCGCTGCGGTACGCGATCCCCCTCACGGAGATCCGCCTGGAGGACTACGACGCGGTCTACTACCCCGGCGGCCACGGCCCGATGGAGGACCTCTCCACCGACGCGGACTCCGGCGCGCTGCTGCGCGAGGCGCTCGCGTCCGGCCGTCCGCTCGGCATCGTCTGCCACGCCCCGGCCGCCATTCTCGCCACCCGTGACGCGAACGGCGACACGCCCTTCGCCAACTACCGGCTGACGGGCTTCTGCAACGAGGAGGAGGCCGGGGTCGGATTCGCCGACAAGGCCAAGTGGCTGCTGGAGGACGAGCTGCGGAAGCTGCCCGCCGAGTATTCGCGGGGCCCTGCCTGGGAGCCGTACACGGTCGTCGACCGCAACCTCTTCACCGGGCAGAACCCCGCGTCCTCGGGCCCGCTCGCCCAGGAACTCGTCGAGGCACTCGCCTGACCTGGAGGTGACGGAAAGGACCTGGAAGTGATCTAGAAGACGATGACCTGACGCCCGACGACGTCCCCCCGGCCCAGGGCGTCCAGGTTCTCGTTGATGTCCTCCAGGGCCACCTTGGTCACGTTGTGCCTGACCAGGCCGGCCTCGGCGAGCGAGAGCACCTCGACGAGGTCCAGGTGGTTGCCCCAGAACGAGCCGAGGTAGGACAGCTCGGTGCCGACGAACGGGAACTGCCGGTGCTCGACGCGCTGGCTCATCAGACCGACGGCCGCCAATGCCCCCTCGGGGCCCAGCAGGTCGAAGCCCATGGAGATGGACGGCTCGCTGCCGACGCAGTCCAGGATCGCGTCGATCGTCCGGCGCCCGGTCAGCCGCTCCAGTTCGTCCTGGATGGCCTCCGTGGACTTGTTCCGCACGTTGATCCCGTGGTCCGCGCCGTTCTCCCGCGCCACCTCCAGCTTGCTGTCCGTCCGCGCCAGCGCCACCACGGTCGCACCGCCGCCGAGCAGCTTCGCGTACTGGATCGCGTAGCTGCCCAGCCCGCCGATGCCGGTGACCGCGACGGTCCGGCCGGGGCCGAGCTTGCCTGCGTCGCGGAGCTTGCGCATGCCCCGGTACGGGGTCATGCCCGCGTCGGTCATCGGGGCGAGGAGCTCCGGCGCCCGCGCGGCCTCCTCCGAGACCGGGATCGCGTGGCGGCACTCCACGGCCATGTACTCGGCGAAACCGCCCGGCGGACCGAAGCCCACCCACCGGCCGTCACCGCTGCACAGCTGTTCGTTGCCCTCCCGGCACTGCCGGCACGTGCCGTCCCCCCAGCTGGGGTTGACGACGACCATGTCGCCCTCCGAGTAGCCCACCGTCGCGGGCACCTCGCCGCCGAGCCCGGCCACCCGGCCGGTGACCTCGTGACCGGGGATGTAGGGCAGGTCGACCGGGAACGGTCCCTCGAAGTAACCGTTGAGAAGCTGGTAGTCGCTCCGGCACATGCCGGTCGCGGCGACCTTCAGGAGTATCTCGTCCGGCCTCGGCTCGGGCACCGGGACCTCTTCGATCCGCAGGGGCTCCTTGTATCCGTGCATCCGGGCTGCCTGCATCATCTGCTGCGTCATGGGCGTCTCGCTCTCGCCGACCGGCGGAAGGGCGGCCGGCGGCTGCGACGCGGGCAGGAAACGGGTCCCGGCGCCGGTCACCACGGCCGCCGCTTCGGACCCCACCATGGTCGCGCGCCCGCCCATGCCACGCATCCGCAACTGCCGCACCCTCGGCTCAGAACGCGTACGGGTCCCCCGTCGCCAGCACCAGCACCCGCTGCCGGTCATTCGTACGGTCCTGGTCCACCGCGCCCCCGCCCCACGCCACGTCCACCGCCAGCGTCACCTCCGCCGGCCGCTCCCGCAGCCGTACCGGCACCACCAGCTGCTCGCCGGGCACCTCGACCGCGAGCGGCCCGGTGTCGCACACCACCTCCCGGTCACCGGTGCGCGTGCACCCGGCCGGCAGCTGCTGCGCGTCCGCCAGCGGCGCCGACGAGGTCAGCCGCACACTGGCCCCGGTCACCCCGTCCGGCCCGTGGTTGCGCGGGGTCACCCTGACCTCCACCAGGTCCCCGCTCAGCACCGCGGCCCCGTGCACCTCCAGATCGGCGCTCCCGGCCCAGGCGTTACCGCCGCCGCCCACGACCAGCACACCCACCGCCACCGCCACCGCACCGGCCACCGCCGGCCCACCACGACGCTTCGCCATGCCACCCGTCCCGTCCGTCCGTCGGTTCGCACTCGTACGGATGTATGCCACCGGGGCCCCGCCGCAGGCGCCCCCCATCAGGTGACACCCGCCGCGCGTGGCACGCTGCACGCATGCTGATCCTCCGCTCCGCCGCCCTGTTCGTCGTCGCCGCGTTCTTCGAGATCGGCGGCGCCTGGCTGGTCTGGCAGGGCGTGCGCGAACACCGCGGCTGGCTCTGGATCGCCGGCGGCATCCTCTCCCTCGGCGCCTACGGCTTCGTCGCCACCTTCCAGCCCGACGCCCACTTCGGCCGCATCCTCGCGGCCTACGGCGGCATCTTCGTCGCCGGCTCACTCCTCTGGGGCGCCGTCGCCGACGGCTACCGCCCGGACCGCTGGGACCTCACGGGCGCGGCGATCTGCCTCGCGGGAATGGCCGTGATCATGTGGGCCCCCAGAAACTGAGGCGAGGGCAGTTCCCCACCGGCCCTCAGCCGCCGAACCACCGAAACCGCCCCCCACCTATCCTTGGCACGAACAGGCCCGCACACGTACACCCCGCTGAGGAGCACACCCCATGGCCCCGTCCCGCATCGCGGTAGTCACCGGCGCCAGCAGCGGCATCGGCGCCGCCACCGCCCGCAGGCTCGCCGAGGCCGGCTACCGCGTCGTCCTCACCGCCCGCCGGGAGGACCGCATCGAGGCCCTGGCCAAGGAGATCAACGACGCGGGCCACCAGGCCACCGCCTACCCCCTCGACGTGACGGACCGCGCGGCGGTCGACGAGTTCGCGACGGCCTTCAAGTCGGTCTCCGTCCTCGTCAACAACGCCGGCGGAGCGCTCGGCGCCGACCCGGTCGCCACCGGCGACCCGGCCGACTGGCGCACGATGTACGAGACGAACGTCATCGGGACCCTGAACCTCACCCAGGCCCTGCTCCCCAGGCTGGAGGCGAGCGGCGACGGCACGGTGGTCGTGGTCTCCTCCACCGCCGGCCACGGCACCTACGAGGGCGGCGCCGGCTACGTCGCCGCCAAGCACGGCGCCCACGTCCTCGCCGAGACCCTCCGCCTGGAGATCGTCGGCAGGCCGGTCCGGGTCATCGAGATCGCCCCCGGCATGGTCAGGACCGACGAGTTCGCCCTGACCCGCTTCGGCGGCGACGAGGAGAAGGCCGCCAAGGTCTACCAGGGCGTCGCCGAACCCCTCACCGCGGACGACGTCGCCGACACCATCACCTGGACGGTGACCCGCCCCAGCCACGTCAACATCGACCTCCTCGTCGTCCGCCCCCGCGCCCAGGCCTCCAACACCAAGGTCCACCGGGAACTGTGATGCCGGACGAGGACCCGGCACAGGCCCTGGAAAAAGACCTGGAAAACGCCCGCCTGAAGCAGGAGACCAAAAACGAACGCCAGGTCTGGTACTTCCTGGCCTACTTCCTCTTCGGCATCCACTTCATCGCCTTCATCATGATCTACGCGGTCCGCCACGCGAAGTGACGGACCGCGCGGTCACCCCTTGACGCAGACGACCTGCTTGAGCTTCGCGACAACCTCCACGAGGTCCCGCTGCTGGTCGATGACCTGGTCGATCGACTTGTAAGCGCCCGGGATCTCGTCCACGACACCGGAGTCCTTGCGGCACTCCACGCCCCGGGTCTGCTCCTCCAGGTCCCGGGTCGAGAACCGGCGCTTGGCCGCGTTGCGGCTCATCCGCCGGCCGGCGCCGTGCGAGGCCGAGTTGAAGGACAGCGGGTTGCCGAGGCCCTTCACGATGTACGAACCGGTGCCCATGGATCCCGGGATGATCCCGAACTCCCCGCTCCCCGCCCGGATTGCGCCCTTGCGGGTGACCAGCAGGTCCATCCCGTCGTAGCGCTCCTCGGCGACGTAGTTGTGGTGGGCGCTGATCTCCGGCTCGAAGGACGGCTTGGCCTTCTTGAACTCCTTACGGATCACGTCCTTCAGGAGCGCCATCATCAGCGTGCGGTTGTGCTTCGCGTACTCCTGCGCCCAGAAGAGGTCGTTGCGGTACGCCGCCATCTGCGGGGTGTCCGCGACGAAGACGGCGAGGTCGCGGTCGACGAGGCCCTGGTTGTGCGGGAGCTTCTGGGCCACGCCGATGTGGTGTTCGGCGAGTTCCTTACCGATGTTCCGGGAACCGGAGTGCAGCATCAGCCACACCGCTCCGGTCGTGTCCGTGCACACCTCGACGAAGTGGTTGCCCGATCCGAGCGTCCCCATCTGCTGATGCGCACGCTCCTCGCGGAACTTGACCGCCTCCGCGACCCCGTCGAACCGCCCCCAGAACTCACCCCAGCCGGCCGCGGCCAGCCCGTGGAAGTCGTCCGGCTCGACCGGATCGGTGTGCATCCCCCGCCCCACCGGAATCGCCTGCTCGATCTTCGAGCGCAGTCGGGACAGGTCACCCGGGAGGTCGTTGGCCGTCAGGGACGTCTTCACCGCGGACATCCCGCAGCCGATGTCGACCCCCACCGCCGCCGGGCACACCGCGCCCTGCATGGCGATGACCGACCCGACCGTCGCGCCCTTGCCGTAGTGGACGTCCGGCATGACCGCGAGGCCCTTGATCCACGGCAGGGTCGCGACGTTGCGCAGCTGCTGGAGCGCGACGTCCTCGACGGTCGCCGGGTCGGTCCACATCCGGATCGGTACCTTCGCGCCCGGCATCTCCACGTACGACATAACTTCCCCATTCCCCCGCGAACGGCACATCAAAAAGGACAAACAGCTTAAATTCAGCAAAACGCAAATGCGGCGCCATAGGTCCGGAAACCAGACAGGGGACCGGCGTTCACAGCAGTGCGTGCGATAGACATTGTCTCCAGGGGGCGCCCCGCTGCGGCAAGCGATTAACCAGCGGGGACACTGGAGCAGGACCCAGCGGACCAGTGAACGGAAGGAGCCTGACCGTGCAGCGGAAGGCGTACGTAACCGGCATCGCCGCTCTTCTCGCGGTCCTGCTGGCCGGCTGCACGAGCGGTTCCAGCGGTGGCGACGACGCGAGCGACAAGAACGCGGACACCAGCACCTCCACCGTCGCCGCCCAGCCCGGCAAGTACCGCACCCTCCCGGAGGCCTGCGGCGCGGTCGCTCACGGCACCCTCGACTCCCTGCTTCCGGGCATCGCCCAGATCACCGACACGGAGCAGCGCGACAAGGCGTACGCGGGCGAGGCGGCGCTCACCTACGACACCGACCGCAAGGTCGGCTGCCACTGGAAGATCGAGTCCACCGACGCCACGGACCGGCTGTCCGTCGACTTCGAGCGCGTGGTGTCGTACGACAACGCGGTCAGCGACGACACCGAGGCGCAGACGATCTACACGCAGCTGGAGTCGGCGGCCGACATCCCGGAGCCCACGTCCCCGACCCCGACCGACACGGAGTCGCCGTCGGCAACGGCGTCGACATCGGCGTCGGACTCCCCCTCGCCGTCCGCGTCCACGTCGTCCACCGGGTCCGCGGACCCGTCCGCCCCGGGCTCCGGGTCCGCGTCCGCGTCGTCCTCGACCACCCCGGCCGCTCTCCAGCCGCGCACCCTCGCCGATCTCGGTGACGAGGCGTATCTCGACGATCAGCTCAGCGGCTCCGGTTCGACGGCCGAACAGCGGACGGTGACTGTGGTGTTCCGCACGTCCAACGTCGTCGTGACCATCGTGTACGAGGAGCAGCCGATGGCCACCGGGACGGTGCCGGACAGCAAGGAAATGCAGGACAGGGCGCAGAATCTGGCCGCGCAACTGGCCGAGGCGCTCAACGGCTGAGGCCGTCGGCACACCCTCCGCACCCCGTCCGCAAAGGGTGCGAACCAGAACCGCACAGCTCCCTCACCGCGTACCGTGGCCCCTCGGACCCGATCCGACCGCAGGAACCCCGAACGTATGAGTGAAGGAACCATGCAGCGAGTAGCAGTCCAGTCAGACGACCAGCGCGCCCGGAACGGGCGGAACGCACAGCGACGGGCAGGGCGCCTGCGCCGCGGCCTGGTCTGCGCGGCCGTCGTCCCCGCCGTGGCGCTGTTCGCGACGGCCTGCTCCTCGGACTCGGACGCGGCGGCCCAGGGGACGGGCAGCGGCTCGAACTCGGCGGTCGGGTCGACCGGTTCCGGTGACTCGACGGCCGCTTCGCCGACCGTCCAGGCGGCGAAGTACGCGAAGCTGCCGGAGCCGTGTGCGGTGCTGTCGAAGAAGACGCTCACCTCGCTCGTGCCGAAGGGTGTGAAGTCGGGCAAGGAGGGCACGTCGGACGACGTGGCGACGCGGGGCAGCTGCTCGTGGAGCAGCCTGGACAGCAACGGTGTGAAGGGCTCGCAGTTCCGCTGGCTCAACATCTCCTTCCTGCGGTTCGACTCGGACGCCGGCCGTGGTACGGGGGAGAAGCAGGCCGAGGCGTACTACGCGAGCCAGGTGCAGGGTGCGCAGTCGGTGTCGGGGGCGAAGAACACGAAGACGGTGCCCGTGTCCGGGGCCGGTGACCAGGCGACGGCCGTGCGCTACGACCTGAAGAAGAAGGAAGGCGCGTTCAAGCAGCAGACGGTCGTGGCCCGGGTCGCGAACGTCGTCGTCACCCTCGACTACAACGGCGCGGGTCTGGCGGGTGCGAAGGCGCCGGACGCGGACACGCTGACGAAGGTGGCGGAGAAGGCTGCCGCGGAGGCGGTGGCGTCGGTGGCGACGGCCAACGGGTCTGGTTCCGCTCCGAGTTCACCTGCGGCGACGCCCTCGAAGGAGGCCTCCGAGTCGGCCTCGCCGTCCGCGTCGCCCTCCAAGTCGTCAGCCAAGAAGAGCTGACCGGCCATACGTGCGCCGCACTGATGTGCCACCCTGTTGCGCGCAACAACACGCAAGGGGAGGGGAGTACCGGTGGCCGCGCCAATGCAGCTGACTCGGATGCACCGCGTTCTCATCGGCGTGGTCGTGACCGGCGCGATGATCATCGCCGGCATCGGCTTCGCCGGCTCGTACGCGGCCGTCCGTGAGCTGGCCATCAAGAAGGGTTTCGGGAACTTCGCCTATGTGTTCCCGATCGGCATCGACGCGGGCATCTGCGTCCTGCTCGCCCTTGACCTGCTGCTGACCTGGATCCGCATCCCCTTCCCGCTGCTGCGGCAGACGGCCTGGCTGCTGACCATCGCGACGATCGCCTTCAACGGCGCGGCGGCCTGGCCGGACCCGCTGGGTGTGGGCATGCACGCGGTGATCCCGATCCTGTTCGTGGTGGCCGTCGAGGCGGCCCGGCACGCGATCGGGCGGATCGCCGACATCACGGCGGACAAGCACATGGAGGGGGTGCGCCTGACCCGCTGGCTGCTCTCCCCGGTGCCGACGTTCCTGCTGTGGCGGCGGATGAAGCTGTGGGAGCTACGCTCCTACGACCAGGTGATCAAGCTGGAGCAGGAACGTCTCGTCTATCAGGCGAGGCTCCGCTCGCGCTTCGGCCGGGCCTGGCGCAGGAAGGCGCCCGTGGAGTCCCTGATGCCGCTGCGGCTGGCCAAGTACGGCGTTCCGCTGGCGAACACGGCTCCGGACGGCCTGGCGGCGGCGGGCATCGACCTCCCGGCACTTCTGCCGGCGGCGCCGGATGCCGTGGCGGTGGGCGGTCGTGGCGGCCCCGAGGCGGTGCCGGCCGGCGAGCAGCGTCCGGTGCTGATCCCCGGTCCCCGGGCCGAGCAGCCGGAGTTCCCGCAGCAGGCGGTGCCGGAGTCCGAGCCGGAGGTCAATCCCTGGCTTCAGTCCAGGGACCCCCAGCAGATCGACTACCAGGGCGGCTACGACCCGACGTACGACCCCCGGTACGCCGCCTGGCTGGCGCAACAGCAGCAGTACCAGCAGGAGCGGTACCAGCAGGAGCAGTACCGGCAACAGCAGTACCAGCAGGAGCAGTTCGCACAGGAACAGTTCCCGCAGGAGCCGTACCAGCAGGAGCAGCAGCCGCTGCCCGCGGAATCCGCTTCGGAGACCACCGGCAGCTTCCCCATCCCGTCCGGTCCGGGCCGCACCCGTGAGCTGGGCGAGGGCGGCGGGCCTCCGGAGCCCCCGGCTCCGTCGGAGGAGGACTACTACCTGGTCTTCCGCGAGTCGATAAAGAGCGGCAACGGAGCTCCCACCCCGCGCGGTTTCATCGCCGATGTCGAGGCGACCTACGGCGTCGCCCTCGACGAGGCCGAGTCCAAGCGCATGGTGACCCGCTTCTCCAACCGTCTCAACGCCGAGCTGGCGGACGAGCACATCGCCTGACGGACGCGCAGAAGGCACACAGCAGGAACGCGGCAGGAAAACGGAAGGGGCCCTCCGGAGAACCGGAGGGCCCCTTCCGTGCGTCGGACTACTCGCCGAGCAGCAGCCGTACCCGCTCCTGTCCCACCGCGAGCAGCAGGGTGGGCAGCCGGGGCCCGGTGTCCCGCCCGACCAGCAGGTGGTACAGCAGGGCGAAGAACGTCCGCTGGGCCGTCTTGATCTCCGGCGGCAGCTCCTTGGGCGTGGCGTCGGCGGAGAACCCGGCCTGGACCTTGGGCACGCCGTAGACGAGGTGGGTGAGCCCGTCCAGCGACCAGTGCTCGGCGAGTCCGTCGAGCAGGAGTCGTACCGACTGCTGGGAGGCCTCGTCGAGGGACTTCAGCAGTTCGGCGTCGGGCTCGCCGCGGACGACGGTGCGCTGGTCGGCCGGCACCTGGGTGTTGATCCAGGCCTCGGCCTTGTCGTACCGCGGCCGGGCCTCGTCCACCGAGCCGAGCGGGCTCTCCGGGTCCAGCTCCTTGAGGATGCGCAGTGCCTGGTCCTCGTGGCCGGCGGTGATGTCGGCGACGGAGGCGAGGGTCCGGTACGGCAGCGGGCGCGGTGTCCGGGGCAGCTCGCCGCCGGCCGTACGGACGGCACGCGAGTGCGCGGCGATGTCGCCGGGCAGCGCGGACCCGTCCGCGACCTTGCCGTCGAGCTTGTCCCACTCGTCGTAGAGCCGCTGGATCTCCTGGTCGAAGGCGATCTTGAAGGACTGGTTGGGGCGGCGCCGGGCGTAGAGCCAGCGCAGGATCTGCGGCTCCATGATCTTCAGCGCGTCGGCAGGGGTGGGCACCCCGCCCCGGGACGAGGACATCTTGGCCATGCCGCTGATGCCCACGAAGGCGTACATGGGTCCGATGGGCTGCTCGCCCCCGAAGATCCCGACGATCTGTCCGCCGACCTGGAAGCTGGATCCCGGCGAGGAGTGGTCGACGCCGCTGGGCTCGAAGATCACGCCCTCGTAGGCCCACCGCATGGGCCAGTCGACCTTCCAGACCAGCTTGCCGCGGTTGAACTCGCTGAGCCGGACGGTCTCGGCGAACCCGCACTCGGTGCAGGTGTAGGTCAGCTCGGTGGTGTCGTCGTCGTACGCCGTGACGGTGGTGAGGTCCTTGCCGCAGCCCCCGCAGTACGGCTTGTACGGGAAGTACCCGGCGGAGCCGGCGGATCCGTCGTCCTCGCCGGCCGCGCCCGAGCCCTCCTCGGCCTCCAGCTCGGCCTCGTCGACGGCCTTCTGCTGCTGCTTCGCGGGGGCCTTCTTGGTCCGGTACTGGTCGAGGATCGCGTCGATGTCCCCGCGGTGCTTCATGGCGTGCAGGACCTGCTCGCGGTACACGCCGGAGGTGTACTGGACGGTCTGGCTGATCCCGTCGAACTCCACGCCCAGCTCGGCCAGCGACTCGACCATGGCGGCCTTGAAGTGCTCGGCCCAGTTCGGGAACGCGGAGCCCTTCGGCGCGGGCACGGAGGTCAGCGGCTTGCCGATGTGCTCGGCCCAGCTCTCGTCGACCCCGGCGATACCGGCGGGCACCTTGCGGTACCGGTCGTAGTCGTCCCAGGAGATCAGGTGCCGGACCCGGTACCCGCGGCGCCGCACCTCGTCGGCGACCAGGTGCGGGGTCATGACCTCGCGCAGGTTGCCGAGGTGGATCGGCCCGGACGGCGAGAGCCCGGACGCGACGACGACCACCGGAGCGGTAGCGACTGATGTCACTGCGCCCGGGGCCCGACGCTCCGACTCCTCGATGACCTCATCCGCGAAACGGGAGACCCAGTCGGTGGTCTCGGTGCTCTGAGCCACGATCGGCACGTCCTTCTTTCTGGCACGGAACAACCGGTACGGTCGCACGGCTGACCGCTCCATTCTCCCAGGCACCCCCACATCCACGAAAACGGGTTCCCGAGCTGTATCCGATCGGCGGCGCAGCCGCCGTCTGGGGGCGCGGGGAACTGCGCGGCCAGCCCCCACACACCCGCACCCGGCAGCGCACCGCGCCACCCCACCCCGTGGCCGCAAAAACCCCTTTACCCCCCGTGAAATACTGGACCCGTCTACCGAACCCCACGAGGAGAACGGCTCCCACCCCATGGCCCCGGTATCGCCCCTCAGCGCCTCCGTCAACCAGCAGCTCACGAACGCCCTCTCGGCCACCCTGCCGGAGGCCTCCGTGGACCCCCTGCTGCGACGCAGCGACCGGGCGGACTACCAGGCGAACGGCATCCTCGCCGCCGCCAAGAAGGCCAAGGCGAACCCGCGGGAGCTGGCGACGCAGGTCGTCTCCCACCTCACCACCGGCGCGGACCTGATCCAGGACGTCGAGGTCTCCGGCCCCGGCTTCCTGAACATCACCCTCTCCGACCGGGCGATCACCGCGAACCTGGCCGCCCGGTACGCGGACGGCGACCGGCTCGGCGTCCCCGCGAAGACGGACCCGGGCCTCACGGTCATCGACTACGCCCAGCCGAACGTGGCGAAGGAGATGCACGTCGGGCACCTGCGCTCCGCGGTGATCGGCGACGCCCTGCGCGGCATGCTCGACTTCACCGGCGAGCGGACGGTCGGCCGGCACCACATCGGCGACTGGGGCACCCAGTTCGGCATGCTCATCCAGTACCTGATCGAGAACCCGGACCAGCTGTCCGCGGAGACCGACACGGACGGCGAGCAGGCCATGTCGAACCTGAACCGGGTCTACAAGGCGTCCCGGGCGGTCTTCGACGCGGACGAGGAGTTCAAGGAGCGGGCGCGCAAGCGGGTCGTCGCCCTCCAGTCCGGCGACAAGGAGACCCTGGACCTGTGGCAGCGGTTCGTGGACGAGTCGAAGGTCTACTTCTACTCGGTCTTCGAGAAGCTCGACATGGAGGTCAGGGACGACGAGATCGTCGGCGAGTCGGCGTACAACGACGGCATGCCCGAGACCGCACGGATCCTGGAGGAGACGGGCGTCGCGGTCCGCTCCGAGGGCGCACTGGTCGTCTTCTTCGACGACATCCGGGGCAAGGACGACCAGCCGGTCCCGCTGATCGTGCAGAAGGCGGACGGCGGCTTCGGCTACGCGGCCTCCGACCTGACGGCGATCCGCAACCGGGTCCGGGACCTGCACGCCACGTCCCTGATCTACGTCGTGGACGTCCGCCAGTCGCTGCACTTCAAGATGGTCTTCGAGACGGCACGGCGGGCGGGCTGGCTCACCGACGACGTCACCGCGCACAACATGGGCTACGGCACGGTGCTGGGCGCGGACGGCAAGCCCTTCAAGACGCGTGCGGGTGAGACCGTACGGCTGGAGGACCTGCTGGACGAGGCCGTGCAGCGGGCCGCCGAGGTGGTCCGGGAGAAGGCGCAGGACCTGACCGAGGACGAGATCCAGGAGCGGGCCCAGCAGGTCGGCATCGGTGCCGTGAAGTACGCGGACCTGTCGACGTCGCCGAACCGGGACTACAAGTTCGACCTGGACCAGATGGTCTCGCTGAACGGCGACACCTCCGTGTACCTCCAGTACGCGTACGCCCGGATCCGGTCGATCCTGCGCAAGGCCGGCGAGGTCCGGCCCGCCGCCCACCCGGAGCTGGAACTGCACGCGACGGAGCGGGCGTTGGGCCTGCACCTGGACGCGTTCGGGGACACGGTCTTCGAGGCGGCGGCGGAGTACGCCCCGCACAAGCTGGCGGCGTACCTGTACCAGCTGGCGTCCCTGTACACGTCCTTCTACGACAAGTGCCCGGTCCTGAAGGCCGAGACCCCGGAGCAGGTGGAGAACCGCCTCCTGCTCTGCGACATCACGGCCCGCACCCTGCACCAGGGCATGGCCCTGCTGGGCATCAGGACGCCCGAGCGGCTCTGACGCCGTCACCGGCCCGTCCCTCACTGCGGGGGCGGGCCGGTGACGGATTCCAGGGCCAGCTCGGCCGCGAGGCGCTTCAGCTCTGCGGTGCGGGCCCCGGTGCGGCCCCAGGCGATCAGGATCGCGGCGATGCGGGCGTCCACCTGCCGTCGGTCGTACCCGAGCCATGCGGCCTCTCCGAGCGCGAAGGGTTCGTAGGGGCGCATGGGCCTCGCGTCCCGGTCGGCTCGCTCCCGGGCGTCGGCGACGCGCCGGGACGCTCCGGGGTAGTGCTCCGCGAGGAACCTCTCCATGGTGTCGAGGTGGGCCTGCTCGTTCTCCCACTCTCGTTTGAGACGGGCCATGTACGCGTCCACCTGCGCACGGTCGTAGCCCTGCGCGGCCAGGTCGAACTCGCCGCCTGCGAGGACGCCGACGGGGGTGGCTGCGGGGGTGCCGACGGGAGTCGTGGGCGGCGGTTCCGCGGCGGGCCGGCTCGCCGCGGGCCGGGTCCCGGCGGCGGCGATGATCGTCTCGGCCTCCCGGCGGGCGCGCTCCACGGTCTCCCGGGCCGTCCGCTCGGCCTCCTGCCGGATGGCCCACGCCTTGCGCAGCAGCCGCCGGACGACGTCGTCGCCGTACCCGAGTGCGGTGACGTCCAGGTCGGGTGTGTCGACGGCATGCTCGTACAGCAGTGTGCTCAGCGCGTCGTGGACGGCGGCGGCGGTCTGGGGACGGTCCTCGGGGCGTTTGGCGAGAAGGCTCGTCAGGAGGGTGCCGAGGGCTTCGGGGAGGTTCGGTACGAGCGTCCGCGGCGGTGCCGGTACCTCGTCCATGTGCATGCGCAGCACGCTCAGGGGATGGTCGGCGACGAAGGGCGGGCGGCCGGTCACCGCGTGGTAGAGCAGGCAGCCCAGGGAGTAGAGGTCGCTGCGGTGGTCGATCTCCCGGGTGCCGAGGGCCTGTTCCGGGGACATGTACGGCGGGGAGCCGAGCAGGGCGCCGGTGACGGTGAGTTCGTGGACGCCGAGCGATTCGCCGATGAACTTCGCGACCCCGAAGTCGAGGACCTTGACGGTCCCTTCGGGGGTGAGCAGGACGTTGGCCGGCTTGATGTCGCGGTGGATCACCCCGTGCCGGTGGGCGGCCCCGAGGGCCTGGGTGATCTGTCCGGCCCAGCCGACGGCCAGCGGCCACGGCGGCGTGGACTGTCCCAGCCGCCTGCTCAGCGGGACTCCGGGGACGAGTTCCATGACGAGGTAGAGGACCGGACGGTCGTCGACGCGGACCTCGCCCCAGTCGTGCACGGTGACGACGTTCGGGTGCAGGACCCGTCCGGCCAGCTGTACCTCCCGCTCGAACCTGGCCTGGGTCTCCGCCCCGTCCGCCAGCGGCAGCGCGCGGACGATCTTGACGGCGACCGGGCGGCGCATCCGTTCGTCCTGCGCGGCCCACACCTCGCCCATGCCGCCCGCGCCGAGCCGGGCCCCGATCCGGAACCGCCCGGCGATCAGCACTCCTTGCACCGGTCGCCTCCCCCCTTCAGGACCCCGCCGAGTCGCCGGAGCTGCCGTAGGAGCCGCCCGCCAGCCGGCGCAGTCGGCGGGCCTCCTCCTCCAGGCGGTGCGCGACCTGCGGCGCGCCCTCGGTGAGGCCGCTGGCGCTGAGCTGAGCGGCCAGTGCGGTGAAGTAGTGGCCGGTGGACAGGAGCAGGTCGTCCATGCCGATCGGAGCCGGGCCCGGGGGCAGGGCGTTGGCGGTGGCGTCGGCGAGTACGCGGTTGATCTCGGCCCGGATCTGGCTCTTGGCGTCCTCGGTGAGGGAGACGGCCCGGCCGAGCTGGTTCAGCAGGGAGTCGCAGGACCGGCGCAGCTCCCCCAGCAGCCGGACGTCCCTGCCCACGGGGCTGATCCCGACCGTCTGGCCCGTGAAGACGTCGCCGCGCACCAGCCGGTCACCGGCCACCACGGGCTCGTAGCGGCGCAGGTCGATGGCGGCGGTCGCGCCCAGGGCCGCCCGGAAGCAGGGGTGGATGTGGAACTCGGTCTCGTGCGGCTGGACGGGCAGGTCGGTGCTCCCGGTGAAGACGATGTCGTTGCCGCGCCGTACGCCGAGGAAGCCGACGTCGTAGAGGACGTCGATGATGCCGGGCAGGGTCAGTGCCTGCGCGTAGGCGGGGAACAGCCGGTGCAGGGACTCCTCGGCCGCCTCGAACCGGCTGCGCAGTGCGGCGCGGGAGACGACGTAGCCCGCGTTCTGGAAGAGCGGGTACAGGTTCTTCAGGAACGGGTGGGCGACCAGGTACTCCAGGGAGAGGTCCTTGAGCTTCCACGCGGAGAACTGGAAACCCGCCTCCAGGACGTCCGCCTCGGTGATCCTGGCCCGGCCGTACTTGAGGTGGGCGGTCTCCTGGCAGAGGTTGAGGAACTGGATGGCGTCCCGGGGGCGGGGCAGGCAGCGGCGGAAGAGGTGGGCCGGTGTCCACTCGCCCTCGACGGCCGGCGGGAACAGCTCCTGCCACAGCTGGTCGGCGGTCAGGCCGGCGCCGGCGGAGGCCCGGGCGCGGGCCAGTGCGAGATCGCGCAGCGCCTCCTCGGTCCAGGCGATCCGCAGCTCCTCCAGGTGGAACTTGTCCAGCTCACCGAAGGACAGCGAGTCGTAGATGTCCGCCCGCAGGAACAGCAGGAGCTGTACGACGCCCGTGTACCGGCTCGCCGCGTGCTTGGCGGCCAGCAGCAGTCCGATCACCATGGAGTTGCTGTCCGGCTCGGCGGACCACACCAGCTCCAGCTGGTCGACCATGAGCAGCAGCGGCGAGTGCGCGGCGGCGCAGCCGAGGTCGGCGAAGGCCCGTTCCACCCCGTGCTCCACGACCTTCAGCTGGCGCTGGGCACGGGCCCCTTCCGACGGCGAACCCGCCAGGTCGATCGCCGCCTTGACGCCGAACGCCTCCAGGGAGAGGGAGGTCTGCAGTCCCTGGACGGTCTGTGCCAGGCGGTCCAGGCCGCCGTCCTCCAGTTCGCCGTTCTGCTTCAGGAACTTCAGCAGCGCCTTCACCGAGGCGGGTGTCTTTCCGTGCGCCCGTTTCGCGTGCGCGGCGAGGTGCCGGGCCGCGTGGACGGCGAACAGGTAGCGCCAGATCAGCGCCTTGGCCGAGTCACCGGGCAGCCCCTGCAACTCGAACCGGCGGATCTCCTCGCCCGCCACCTCGTCCGGGGTGACCAGCGTCTTCCCTGCGTACACAGGCCCCTGGTCCGCCATCAGCTGCATGCAGACGGCGCTCTTGCCCGACCCCTTGCGCCCGATGATCAGCATCTTCTGTCCGGAGACGGCGGCCCGGTAGGCCGCGTTGGGCAGAAAGCCGCCGCGCAGCAGCAGCCCGTCCTTGACATCCCGCTCCGCGTCCTCGCGCCCGAAGCGCAGACGTGCGAGCAGCCCCCCGTCGTCGCTCATGCCATCCACCGTATCGGCGAACGGGGCGGTCGCCGACGGGTTCGGCACGGAGACCACCGGCAAGAGGCCTCCGCCCGCCGCCCGTTCGGGGCGACCGTGTCCGGCGTTGTCAGTGGCGCCCCTTACAGTCACTGCCATGGCGACTCTTCCCAACCCGCTGCCCAAGCTGGCGACCGACCCGAGCGGTCGGTCCCTGGGGCTTCAACTCCCGCCCGGGACACTGCTCGACGACACGCTGGACGGCCCGTGGCACGCGCCGTTGCTGTGGTACGCCGGGCAGCCCGCCGGTCCCGGGACCTGGACGGCGCTGGGCGCGCCGGCCGCCCGTGCGGGGCTGCTGCCGGTGCTCATCGACGTGTCCGAGATCGACGACTGGGACTTCGCGCCCGGTGAGACGTCGTACCCGGGGGACCACGACGCCGACGAGGTGCTGGAGGACTACTGGGAGGAGGACCCGCCGGAGGGCGAGGAGTGGCCGGGGCTCGCTCCCGCGCCCGCGCTGGTCGCCGACCCGGACTCGCGGGCCGCGGACGTCGCCGACGCGCTCAGCCAGGGGCGCCCCTGGCTGAAGGAGCCGCACCTGGCGCTGGTCTCCGCCCGGCGCAGCGCGGACATACCGGCGGCCGTCGGCTGGAGCGGCCCGGTGAACTACGAGGAGGACGTGGCGCGGCTCTGCGCGGTGCTGCGCTCCTGGGAGGACCGGTTCGGCGTCCGGGTGGTGGCCCTCGGCTTCGACCACCTCGCCCTGTCCGTCGCCGCCCCGCCCGCCGACCTCGACGAGGCGGAGGCGGTCGCCGCCGAACACTTCGCGTTCTGCCCGTACGCCGTCCTGCCGGACACCGACGACACCCTCTCGTCCTACGCCGGGCAACTGGTCGGCGAACGACTCTGGCACTTCTGGTGGGACTGAGCCGCCCCGCGCCCTGACGGGGCGCTGGGGGTACCCCCGGCCGAAGGCTGGGGGAGGAACTGCGCGACCAGCCACGACGTTGAAGCAGGCGACCGACGGCGCACGGCACATCACGGCGCTTCCAGCGAAGCGTTGCCGCCCAGCCCCTTCGCCAGCCTCCGCAGCCCCTCCCCGATCTCCTGCGGCGTCTGCGTCACGAAGCACAGCCGCAGCGTCGAGCGGTCGGGGTCGGCGGCATAGAACGGCTCGCCGGGGACGTAGGCCACGTTCTGCTCCACCGCCCGGCGGAGCAGCGCGGTGGTGTCGTACGACGACGGGAGCCTGGCCCAGAGGAACATGCCGCCCTCGGGCCGCTGCCAGGTGGAGCCGGCCGGGAGGGCGTCGGCGAGGCCGGCGAGCATGGCGTCGCGGCGTTCGCCGTACACCGCGCGCACTTTGGCGACGTGGGCGTCCAGGACGTCCAGGTAGCGGGCGGCGGCGAGCTGGTTGAGGGTCGGGGTGTGCAGGTCGGCCGCCTGTTTGGCCACCGCGCAGGCGCGGCGCAGGGCGTCGGGGGCGCGGAGCCAGCCGAGGCGCAGGCCGGGGGCCATGACCTTGGAGAGGGAGCCGAGCAGGACCGTGCGGTCCTCGGCGCCGGGGAAGGACGCGATCCAGGGGGTGTGGTCGCCGTCGTAGCGGAGTTCGCCGTAGGGGTCGTCCTCTATGATCCACAGGCCGTGCCGGGCTGCGGTGGTGGCCAGGGCGGCGCGGCGGGCGGCGGGCATGGTGCGGCCGGTGGGGTTCTGGAAGGTCGGGACGAGGTAGAGGAGTTTGGGCCGTTCGGCGCGGATCAGCTCCGCGAGGGCGGCCGGGTCGACGCCGTCCGCGTCCCCGGGCACCGGCAGCACGCGTGCGCCGGCCAGCCCGAACACCTGGAGTGCCGCCAGGTAGCAGGGGCTTTCGACCAGGATGGTGTCCCCGGGGTCGATCAGGGCGCTCGCGAGGAGGGAGAGCGCCTGCTGGGAACCGGTGGTGACGAGGAGGTCGTCAGCCCCGGTGGGCAGGCCCCGCGCCGAGACGCGGGCCGCCAGCCGCTGCCGCAGCGCCGGTTCGCCCTCGGTCGTCGAGTACTGCAACGCCCGCTCCGGCGCCTGCTCCAGCACCGCGCGGAAGGCGGCGGCGATGCCCTCCCGGTCGAACAGTTCGGGGGCCGGCAGTCCGCCCGCGAAGTTGATCACCTCGGGCCGGGCGGTCACCGCGAGGATCTCCCGCACGGGTGATCCGCCGACGGTCCGGGCCCGGGCCGCGAGCGGCGGAAGCGGCGCGAGGGCAGGGGCGGGGGCGGAGGCAGGCGTGAGGGTCATGGACGGCTCCTTGGGCTGATCCTCGTCTTGGCGGGAGCGTAGAGAGGTGCGTGCCGCCTACACCCGTCATTCCGCGATCCGGACGGGCCGGCCCCGGGCGTCCCGTTCCGTCGTCCCGCGGGACGGGATCCGTGCAGTTCACGGGGGTGGACCGGGCGCGGGCGTCCCGAATCTCCCGTCGGCTCTGGCGGGCCGGGCGAGCCGCCCGACAGGCTGAGGGCACAGCGCTGCCCCGCACCCCGAGCGCCGACCACGCCGAGATCGTCAAGGGAGCCCTCGCATGTCCGTCACGCACCGCACCCCGGCCTCCGGCCGCCGCCGTCTCCTGGCGACGGCCGCCCTGACGCTGGTCGCCGCGACCGCACTGAGCGGGTGCCGGGACGGCCAGGGCGTACGCGACGAGGGGCCGTCCTCCTCCGCGGCCCACGTCCGGCCCTCCGAAGATCCGGCACACTCCCCGGCGCCGGCGCCCGAGCGGACCTCGCGGCAGCCCTCACGGCAGAGCTCATGAGCGTGCCCCGGCAGAACCGCTTCCGCCGGGGCGCGGTCGTCCGCGGTCAGCCCAGCATCCGGGCGGCCTCGACCGCCCAGTAGGTGAGGATGTTCTGCGCGCCGGCCCGCCTGATGCCGGTCAGGGTCTCCAGGATCGCGCGGTCGCGGTCGATCCAGCCCTTCTCGGCGGCGGCCTCGACCATCGAGTACTCGCCGGAGATCTGGTAGGCGGCGACCGGCACGTCCACCGAGTCGGCGACCCGCGCGAGGATGTCGAGGTAGGGCCCGGCCGGCTTGACCATCACCATGTCGGCCCCCTCCTCCAGGTCGAGGGCCAGCTCCCGCAGCGACTCCCGGACGTTGGCGGGGTCCTGCTGGTAGGTCTTGCGGTCGCCCTTCAGCGAGGAGCCGACGGCCTCGCGGAACGGGCCGTAGAAGGCGGAGGCGTACTTCGCGGTGTAGGCGAGGATCGCGACGTCCTCGCGCCCGATCTGGTCGAGCGCGTCGCGTACGACGCCGATCTGGCCGTCCATCATCCCGCTGGGCCCGACGACATGGGCGCCCGCGTCGGCCTGCACCTGGGCCATCTCGGCGTACCGCTCCAGGGTGGCGTCGTTGTCGACGCGCCCCTCGGTGTCGAGCACCCCGCAGTGGCCGTGGTCGGTCGTCTCGTCGAGGCACAGATCGGACATCACGAGGAGTTCGTCGCCGACCTCGGCGCGCACGTCGCGCAGCGCGACCTGGAGGATGCCGTCCGGGTCGGTGCCGGGCGTGCCGAGGGCGTCCTTCTTGCTCTCCTCCGGCACCCCGAACAGCATGATCCCGGAGATGCCCGCCTCGACCGCCTCGGCCGCCGCCTTCTTCAGACTGTCCCGGGTGTGCTGCACGACGCCGGGCATGGCGGTGATCGGCACGGGCTCGCTCACGCCCTCCCTGACGAACGCCGGGAGGATGAAGTCCGCGGGGTGCAGCCGGGTCTCGGCGACCATGCGCCGCATGACGGGGGTGGTCCGCAGCCGTCGCGGCCGCGTGCCGGGGAAGGAGCCGTACTTCGTCATGCGCTCTACGCTACGCCCGTCACATGAGCGCGCTTACCGACTCGGCGTCGGGCTCGGCACACCGGACTCGGCACCCGTGTCCCGGCCCGCGCACGGGGGCCGGGACACCACGGCACCGGGAGGTCAGACCTCCAGCTCGGTCTCCAGCTTCTTGAGGCTGTGCCGGGCCAGCGCGAGGTTGCTGCGGCCACGGTCCAGGGCGAGGTAGAGGAAGAGCGAGCCGCCGGCCTTGGTCAGGGGACGGATCAGGTGGTACTGGCCGCCGAGAGTGATCAGGATGTCCTCGATCTCGTCGTCGAGACCTATGGACTTCAGCGTCCGCTGCTTGGCGCGGACGACCTCGGTGTTCCCGGCCGCCGCCAGCTCCAGGTCCAGGTGCGGTCCGCCGCCCAGCACGCCGAGCGACATGCCGCTTTCGTAGTCGACCAGGGCGACCCCGACGGCCCCGTCGATGGTCATGGCTTCCTTGAGCGCTGTCTCGATGTTCACGCTGGTGCCCTCGATTTCCTTACGTGGGTCGACTCGGACGCAAGCAGTTCGACGGAGGTTGCTTCCTGACCCGTCCGAGTCCGAATAAACGTCATCTTTGGCCAGTGTTGCAACAGTTAGCAATAAAGTACTGTGCGACCGAGGGTCAGGAGGGGGAACTCATGGCTTTGCTCGACACCGTCCTGCACGACGCCGGACGGACGCCCGGCGTGACCGCCGCCGCGCTCGTGGACGGCGTGACGGGCCTTTTCTATGCCGAGCACGGTGATCCGGCCCCGGCCCAGGACGCCCAGGAGACCGCCCACCTGGCCACCACACAGCTCAACAGGGCTGGATTCACGGGCGAGTTGGAGAGCATCGTCGTCACCACCGCAACCCACCACCATGTCACGGTCCGCGTCGACCGGCAGGGCGACCCGCTCCTGCTGTTCGCCCTGGTGGACCGGGACCGCACGAACATCACCTGGGCACTGCGGGACCTGGCCGAGCACACGGGCCGACTGCTCGCATGAACCCGCAGACACCGGCCGCCCGCAACGTCCCGGCCCTGCTGGCCGCCCTGCACGCCGAGAAGCGCACCTGTGCCGTCCTGGTCTCCGGCACCCCGGGCGGTGTCATCCACGTCCGCGACGGCATGGTCACGGGCATGGAGACCCCCGGCGCCCCCGGCGTCGAGGTGCTCCTGCTCAAGTCGCGCCGGATCACCGAGGACGACTGGACCGCCGTCCGCGCCACCGGCACCGACCCCGCGCGGCTGGCCCTGGAGCTGGTCGCGCAAGGCCTGCTGGGCGCCGCCGAACTGGAGATCACCGGCCGGGCCGCCCTGTTCGACGCGGCCTTCGCCCTGGCCCTGACCACCCCGGACGGCTGGGAGGTGACCGAGCCCCGGCCCCTGCTCGACACGGGCGCCGCGGTACCGCCCGACCGCCTGGTCACCGAGAACACCCGCCGCATGCGCCTGCTGTCGAACGAACGCGGCGCCACCGCCCGCTTCGCACGCGACCGCCCGGAACCGGCCCCGGCCGCCCGCGACCCGCGGCAGACCGCCCTCCTCTCGCCCCGCCACCAGGCCCTCCTGACCGTCGCCGACGGCCGCAGGACCCCCCGGGACATCGCCTTCACCCTCGGCCGCGGCCTGTTCGCCGTCATGCTGGACCTCCGCGACCTGCTGTCCCTGGGCCTCCTCCAGTCCCCGTCCGCCCTCCCCGCCGGCCGCCCGAGCACGGCCCCGCGCACACCGGCCGCACCCCCCACGGCAGCACCGCCCCCCTCGCCGACCCCGCTCCCCCGCCGCAAGCGCTAGTCCCGGGCAGCAGTGCCCCACGCACCACCGAGCACGACAGCACAGGAGGAAGCCACCATGAACGATCCCGTGCAGGACATCCTCGTCTCTTTGCGCGACCGGGTGATGGGCGTCCGCGAGACCACTCTGGCCACCGTCGACGGGCTGGTGGTGGCGAGCGACACGGACAAGGCCCACCCCGAGTCCATGGCCGCCGTGGCCTCCGCCGCCCTCTCCCTCGGCCACCGCCTCGCCGACCAGGGCGACACCGGCACCCTCCGCCAACTCACGGCCCGGTGCAGCGCGGGCCACGTCATCGTCACAGCGGTGGGCACCCGAGCCCTCCTCGCCGTCATCACCGACGAGGGCGTCGACGGCCTCGCCTTCGACCGCGAGATCCCCACCGTGGTCGAGGACCTGAAGAAGATCCTCGCCCACGACGCGCCCCGATAGGGGCGCGGGGAACTGCGCGGCCAGCCCCCACCGGCCCGCGGACGGCCGACGACGCACGACAGAGGGGGCCCGGGGCACAGCCCCGGACCCCCTCTCACCTCACCAGCTCACCTCACGTGGTGGTACGCCTCCTGCGTGCCCCCGGCCGCCGCTCACTCGGCCGGGTCACCGGATCGCCGGCCTCCAGCGCGCTCGCGCGCCTGCGCAGGCCGAACTCCGCCAGCGCCTCCGCCAGCTTCGCGGCCGACGGCTCCGGGGCCATCACGTCCACCCGCAGCCCGTGTTCCTCGGCCGTCTTGGCCGTGGCGGGGCCGATACAGGCGATGACCGTCACGTTGTGCGGCTTGCCGGCGATGCCGACCAGGTTCCGCACGGTGGACGACGACGTGAAGAGCACCGCGTCGAACCCGCCGCCCTTGATCGCCTCCCGCGTGTCGGCCGGCGGCGGCGACGCCCGCACGGTCCGGTAGGCGGTCACGTCGTCCACCTCCCAGCCGAGCTCGATGAGCCCGGCGACCAGCGTCTCGGTGGCGATGTCGGCCCGCGGCAGGAAGACACGGTCGATCGGGTCGAAGACCGGGTCGTAGGGCGGCCAGTCCTCCAGGAGCCCGGCGGCCGACTGCTCGCCGCTCGGCACCAGGTCCGGCTTCACGCCGAAGGCGACCAGCGCCTTCGCGGTCTGCTCGCCGACCGCCGCGACCTTGATCCCCGCGAAGGCCCGGGCATCGAGCCCGTACTCCTCGAACTTCTCCCGGACCGCCTTGACGGCGTTGACCGAGGTGAAGGCGATCCACTCGTACCGGCCGGTGACGAGCCCCTTGACGGCCCGCTCCATCTGCTGGGGCGTGCGCGGCGGCTCGACGGCGATCGTCGGCACCTCGTGCGGCACGGCACCGTAGGACCGCAGCTGGTCGGAGAGGGACGCCGCCTGCTCCTTCGTGCGCGGCACGAGCACCTTCCAGCCGAACAGCGGCTTGGACTCGAACCACGACAACTGGTCGCGCTGTGCGGCGGCGGACCGCTCACCGACCACGGCTATCACCGGCCGGCCGCCGTCCGGCGACGGCAGCACCTTCGCCTGCTTCAGCGTCTGCGCGATGGTGCCGAGGGTGGCGGTCCACGTCCGCTGCCGGGTCGTCGTACCGGCGACGGTGACCGTCAGCGGGGTGTCCGGCTTGCGGCCGGCGGCGACCAGCTCCCCGGCCGCCGCGGCCACCGAGTCGAGGGTCGTCGACACGACCACCGTGCCGTCCGAGGCACCGACCTCGGTCCAGCACCGGTCCGAGGCGGTACGGGCGTCCACGAAGCGGACGTCCGCGCCCTGCGCGTCCCGCAGCGGCACACCGGCGTACGCCGGCACCCCGACCGCGGCAGCGACACCCGGCACGACCTCGAAGGGCACACCCGCGGCCACGCAGGCGAGCATTTCCTCGGTCGCGTACGTATCAAGTCCCGGGTCCCCGGACACCGCACGGACGACCCGCCTGCCACCCCGCGCGGCCTCCATGACAAGATGAGCCGCATCCCGCACGGGCGGGAGGGAAGCGGTTGTTGACGCACCGTCAACAACCGTGAGTTGAGGCGTGCCTGTGCCCGGATACGGGTCCGATGACGGATCCGGATCGGTGGTCACGACGGAGACGCCCTGCCTGGCGTGGGTTCTGATCACGTCGAGCACGTCGTGCTCGGCGACCAGGACGTCCGCGCTGGACAGTGCCTCCACGGCACGCAAGGTCAGCAGTCCCGGATCTCCGGGTCCGGCACCCAGGAAGGTGACGTGCCCGTGTTCCAGGCCGGCGGGAAGGTTGGTGGGGCTCACTGTGCTCGCTCCCCCATCAGACCGGCCGCGCCCTGGGCAAGCATCTCGGTGGCGAGTTCGCGACCGAGCGCCGTCGCCTGGTCGTATGTCTCGGGCACGGGACCGGTGGTGGACATCTGCACCGTCCGGGTGCCGTCGGTCGTGCCGACGACGGCCCGCAGGCGCATTTCCTTGACAATCTGCCCGTCGGCCAGAAGGTCGGCAAGCGCGCCCACAGGGGCGGAGCAGCCGGCCTCCAGGGCGGCGAGCAGTGATCGCTCGGCGGTCACGGCGACCCGCGTGAACGGGTCGTCGAGTTCCCCGAGCCGGGCGATGAGCTCCGCGTTGTCCGCGGCGCACTCGATCGCCAGTGCCCCCTGGCCGGGGGCGGGCAGAACCGTGTCGACCGACAGGAAGTCGGTCACCTCGTCGATGCGGCCGATGCGGCTCAGGCCGGCCGCCGCCAGCACCACGGCATCGAGCTCGCCGTCGTGCACGTATCCGATCCGGGTGTCGACGTTCCCCCGGATCGGCACGGTCTCGATGTCCAGGCCGTGCGAGCGCGCGTACGCGTTCAGCTGCGCCGCGCGGCGCGGCGAACCGGTACCGATGCGCGCCCCGCGCGGCAGGTCGGTGAACTTCAGCGCGTCCCGGGCGACGATCACGTCCCGCGGGTCCTCGCGCACCGGTACGGCGGCCAGCACCAGCTCGTCGGGCTGGGTGGTCGGCAGGTCCTTCAGCGAGTGAACCGCGAAGTCGACCTCGCCGCGCAGCACCGCGTCCCGCAGTGCGGTCACGAAGACGCCCGTGCCGCCGATCTGTGCGAGGTGCTCGCGGGAGGTGTCACCGTACGTGGTGATCTCCACGAGTTCGACGGGCCGTCCGGTCACCCGGCTCACGGCCTCCGCCACCTGCCCGGACTGGGCCATGGCGAGTCTGGACCGCCTGGTCCCCAGCCGCAATGGCGTCAGTGGATTGTCACTCATGCCGGTCGGTCCTTCTTGTCTGTGCTGTCCACGGCCCGGGAGACGGCGGCCACCGTCTCGGGGTCGAGGTCGAACAGGGTCCGCAGCGCGTCCGCGTACCCGGCGCCGCCGGGCTCGGCCGCGAGCTGCTTGACCCGTACGGTCGGCGCGTGCAGCAGCTTGTCGACGACCCGGTGCACGGCCTGCCGGATCTCCCCGCGCTGGCGCTCGTCCAGGTCGGGCAGGCGGCCGTCGAGCCGGGCGATCTCGCCCGCGACGACATCGGCGGCCATCGTCCGCAGGGCCACCACGGTGGGCGTGATGTGCGCCGCCCGCTGGGCCGCCCCGAAGGCGGCGACCTCGTCCGAAACGATCCGCCGCACCTGGTCCACGTCGGCCGCCATCGGCGCGTCCGCGGACGCCTCCGCCAGCGACTCGATGTCCACAAGGCGCACCCCGGCCAGCCGGTGCACGGCCGCGTCGATGTCCCGGGGCATGGCGAGGTCGAGGAGGAACAGCGCGGGAGCGGGCCGGGCGAACCCGGCGACCGGCTCCGGCCTGCGCCGCTCCGGGATCCGGCCGACCCGGGCCGCCGCCGCGGCGAGCGCCCCGATCAGCTCGGCCTCGGCCTCGGGGGTACGACGGCCGGTCTCCCGGATGTCGACGGTCCCGTTGTCCACCCAGGCCGCGTGCTGCTCCAGCTCGGCCGCGGCCATCCCGGCGACGGCGGCCTCCCCCATCACGGAGAAACCACTCTGCTCGGCGGTGAGGTCGAGCGGGCAGTTCTCGTCGGCACCGAGTCCGCCACCGGGGCCGACGGCGGCCGACGGCTGCCTCGGCGTCGTCGGTAGGTCGATCTCGGCGGCCGGCTCGCCCGTACGGCCCTCGACCGCCGCCGCGACCGCGTCCGCGGTCAGCACCAGCCCCGTCGCTCCCGTACAGGAGACGGCGACGTCGGCACGTGTCAGCTCGCCCGGCACCGCATCCATCGGTACCGCGCGGGCCACCACGTCCGTGTCGTCGGCGTCGTTCAGGATCTGCGCCAGCCGCTCCGCGCGGTCGAACGTGCGGTTCGCGACGACGATCTCCGCGACCCCCGCCCGCGCGAGCGTCGCCGCGGCCAGCGAGGACATCGATCCGGCGCCGATGACCAGCGCCTTCCTGCCCCTGGCCCAGTCCCGTACCTCGCCGCCCGCGGCCAGCTGCTCGAGACCGAAGGTGACCAGGGACTGTCCGGCCCGGTCGATCCCGGTCTCGGAGTGGGCGCGCTTGCCGACCCGCAGCCCCTGCTGGAACAGGTCGTTCATCAGCCGCCCGGCGCTGTGCAGCTCCTGCGCGCGGGCCAGGGAGTCCTTGAGCTGCGCGAGGATCTGCCCCTCGCCGACGACCATGGAGTCGAGTCCGCAGGCCACCGAGAACAGGTGGTGGACGGCCCGGTCCTCGTAGTGCACGTAGAGATAGGGGGTGAGCTCGTCCAGCCCGACCCCGCTGTGCTGGGCGAGCAGCGTGGACAGCTCGGCGACCCCGGCGTGGAACTTGTCCACGTCGGCGTAGAGCTCGATGCGGTTGCAGGTGGCGAGGACCGCGGCCTCGGTGGCCGGCTCGGCGGCGACCGTGTCCTGGGCCAGCTTGACCTGGGCGTCCGTGCTGAGCGCGGCCCGTTCCAGGACGCTGACCGGGGCGCTGCGGTGGCTGAGCCCGACGACGAGGAGACTCATGCCGGCATCACGGCGGGTACGTCCCCGTCGGGCCCCTGCTCGCCGGCGTCCTGGTGCGCGGCGGCCGGCGGGACCGCCGCCGCCTCGTGCTCCTCGCCGGCCTTGCGCTGCTCGTGGAAGGCGAGGATCTGCAGCTCGATGGAGAGGTCGACCTTGCGTACGTCGACGCCGTCCGGGACGGACAGCACGGTCGGCGCGAAGTTCAGGATGGAGGTGACCCCGGCGGCCACGAGCCGGTCGCAGACCTGCTGGGCGACGCCCGGCGGGGTGGTGATCACGCCGATGGAGACGCCGTTGTCGGAGATGATCTTCTCCAGGTCGTCGCTGTGCTGCACGGCGATCCCGGCGACCTGCCGTCCGGTCATCGCCGGATCGGCGTCGATCAGGGCGGCGACGCGGAAGCCACGGGAGGCGAACCCGCCGTAGTTGGCGAGGGCGGCACCCAGGTTTCCGATGCCGACGATCACAACCGGCCAGTCCTGGGTCAGGCCCAGCTCACGGGAGATCTGGTAGACGAGATACTCGACGTCGTAGCCGACACCGCGCGTTCCGTACGAACCCAGGTAGGAGAAGTCCTTGCGCAGCTTCGCGGAGTTGACCCCCGCGGCAGCGGCCAGTTCCTCCGAGGAGACCGTGGGGACCGAGCGCTCCGACAGTGCGGTCAGAGCGCGGAGGTACAGCGGAAGCCGGGCGACGGTGGCCTCGGGGATACCTCGGCTGCGGGTCGCCGGTCGGTGAGTTCGGCCAGTTGCCACGGTGCTCCAACAGGTTGAGCGGGGCTGCGGACGGTCACACGTACCCAGACCGCCCCGTCGACAGCAGGCTATGTCTTTGTGAACGCGTGCACAAAGATGGTGTCCGTTTTGCCCGGCCAACGTGACCGGGGTCACGCACCCCCGACGCGCTCGCGCGGGACCGGCGCAGACGCGCCCACGCTCCCTCTCCAATGGGGGCAAAACCGTACACTCTCCTCACGAATCCCGCCCCCGAGACCAAGCCGCCGTCGATCCTAGGCGACTTTTCCAGCCGGTTTGGACTAGTCGGTCAGTGCCTTGCGGAGCCGTTCCTCGTTCACGCGCCAGAAGGTGTGCTGTTCGCCGTCGACGAGGACCACCGGGATCTGCTCCCAGTACAGATCGTGCAGTCGCGCATCCAGAGTGATGTCCTTCTGCTCCCAGGGCACTCCGAGATCGCCGCAGACCTTCTCGACCACGACCTGTGCGTCATCACACAGATGGCAACCGGGTTTACGGATGAGGGTGACCGATCGCGCACTCGGCGCGGGCGCCTTCCGGCCAAAGAGGGGACTCATGACGTCCATTGTCCCGCCCCCGGCAGGGCATGTCCGCCGCCTTCTGCACGGGTTCTTCGCCTTGTTTAACGGCCCGGTCGCGGAGAGTTCACACCGAGCCAACTCCCGTGACTCCGGAACACCCGAACAAACTGGCTATGCTCACGACATGGCCGCTCTCGGATGGCTCACTCCCCGTAGGCGCTCCGCCACGGCGCGGAGCGTGTTGGCAGGCGAGGCCTCGGCGGAGGCCGCGCGCAAGAACCAGGAAGCGACGGCGCCGCCCGCCGAGGAAACCGCGGAGCCGGACTTCCCCGTGCTCGGCGACGACAAGGCCGCCGCGTTCTTCGACCTGGACAACACCGTCATGCAGGGCGCCGCCATCTTCCACTTCGGCCGTGGCCTGTACAAACGGAAGTTCTTCGAGACCCGCGACCTCGCCCGGTTCGCCTGGCAGCAGGCATGGTTCCGGCTGGCCGGCGTCGAGGACCCCGAGCACATGCAGGACGCCCGCGACTCGGCCCTGTCCATCGTCAAGGGCCACCGCGTCGCCGAGCTCCAGACCATCGGCGAGGAGATCTACGACGAGTACATGGCCGAGCGCATCTGGCCCGGCACCCGCGCCCTCGCCCAGGCCCACCTGGACGCGGGCCAGAAGGTGTGGCTCGTCACAGCGGCCCCGGTGGAGATCGCCGGCGTGATCGCCCGCCGGCTGGGCCTGACCGGTGCGCTGGGCACGGTCGCCGAGTCGGTCGACGGCGTCTACACGGGCAAGCTGGTCGGCGAGCCCCTGCACGGGCCCGCCAAGGCGGAGGCGGTACGCGCCCTGGCCGCCGCGGAGGGCCTCGACCTCTCCCGCTGCGCGGCCTACAGCGACTCGCACAACGACATCCCGATGCTCTCCCTGGTCGGCCACCCCTACGCCATCAACCCGGACACGAAGCTGCGCAAACACGCCCGCGAGCTGGACTGGCGCCTGCGCGACTACCGCACCGGGCGCAAGGCCGCGAAGGTCGGCATCCCGGCGGCGGCCGGCGTCGGCGCGGTCGCCGGCGGCACCGCGGCGGCGATCGCGTTGAGCCGACGGCGCCGATAATCCGGCGTCGGCCGGGCGGGACATCGCCGTAGCACCGCGGGCCGGTTCCCGACTACGGGTGCATTGCGGCTGATCGCGCAGTTCCCCGCGCCCCTGACGGGGCATTGCTCAACCGTTTCTCTTTGGCCGCGGGCAGTCGTGCCGCTGGGGCGGCACGGGTGGGCGCGGGCGGCACCCGGCCGGCGCCGGTGAGCGTCCCCGCCCCGGCCCACCCCCGCCGCGCGCCCCGAATTATCGCGCGGTCGCCCCAACACGCCCCGCACATCGCCGAAACCCGCACGTTTTCGTTCAACAACCGGTCACTCTAAGGCTCTTGAGCCACCGCCAAACGGTTACAGAAGCGACGCAATCGATGATTTGAGCAACTCGGTGTAGCAGTGCCTGCACGAAGCGTTATTCTCCTCAGACGCAAACCGGTTCCCCTCCGTCGCTACGACGGGTGAAAGGTTCCGTACTGCACGTGATGGAAGCTCTGCCTCTGGGAGTCCCGTGTACCCACACGTCGGGGTTGACGCCTCGGGCCTGGCTACGCTGCGCGCAACAGTCGCGACGGTCAAAGAGACGCTGCGTGGCCTTGTCCCCACCGCGTACGCCGTCCCCGCCTTCGCC
Organism: Streptomyces sp. NPDC048278; assembly: GCF_040652195.1. Classification (NCBI taxonomy): domain Bacteria; kingdom Bacillati; phylum Actinomycetota; class Actinomycetes; order Kitasatosporales; family Streptomycetaceae; genus Streptomyces; species Streptomyces sp. NPDC048278. The sequence goes on from NZ_JBEZLP010000014.1 coordinate 245,044, forward strand.
ACCGCCGCCCCCGTCGGCCCGTGCTACGCACTGGCCGACGGCATGGAACAGGTGCCTGCGCGCAGCGCCGTCGTCGAGGGCCGCCGGTCCGGCGACGGACGGAACGCGGGCAGACGCGGTCGCACCGCCGGTGCCGGTGGCGCCGGCGGCACCGGTGCCACCACCACCCGCCGTCCGGCCGCAGACAGCGACAGCGCCCGGATGATGGACCTCGTGGAGCGCGCCCAGGCCGGCGAGGCCGACGCCTTCGGCCGCCTCTACGACCAGTACAGCGACACCGTCTACCGCTACATCTACTACCGCGTCGGCGGCAAGGC
>NZ_JBEZLP010000015.1:0-231936 GCF_040652195.1 Streptomyces sp. NPDC048278
CTCCTCCACCTGCCCCCGGTCGACTGCGCGCTGGATCAGGGACGGAAGTTCCGGAGCCGCCCGCACGATCCTAAAAACAGGGGCGCACCGCAGCGCCCCTGTTTTTAGGGGCGCGGGGAACTGCGCGGCCCGCCCCCACTCGCCCGCGGCCGACAGCGGTCGGCAGCGCCCCAAAGGGGCGCGGGGAACTGCGCGATCAGCCACGACGGCGGGGCGTACGTCTCAGGGGGTGCTCTGTCGGTGGGTCAGGCGGAAGATGCGGATCTGGCGGTCTATGCGGTCCTGGTAGGCGGCGTAGGGCGGCCAGAACGTGAGGAGTCGCTGCCAGGCAGCCGCCCGTTCCGGCCCCTCCAGGAGCCGGGCGGTGACCGGGATGTCGCGGCCCTTCCAGCTGATGTCGGCGTCGGGACGGGCCAGGAGGTTGTAGGTCCAGGCGGGATGACCGGTGCGGCCGAAGTTGGAGCCGACGAGGAGCCAGTCGTCGCCCTCGGGCATGCACGCCAGTGGAGTGCGGCGGGGCCGGCCGCTGCGGGCGCCGGTGGAGGTGAGGATCACCCCGGGCAGCATCTGGGCGCTGAGCAGCACCCGGCCGCCGCTGAGCCGGTGCACGGCGCGGTCCAGGGCCGGGATCACGTGCGGGGCCACCTTGGCGAACCCCCGGGTGGCGGACACCTTCTGCACCAGCCGTACGCCGATCACACCGCCACCTCCCGCCCCGCGAACAGCCCGGCCGCCTCGGCCGCGTACCCGCGCAGCCGGTGCGCGGGCCCGAACAGCAACTCGTCCCCGGCGGCCCGCTTGAAGTACAGGTGGGCCTCGTGCTCCCAGGTGAACCCGATCCCGCCGTGCAGCTGGATGCCCTCCCCCGCGGCGGTCCGCAGCGCCTCCAGCGCCTGCGCGAGCGCCAGGCCGCCGGCCGGCTCCCCGTGCACGGTCGCCCAGGCCGCGTAATAGGCCGCGGACCGCGCCGCCCGCACGGCCACGTACACGTCGGCCAGCCGGTGCTTGACCGCCTGGAAGGACCCGATCGGCCGCCCGAACTGCTCCCGCTGCTTCACGTACTCCACGGTCCGCTCCAGCGCCCGGTCGGCGGCTCCCACGGCCTCGGCGGCGAGCACGGCGGCCACGAAGTCGCCGAGGCCGGCGAGCGCGGAACGGACGTCGGTGTCCGGGGCGGGACCCAGCAACTCGGCTTCGGCATTGCGCAGTTGCACCCGGCCCTGACTCCGGGTGGCGTCCAGGCTGGTCCGCCGGGTCCGCACCACCCCGGCGGCGTCGCCCGGCACCAGGAAGAACAGGACGCGCGAGCGGGCGTACCCGCCGGTGTGCGCGGGGACGAGCAGCAGTCCGGCGCTGTGGCCGTCGAGGACCTGGTCGGCCTCCCCGTACAGCCGCCACCGGTCCGCCGTGCGGCGGGCCTGGACTCCCCCGGCCCGGCCGCCGCCCGCCCAGTCGGCGGCGGGCGGCCCGGTGAGCGCGAGGGCGCCGCCGAGCCGGGTGCCGGGGACGGCGAGGGCGGCGGTGAGGCTGCCGTCGGCGATCCGCGGGAGCAGTTCGGCTCGCTGGGCGTCGGTGCCGAGGGCGAGCAGCAGCGGGGCGGCGAGCACGGCGGTGGCGAGGAACGGGACGGGGGCGAGGGCCCGCCCCAACTCCTCGGCGGCGAGGACGACTTCCGTGCGGGAACAGCCGGTCCCGCCGTACGCCTCGGGCAGGGCGAGGCCGGGCAGGCCGAGTTGTTCGCCGAGGACGGTCCACAGGGCGGTGTCGTACCCCTCCGGCCTGTCGACGGCGGCCCGCACGTCCTCCGTACCGCAGCGCTTGTGGAGCAGTTCACGCAGGGCGCGCCGGATCTCGTCCTGCTCGTCGGTGAAGCGGGCGTCCATGACCGGACCTCCTGACGATCTGACGGCCCGTCATGCTAGGGGCGCCGGATGCAGATGCACAGGGGTGGAGTCCAGCGGATCTGATGTACCGTCAGATTCATGACTGGACCCCGCAAGGTCGCCGTGGTCGGCGTGGCCCTGTCCGACTGCGGCCGGGTGGACGAGGCCACCCCGTACGCCCTGCACGCCCAGGCGGCCCGCCGCGCGCTGGCCGACGCCGGTCTCGGCCGGGACGTGGTGGACGGCTTCGCGTCGGCGGGGCTCGGCACGCTGGCGCCCGTGGAGGTGGCCGAGTACCTGGGCCTGCGCCCCACCTGGGCCGACTCCACCTCCGTGGGCGGCTCGACCTGGGAGGTCATGGCGGCCCACGCGGCCGACGCGATCGCCGCCGGCCACGCCAACGCGGTCCTGCTGGTGTACGGCTCGACGGCCCGCGCCGACATCCGGGCGGGGCGGCGCACCGGGAACCTGTCCTTCGGCGCCCGCGGCCCGCTCCAGTTCGAGGTGCCCTACGGCCACACCCTCATCGCCAAGTACGCGATGGCCGCCCGCCGTCACATGATCGAACACGGCACCACCGTCGAGCAGTTGGCGGAGATCGCGGTCCAGGCCCGGGCCAACGCGGCGCTGAACCCGGACGCGATGTTCCGTACCCCGATCACGGTCGACGAGGTCCTGTCCGGACCGATGATCGCCGACCCGTTCACCAAACTGCACTGCTGCATACGCTCGGACGGCGGCGCGGCGGTCCTGCTGGCGGCCGAGGAGTACGTACGGGACTGCCGTACCGCCCCGGTGTGGGTCCTCGGCACGGGCGAGTGCCTCTCCCACGCCACCATGTCGGAGTGGGCGGACTTCACGGTCTCCCCGGCGGCGGTGAGCGGCGAACTGGCCTTCCGGCGGGCCGGGGTCACGCCCGCCGACGTCGACTTCGCCGAGATCTACGACGCGTTCACCTACATGACCCTGGTCACCCTGGAGGACCTCGGCTTCTGCGCGAAGGGCGAGGGCGGGGCGTTCGTGGAGAAGGGACGGCTGCGGGTCGCGGGCGGGGAGCTCCCGGTGAACACCGACGGCGGCGGCCTGTCGGCCCAGCACCCCGGGATGCGCGGCCTGTTCCTCCTCGTGGAGGCGGTACGGCAACTGCGCGGCGAGGCCGGCGAACGGCAGGTGCGGCGGGCGGACGGGGGTCTGCCGCAGCTGGGGGTGGCGTCGGGGACGGGCGGCTGGTTCTGCTCGTCGGGGACGGTGGTGCTGGGACGGGGGTGACACGGGCTCCGCGAGCGGCTGAAAAAACCCACGGGACGGCGGCAACCTCCCGGGGCCCGGCGGCAACTGTCGTACGGAAGCTTCGATGTTCGAAGGACGTGCACCGCCGAACCGCGTAAGGATCCCTCCGTGGCCTCCTCCTCACATCGCCGACGCCCGCAGCCGGACCGGGACTTCGCCTGGCGCCCGGTGCGCGGACCGCTGCTCGCCGTGACCGCCGTGGCCGTCGTCGCCCTGGTCGTGACCCTGGCCGTGGCCTTCCGCCCCGGCACCGCGGCAGGCGCCGCCGGACCGGAGCGGGCGGTGGCCGGATCCGCGTCGCGGGCCGCACCCAGCGCGACGACGGCCTCGGCCACGCCGACACCTTCGAAGCCGTCGAAGCCGTCGACCGCGTCACCGAAGCCGTCCGCGAGCAGCCGGACCACCCCGAAGGCGTCCCCGTCCACCACCGCCTCCCGGCGTGCGGAGAGCGGCACCGCCCACGCCCCCTCCGTCGCCACCACCACCGCCCCCGCGGCCGGCCGGATCCGCCCCGGCACCACCTACCAGGGCGTCGCCACCTCCTACGACGTCGGCAACGGCGACGGCGCCTGCTCCTACGGCCCGACCTCCGACGTGATGACCGCGGCGATGAACACCGCGGACTACGAGACGGCGAAGGCCTGCGGCGCGTACGTCTCCGTCCGCGCGGCGAGCGGTACGGCCATCACCGTACGGATCACCAACGAGTGCCCGGCGCCCTGCGCGCCCGGCCAACTCGACCTCAGCCAGCAGGCGTTCGCGAAGCTGGCGCCCCTGTCGGCGGGCCGGATCGCGATCACCTGGAGCCTGCTGAGCCCGGCCACCTCCGAGACCGTCTCGATCCGCTACAAGACCGGCTCCACCCAGTACTGGTGCGGCATCCAGGCGATCGGCCACCGCAACCCGCTGGCCCGCCTGGAGGTCCGCACCGGCAGCGGCTGGCTGGCGCTGACCCGCACCGGGTACAACTACTTCCTCTCCGAGCAGGGCACCGGCTGCGGCCACGACATCCGCCTCACCGACATCTACGGCGAACAACTCACCGTGCCGGCCCTCGCGGTACGCCCGGACGCGACCCAGCAGACCGGGGTCCAGTTCGCGCGGCATTGAAGGAACGCGCCCCGAAGGGGGCGCGGGGAACTGCGCGACCAGCCACAACGGCGCCGCACTCGACGACGAACCGGCGGCCCCCGGCAAAGCGCCTAGCGCCCGGCGCCTAACGGGCCGGCACGATCCGGTGGCTCCGCCTGGGCTCGGGCCCGTCGAGAAGCGCGACGCCGATGTGGTGGCGGCTGCGCACCCACGCCGTGGGCGTCAGGACGAGCCCGACGACCGCGACGAACACGCTGGCCGAGAAGACGGCCGGCAGCGCCCTGCCGCCCTCGTGGACCGCGTAGCCGACGGCGGCGACGGAGACGAGCAGGGAGAACCCCGACACCGCCGCCCACCCGTTCCGCACCCGCCGGGTCCGCGCGTGGTCGGCGACCTCGGCGAGGACGGCCGCCGTACAGACGGGACACTCCAGCTCGACCCGGTCCCGCCCCTCGGCCGGCCGCACCAGCCGGAAGTCGCGGGCGGCCCAGGTGACGGCCCGCGTCCTGCGCCGTCCGACATCGCCGTTTACATGGCGTACAGCCACTTTCACGGTCTTCGGTCCCCTCATGCCGGACAGTGTGCGGGCGGGGCACAGGTGTTCGCAGCGGTTTGCTCGGTTGTGCCCCCTGGCTTGGCCGCGGGGCCCCGGGGCCGCCGTACGAGGTGGCTGATGACACGGGTGCGGGAGTTGCCGAGTGATACTCGGCACATGGCAGCAACGGATCTTCACGCGCTCCTGAAGTCGCTCCGCGTCTGGCACCCCGAGGCCACGGAGCTACGGCCGTTCGACCCCGGGTCGGCGCCGGACGCCCCGCTCCCGCTCTTCACCACGTGGTTCGCGGAGGCGGTGGCGGCCGGACAGCCGGAGCCGCACACCGTGTCGCTGGCGACGTCGGACGACACGGGCCGGGCGGACGTCCGGATCGTGATGCTGCACGGCGCGGACGCGCACGGCTGGTCCTTCGCGTCGCACGTGACCAGCCGCAAGGGGCACCAGCTGAGCGCCCGCCCGTACGCGGCCCTCGCCTTCTACTGGCCGGTGCTGGGCCGCCAGGTCCGGCTCCGCGGCCCCGTCACCGCGGCGCCCTCGGAGGAGAGCCAGGCCGATCTGCACGCCCGCTCGACCGGCGCCCTGGCGGCGGCGCTCACCGGCCGCCAGAGCAGCCCCCTGTCCTCGCTGGAGGAACTGCGCACGGAGTCGGAGGCGGCCTGGCGACGCGCCCACGCCGACCCGGCCGCCCCCTCCCCGACCTGGACCCTGTACCACCTGCGCCCCGAGGAGGCGGAGTTCTTCCAGGGCGACCCGGACCGCCGGCACGTCCGGCTCCGGTACGTCGCCGAGGAGGACGGCGGGTGGCGGAAGGAATTGCTCTGGCCGTGACCGCCGTGATCGGCGGGGCCGCCGGGGCCGCCGGGGCCGGTGCTCAGGCCGCGAGGCCCTCGATCGCCACGGGCAGGTGGCGGGGGCCGCGCAGCACCGCGTTGGCACGGTACGGCGGCGGGTCCTCCAGCAGCCCGGAGAACTTCACCCGCCGGAACAACTCGGGTACGGCCGCGTGGAGTTCGATCCGGGCGAGCGGGGCGCCGAAGCAGTAGTGGATGCCGGTGTAGAAGCCGAGGTGCTCGTTGTCCTTGCGGTCGGGATCGAACCGGTCGGGGTCGTGGAAGCGCGCGGGGTCGCGGTTGGCCGCGGCCAGCATGAGCCAGACCGGCGAGCCCTTGGGAATCGTGGTGCCGGCGACCTCGATGTCGGCCAGGGCGGTGGTCCACGGGACGAACTGCACCGGGGGCTCGAACCGCAGCACCTCCTCGATGAGCGGGACGGCCAGCCGCGGCTCCTTGTGGAACCGGTCGAGGAGGTCGGGGTGGCGCAGCAGGGTGAGGGTCGTGTTGGTGATCGCGTTGACGGTGGTCTCGTGGCCGGCGACCAGCAGCAGCACCGCGGTGGCCTCCAGGTCCGCCGGTGTCATGTCGGGGGCGAGCGCGCTGAGTATCCCGGGGCCGGGGTGGCGGCGCCTGGTCTCGATCAGCTCGGCCAGGTAGCCGCCCATCTCCTGGCGGGCCCGCTGTGCCTGCTCCTGCGCGTCGTCGCCGCCGGCCGCGGGATCGAGGGACGACGCCAGGGCGTCGGCCCAGCCGTGGAAGCGCGGTTCGTCCTCGCGCGGCACGCCCAGCACCCGGCAGATGGCGGTGACGGGCAGCGGGTAGGAGAAGTCCTCGACGATGTCGACCCGGTCCTTGCCGTCGAAGGCGTCGAGCAGTTCGGTGACGACCGTGGACAGTTCCCCGCGCAGGCCGTCGAGGAACCGGGGGCTGTGCGGCGGCCCGAACGGCCGGTTGATGGTGTCGCGCAGCCGGTCGTGCACGGGCGGGTCGGTGAAGATGAAGCTGGGCGGCAGGCCGGACTCCTCCGTCGGCTGCCCGACGCGGGCGTAGCCGGGCGGGCGGTTGCTGGTGTCGTTGCTCAGCCGAGGGTCGTTGGCCAGCCCCCGTACCTCGTGGTAGGTGCTGACCAGGTAGGTGCCGTCGTCCTCCCGCAGGACCGGTGTCTTGCGCAGCTCCGCGTAGAGCGGGTACGGATCGGCCCGGTTGGCGTAGTCGGCGATCTGTGCGGAGATGGGCTCGGGCGTCATGGCGTCTCCTCGGGGCTCCGGGCGGTACAAGGCCGCTGGTCAGGCATGCGACGGAACGAACTCGACACGCCGTTCGCTCGGTGAGTGACCCGTCAGCGTGACCGTGGCCCCGTGGGTGGGCAGGTGGGGGTCGGGGAAGGCGGGGTCGACCGGCTCCAGCGTCTCGGTCCTGCGGTCGACCGTGCGGTACTCCGGCGGGAAGGGCGCCCCGGACGCGATCTGCTGCTCGTAGAACCCCAGCCACTTGGCCCCGTCGAAGGCCACCGCGGCGATGCACCGGCCGTGGTACCCGTACACCGCGACGAACCGCTCCTCGGTGAGCGCCCCCTGCGCGACGACCAGCTGGTCGCCCAGCGAGGGCACGCCCACCGACTTGATGTTGACGCCGAACTGGGAGGACCAGAACATCGGCAGCCACAGATGCGGCCGGCGCTCCGGGCTCGCGCAGATCATGTTGTGGGCGGCGATCTCGGCCTGCTCGACCGCGTTGCCCCAGTGCTCCAGCGACAGGAACTGGTAGTCGAACAGCGGGTGGGGACTGCGTGCGACGTCCCCGGCGGCGTAGATGTCGTCGGTGACGATGCCGTTGACGTCGAACACCCGGCACCCCGCGTCGCACGCGATCCCCCGGGGCCCCGCGGCCACCCCGGACCCGGCCAGCCAGTCCGTGTTCCGCATGGCACCGAGCGAGACGACCGCCACCTGCACGTCGATCACCGAACCGTCGGACAGATGGGCGCGCCTGAGCCGCCCCACGTCGTCGCCCTCCAGGGCGGTGACGCTGATGCCGCAGCGCAGGTCGACACCGTGCTTGCGCTGCAACCGGTCCGCGACCGCGCCGACCACCCCGCCGAGCGCGCCCACCAGCGGAGCCGGGCCGCGTTCCGCGACCGTCACGTCGAGGCCCAGCTCCCGGCAGGCCGAGGCGACTTCGGAACCCGTGAAGCCGGCCCCGATCACCAGCACCCGGGACACGCCCCCGGCCAGTTTCCGGGTCAGGCGCGCGGAGTCGTCGCGGGTGCGCAGCACGAACACCCCGTCCAGCGCGGCCTCCTCCGGGTGGATCCAGGGCCGGGCCCTGGTCCCGGTGGTGATCAGCAGCCGGTCGTAGGGGACGCTGTCGCCGTTCGCCAGGATCACCCGCCTGGCGTCCCGGTCCAGTTCCTCGGCGGCGACCCCCAGCCGCCACTCGGCGTCGATGTCCCGCCGCCGCGGCAGCGTGGTGTCCTCGGGCCGCGCCCGCCCGAGCAGCGCCTGCTTGGACAGCGGCGGCCGGTCGTAGGGTTCGTACGGCTCGTCGCCGATCATGGTCAGTGACCCGGTGAAGCCCTGCTCGCGCAGGGTCTCCGCGGCACGCAGACCGGCCAGCGAGGCGCCGACGACGACAATGCGGCCCTCGCGCCGCAGGACCTCGACCTCCGTGTCAGCCGGCATGGGACTCCACCCGCCTCGTCGGCTCGTCGGAGTAGTCGACCAGGATGGCCTGGACGGGGCAGGCGGCAGCGGCCTCCTCCACCCGGTCGCGGAGTTCCTCGTCGAAGCGAGGGGAGAACAGCAGCGCTTCCTCGCCGTGCAGGGCGAAGACGTCCGGGGCGAGGAAGACGCACTGCGCGAATCCCTGGCACCGGTTGAGATCGACGACAAGCCTCATCGGGCACCCGCTCTCTGCGCGAGCCGCGGCTCCCCGCGTACCCCGCGACCACCCGCGCTCGGTCCATACGCCGGCCGGCGTGCCTTCCTCCCAGCGTGTGCCTCCGCAGAGGGCCTCGCAAGACGAGCAATCCGGTCTGCGGTTCCCCGCGCCCCCAGGGGCGCGGGGAACCGCGCGACCAGCCACAACGCACCCGCAGACGACAGACGGCAGAGGCAAACGGCAGACCGCGGCTCCGCCGCTCCGCTCAGGACACCGCCCCGAACTCGTACAGCGCCCAGTCCGCCACCGCCCGGTAGCCGATCCGCTGGTAGAGCCCGTTGCTCGTCGGATTCGCGAGGTCCGTGAAGAGCAGCACCTCGGCGGCGCCCGCGGCCAGCGCCGCCCGGCTCACCTCCGCCGTCACCGCACCCGCGTACCCACGGCCGCGCAGTTCCGGCGGGGTGTAGACCGGCCCGACCCGGACCTGACCGGCGACCGCGAGGGTCAGGCCGGCCATGGAGACGGGGGTGCCGTCGGCGGTCTCCCAGAGCGTGGCGCCACCGTAGGAGAGCCGGAAGTCGGCCCAGTCCGCGGCGTCCCGGCCCCCGTGCAGGCCCGCGTCGGCCACGAACCCGTCGTACCAGCGGATCAGCAGGTCCCGGTCGGAGGACGCGGCCATCCTCGCCCGCCCCTCCGGCGCCGGGTCGGGAGGCGTCAACTCGGCGAGCCGATACAGGCGTTGCAGCTCGCGCGGCTTTCCCGGCGCCCCCGTACGGCGCGTCCACTCCGCCACGAACGCCTCCGCCGTGGCGGCATCGGCGCAGATCCCGGAGACCGGGTGGCCGAGGGCGAGGAGCCGTACGGCCAGCGCCTCGGCCTCGGCGGCCGTGAGGCGGGTGACGTTCAGGGCGTACGGGGGCGTGTGCAGCAGCGCCGCGGCCACCCCGCCGTCGCCGCGGGTCAGAAGCCCGAAGAACGGCGGGTCGTCGCCGTACGCCCGCGGCCCCCGCAGCCGGAGCTGTGCCGTGACCGTGAGGTGGACAGTGTGGAGATCGGGACGGGAGCGGAGGAAGTCGCCGCCCCGGTAGAGGTGTTCGTCGACGTCGTCGGTGAAGTGCCAGGAGGCCGACCGGAGTTGTGCAGTCATGGTTGATGGTCCCGGCGGATCGCCGCACTCCGCACCCGAATTGACCCGGTCTACCCCCGCGCCGGGACCCGGTCGAGGTCCGGGCTCGGGTCCGTGGCGAGGCGGCCGTGCAGGTGCACGTCCCGGAAGGCGTCCTTCCGGCCGGCCTCGAACATCGCGCCCCGCAGCGTCCCCTCGTAGTCGTAGCCGCATGTCAGGGCTATCCGGCAGGACGCGTCATGGCCGAGGGCGTGCCCCAGCTCCAGGCGGTGCAGGCCCAGTTCGGCGAAGGCCCAGTCCGTGGCCAGCGCCAGGGCACGGGTGGCGACCCGGCGGCCCCGCGCCTCGGGCAGCACCCAGTAGCCCACGCGGGCCGTCCGGAACGTGTGGTCGATCATGTTGACGCCGACGTGGCCGAGGGTCGTACCGCTCGCCGCGTCCGCGATCCGGAACGGCGCGCAGGTGCCGTCCGCCGCCTGCTTCCGCTGCGCGACCAGGGTGGCGCGGGCACCCGCGAGGTCGCTCACCTCGGTGAGCGGGGTGTTCCAGCGCCGGAAGTCCGGGTCGGTACGGCTGCGCAGCCAGGCCTCGACCTGCGCCTCCGCGTCCGGGTCCCAGCGGTCGAGCCGCAGACCGTGACCGTGCGGGGTGGCGTCGGGGCGATGGGCGGCGGGCTGTTCGTCGGTGAGGGCCATGGGGCCATTCAAACGCGTGCGCCGGGCCAGGCCCCAGCGGGTTTCCCCGCCCGGCCGGGCGGGCGGCCTCAGTGCGGCGGTGCGGATTCCCGTGCCGGCGCCGGTGCTGGTTCCGGCGCCGGGCGGAACACCGGTGCCCCCTCCCGGAAGGCGACCTCCAGCTCCAGTCCGGCGCGCAGGGTCCCCGGGTCGGCGGCCACCAGTTCCGTCATCATGCGCGGCCCCTCCGCGAGGTCGACCACGGCCGGCACGTACGGGACGCGGTCGCCGAACGGCGGGAGGTCGTTGCGGTGGACGACGGACCAGGTGTAAAGGGTCGCGCGGCCGGTGGCCCGTTCCCAGGTGACGTCCTCGCTCCAGCAGTGCGGGCAGAACTCCCGGGGGTAGTGGTGGGCCCGGCCGCAGTCGCCGCAGCGGCGCAGCAGCAGCCGGCTCTCGGCCGCCGCCTCCCAGTAGGGGCGGGTGAAGGCGTCCGGTTCGGGGCGGTCGTACCGCGGGCGCTCGCCGCGTATGCCGTGCGTGCCGTGCGTGCCGTCGGAACTCGTCGCGTCCATGAATGTGACGGTACGTCAGTTCCTGAAGCGCAGCCCAGCCCCGGATGGGCAAAACCTGTGCGATTCCGGTGGGCCTGTGGGTCCCCCGTGAGATCCCGGAAAATTGTTGACGATTTTGTCGGCGCAAGATTACGTTCGCAACCGCAAGGCCAAGGAGTTCGGCACGAGGGTTCGACACGAGAGGCAGCAGGGTGAAGCACAGGGCAGTCAAGCGCAGGACCGTGGTCATGGGGATCGGCGCCACGGCCGGTGTCGCGGCAGTCGGCGGTATCGCCCTCAGCGCGCAGGCGTCGAGCGGTTCCTCCTCGTCCCCGGACTCGCTGGCCTTCGACCCGGACGGGTACGCGAAGCTGACGAAGACGATCACGGACGCCGAGGGCACCGAGCACGAGGTGACCTACCACTTCTGGAAGGCGATCACCTACGTCGCCGACCCGGTGGACGCCACCTACCAGTCCCTGATCGTCAGCGCCCCGGTCGAGATCGACGGCACCGCCGTCGACCCGGCGAACGCCCCGATCCTGCTCGCCAACTCCGTCGGCGGGTACATGCCCTCCTCCGTGGCCGACGCCACCGAGGTCGGCGGCGGCGGTTCCGCCATGGGCGGCGGCGCGGCGCCGAGCGGTGCGCCCACCGGCGCGGCCCCCAGCTCCTCCGCGAGCACGGCCGCCAACGCCAACGGCAACACCAACGCCACCGGCGGCGCCACCTCCAGCAACCAGCTGCTCGCGCTGGCCGCCGGGTACGTCGTGATCGAGCCCGGCGCCCGCGGCCGTACCCTCAAGAACTCCGACGGCGCGTACTACGGCACCGCCCCGGCCGCGATCGTCGACCTCAAGGCCGCCGTCCGGTACATCAGGGCGAACAAGGGCCTGATCCCCGGCGACACCGAGCGCATCGTCTCCGCGGGCACCAGCGCGGGCGGCGCCCTGTCCTCGCTGCTCGGCGCGTCCGGCGACAGCCCGATCTACGAGAAGTACCTGAAGGAGCTCGGCGCGGCCGACGCCTCCGACGCGATCTTCGCGGTCGGCGCCTGGTGCCCGATCACCGACCTGGAGCACGCCGACGGCGCCTACGAGTGGAACTGGGGCACCAACGACCTCGCCACCGGCAAGCAGGTCGACCAGTCCGTCTCCAAGGACCTGAAGGCGCAGTTCGCCGAGTACCAGGCGGGCCTGAAGCTGCGCGGCCTGGCCGGCTTCGGCCCGCTGACCGCCCGCAACTACGACGACTACCTGGTCGAGCAGTACCTGCAGCCCTCGGCCACCAGGTACCTCGCCGCCCTCTCGGACTCGGACCGCGATACGTACCTGGCGAAGAACACCTTCATCACCTGGTCCGGCGGCAGGGCCGCGTTCGCCTGGGACGACTTCCTCACCCACGTCGGCGCCCGCAAGAAGGACACCCCGGCGTTCGACGCCTTCGACCTGTCGGCCGGCGAGAACAATGAATTCGGAGCGGGCACCACCGAGACCCGCCACTTCACGGCGTACGGCGCGAAGAATGACACCACGGGCCTCAGCAGCAAGCGGGTCGCCGCCGACATCCCCGAGAAGCTGAACCTGATGAACCCGATGTACCACCTGGTCGAGAGGGTCAACGACCGCCGCTCCAGGCACTGGTGGATCCGTCTCGGCACCAGCGACTCCGACACCTCGCACGTCGTCTCCGCGAACCTGGCGGCCCGCCTGGACAACCTCGGCGACGACGTGAACCACCTCTACTACTGGGACGAGGGACACGGCGCCAACACCGACCCGGGCGACTTCATCACCTGGATCGCCACGGTGACGGGCTATGACAAGAGCAAGGGCAAGAGCAAGGGCAAGAAGGACAAGCGGAATTAACAGGCATCAGCGGAAGTAAGAAGCTCTCACAATCGTGATGGCGCTCTCGTAGCCGCGATAGCCTCCCCGAACGCGGTGTCCTTTTTCCCGTCTGTCTAAGGACGCCGCCCACCCGTGACGTCGGGCCCCAGCGCACCGGGGCCCGACGTCACGGGCTTTTCTCTTTTCGACCCGCCGAACGCCAGATGAGGTGGGCTACGTCACAGGACCCACGCACTTCTCCTACGGGTGTGATCAATCCGCAACCAATTCCGGTCTTGACCGAGACCCATCAACGTGAAGCGTGATTACGCTCGCGCTCATGGCCGCATTCCCCCCCACCGTTTCGCCCGTCTACGTCATCGGCGCAGGCCCCGGAGGGCTCGCCGCCGCTTACGCGCTGCGGGCCCGGGGCATCCGTGCCGTGATCCTGGAGAAGTCGGACGACGTCGGCGCGTCCTGGCGCCGCCACTACGACCGTCTCCACCTGCACACCACCCGGCGCCTGTCCGCGCTCCCCGGGCTGCCCATGCCGCGCCGGTTCGGCCGCTGGGTCTCCCGTGACGACGTGGTGCGCTACCTGGAGAAGTACGCCGAGCACCACGAACTGGAGATCGTCACCGGCGTCGAGGTCTCCCGCGTGGAACGCTCGCCCGACGGCGACGGCTGGCTGCTGCACGCCTCCGGCGGACGGGAGCTGACCGGCTCCGCGGTGGTGGTCGCCACCGGCTTCAACCACACCCCGCGCATCCCCGACTGGCCGGGCCGGGACGGCTTCCGCGGCGAGTTCCTGCACGCCGGCGCGTACCGCGACGCCAAGCCCTTCGCCGGCCGGGACGTCCTCGTCGTCGGCACCGGCAACACCGGCGCCGAGATCGCCGTCGACCTGGCCGAGGGCGGCGCCTCCCGGGTGCGGCTGGCCGTCCGCACGGTCCCGCACATCCTGCGCCGCTCCACCGCGGGCTGGGCGGCCCAGTACAGCTCCGTCCTGGTACGACGGCTCCCGACCGGCTTCGTCGACCGGCTGGCCCGCACGATGGCCAAGGTCAGCGTGCCCGACCTGGCCGAGCAGGGCCTGCCCCGCCCCGACAGCGGCCTCTACAGCAGGGTGAAGCAGGGCGCCATCCCGGTCCTGGACGTCGGCCTGATCGACGCGGTGCGCCGGGGCAGGGTCGAGATCGTGGCCGCCGTCGACGGCTTCGAGGACGGCGAGGTCGCCCTCGCCGACGGCACCCGCGTCTCCCCCGACGCGGTGATCGCCGCGACCGGTTACGTCCGCGCTCTGGAGGGCCTGGTCGGCCACCTCGACGTGCTCGACGACCGCGGCCACCCGGTCGCCCACGGCCCCCGCACCCCGAAGAACGCCCCCGGCCTCTACTTCACCGGCTACACCAACCCCATCAGCGGCAACATCCGCGAGATGGCCATCGACGCGGAGAAGATCGCGAAGGCCGTCGCCAGGACGGCCGCGAGGTCGACCGCCGAGCGGCAGCGGCAGGCCCGGTCCGAGCGGCAGCAGACGGCGTAGATAGCCCCGATCTCCTTGTAGAGCAACCCCGTTGCCCATGTGACGCAGGCGACGGGTGTTGGTTGTTACCGGCGGTAGCATCCCGCCCGTGCCCGGGACCAGAATGTGAGCCCTGCTCAACTTTCCGGTTCCACCCCTCTCGCCCAGCACGGAGGACGCACGTGGCACGTGAAAGACAGCTCTCCCCCCGGCCCTCCCCGCGGCTCTCCCGCCGCTCCCTCCTCGGCGCCGCCGCCGGGGCCGCCGGCCTCACCGCGGTCTCCGCGGGCACCGCTTCGGCCGACTCGGCCGCCACGGCTGCCGCGTCCGCCGCGACCGCCGCGTCCCGGACCGTGGACGTCGCGATCGTCGGTGGCGGCATCGCCGGGCTCACCGCGGCCCGTGACCTGGTGGCCGGCGGCAGGACGGTGGCGGTGCTGGAGGCCCGGGACCGGGTCGGCGGCCGGGTGGTGAACCTGAAGCTGGCCAACGGCGGCTTCACCGAGGGCGGCGGCGAGTTCATCGGCCCCACCCAGAACCGCATCAAGGCCCTCGCCGACTCCCTGGGCGTCGCCACCTTCACCACCTACAACACGGGGAACAACCTCCTCTACAAGGACGGCAAGCGCACCCCGTACGACACCAGCGGCCTGCTCGGCTCGGTCCCGCCGGTGGACGCGGCGGGCCTCGCCAACGCGGCGATCGTGCAGTCGGAACTGGACAGCATGGCCGCGACGGTGCCGGTGGACGCCCCCTGGACCGCCGCCAAGGCCGCCGAGTGGGACAAGCAGACCTTCGAGAGCTGGCTGAACGCCCACGCGATCGTGCCCTCCGCCAAGTTCCTGCTGGACCTGGCCTGCACGTCGGTCTTCTCGGCCCAGCCCCGCGAACTCTCCCTGCTCTACGTCCTCTACTACATCGCCGCCGCCGGCGACGAGTCCGACGCCGGCACCCTGGAACGCCTCACCGACACGGCGGGCGGCGCCCAGGAGTCCCGTTTCGTCGGCGGCTCCCAGCAGGTCCCGATCAAGCTGGCCGCGACCCTCGGCGACCGGGTGGTGCTGAGCGCGCCGGTGCGGTCGATCGCCGGGTCCGGTGGCGCGTACGTCGTCACGGCGGACGGCATCACGGTCACCGCGACCCGCGTCGTCGTCGCCCTGCCGCCCCCGCTGGCCGCCCGCATCAGCTACGACCCGCTGCTCCCGGCCGCCCGCGACCAGCTCACCCAGCGGATGCCGATGGGCTCGATCGGCAAGGCCATCGCGGTGTACGACACCCCGTTCTGGCGGGCCGACGGCCTCAACGGGCAGGCGGTCAGCGACTCCGGCGTGGTCCGCTCGACCTTCGACAACTCCCCGCCGGACGGCTCCTACGGCGCCCTGATGGGGTTCATCGAGGCCGACGAGATGCGGGCGTACGACGCGGCGGCCGAGGCCGACGTCAGGGCCGCCGTGCTGGCCGACTACGCCAACTACTTCGGCGACAAGGCCAAATCCCCCACTTCCTTCGTGCTCCAGCGCTGGGACAATGAGGGCTTCTCGCGGGGCGGCCCGGTGGCCTACGCGCCGCCCGGGGTGCTCACCGAGTACGGGGCCGCGCTGCGCGAGCCGGCGGGCGGGATCCACTGGGCCGGGACGGAGACGTCGACGTTCTGGACCGGGTACATGGACGGGGCGGTGCGGTCGGGCGAGCGGGTGGCGAAGGAGGTACTGGCCGCCCTCGGGTGAGAAGAAGAGCTGCTTCGTCCCTCAACTTTGCGTGCAGACCAGTTCCTGACGCAGCGTCAGTTCAGTAATCTGACACTGCGTCAGTTAATTGTGCTGTCACACAGGAGCGGGCGGAACGATGCTTGGATCAACCCACGGCACCCTCACCACCGACTCCCGCCGGGCCCGGGTCATCGCCTGCGGTGAGCAGCGTCCCGGGCCCGCCGTCCACGGCCGCGCGGCCGACTCGGACGACGCGGACGCGCTGGACGTCAGCGGACGGCCGCTGTACGCGGACGTACCGGATCTGGACAGGTTCTTCCGCCCCGAGTCCGTCGCCGTGATCGGCGCCTCGGACGCCGAGGGGCGGCCCAACACCGGTATCACCCGGCAGCTGCTCGACTGGGCCGGGCGGGTCGGGGCCCGGGTGCACCCGGTGCATCCGACCCGGCCGTCCGTGTTCGGCATCGCCTGCGTGCCCTCCGTCGCCGACCTGCCCGAGCAGGTCGACCTCGCGGTGCTGCTGGTCGCCGACCCGCTGCCGGTGATCGAGGAACTGGCCGAGGCCAAGGTGCGGTTCGCCGTGGCCTTCGCCTCCGGGTTCGCCGAGACCGGCGAGGAGGGCGCGGCGGCCCAGACCCGGCTGGCGGCGGCCGTACGCCGGTCCGGGCTGCGGCTGCTCGGCCCGAACACCAACCTGAACGCCTTCGAGCGGTTCCGCGAGGACCTGGACGGCCCGGCGATCGCCCTGATCACCCAGTCCGGGCACCAGGGCCGGCCCGTCTTCGCCGCCCAGGAACTCGGCATCCGGCTCTCGCACTGGGCGCCGACCGGCAACGAGGCCGACCTGGAGACCGCCGACTTCATCTCCTACTTCGCCGAGCGCCCCGAGGTCGGCGCCATCGCCTGCTACGTCGAGGGGCTCAAGGACGGCCGTGCCTTCCTGCTCGCCGCCGACCGCGCGGCCCGCCGCCGGGTCCCGGTGGTCGCCGTGAAGGTCGGCCGCACCGAGGCCGGCGCCCGCACCGCCGCCTCCCACACCGGCAAGCTGACCGGCGCAGACGATGTGGTCGACGCCGCGCTGCGCCAGTACGGCGTGATCCGCGTCGACGGCCTCGACGAACTCCAGGACACCGCGGCCCTGCTGGCCCGGGCCCGGCCGCCGCGCGCCGACGGGGTGGTCGTCTACTCGATCTCGGGCGGCACCGGCGCGCACGTCGCCGACCTCGCCTCCGGCCTCGGCCTGCGGCTGCCGGAACTGTCGGCGGCCCGGCAGGCCGAGCTGCACCAGTGGATACCGGAGTACCTGAGCGTGGCCAACCCGGTCGACAACGGCGGGCACCCGGTGGGCGACTGGCGCGGCCGGAAGATCATCGACGCGATCCTCGCCGACCCGGAGGTCGGGGTGCTCGTATGCCCGATCACCGGCCCGTTCCCGCCGCTCAGCGACAAGCTCGTCCGGGACCTGGTGGACGCGGCCGAGGCGACCGACAAGCTGGTGTGCGTGGTGTGGGGTTCGCCGGTCGGCACCGAGGCCGCCTACCGCGAGGTCCTGCTCGGCTCCTCCCGGGTGGCCACCTTCCGCACGGTCGGCAACTGCCTCACGGCCGTCCGCGCCTACCTCGACCACCACCGCTTCGTGAGCGACTACCGCTCCCCCTTCGACGAGGCCCCGCGCACCCCGTCCCCCTCCTACCGCAAGGCGCTCGCGCTGATGCGGCCCGGACAGCAGCTGAGCGAGCACGCGGCGAAGCAGCTGCTGCGCGCGTACGGCATCCGGGTGCCGCGCGAGCAGCTGGTGACCAGCGCGGCGGCGGCCGTGCGCGCGGCCGGGCTGGTCGGCTACCCGGTGGTGATGAAGGCGTCCGGCGGCCAGATCGCCCACAAGACGGAGCTGGGCCTGGTGAAGATCGGCCTGACCTCGGCCAGCCAGGTCCGGGACGCGTACCGCGACCTGACGGACATCGCCCGCTACGAGGGGGTCGCCCTGGACGGCGTACTGGTCTGCCAGATGGTGGAGCGGGGCGTGGAGATGGTCGTCGGGGTCACCCACGACGACCTGTTCGGGCCGACGGTGACCGTGGGGCTCGGCGGGGTCCTGGTGGAGGTCCTGCACGACGCGGCGGTGCGGGTGCCGCCGTTCGGCGAGGAGCAGGCCCGGGACATGCTCGCGGAGCTGCGCGGGCGGGCCCTGCTGGACGGGGTCCGGGGCCGGCCGCCGGCCGATCTCGAAGCCCTCGTCGAGGTGGTCCTCCGGGTCCAGCGGATGGCCCTGGAGCTCGGCGACCAGCTCGCGGAGCTCGACATCAACCCGCTGATGGTGCTGGAGCAGGGCCAGGGCGCGGTGGCGCTGGACGCGCTGGCGGTGTGCCGCTGATGGACACCGTCCGGTACGTGACCGCGGAGCGGGTCGCCCACCTCACCCTGGACCGCCCCGACGCCCTCAACGCCCTCACCCCCGACCAGCGCGACCACGTCATCGAGCTCCTCGGCGAGGCCTCCGCGGACCCGGGGATCGGCGCGGTGGTCGTCACCGGCACCGGCCGCGCCTTCTGCGCGGGCGCCGACCTCCGCGGCGGTGGCGGCACCGCCGAGCGGGTCCCCGGTGACGTGGCCCGCACCATCCGGCTCGGCGCCCAGCGGCTGGTCGCCGCCGTCCTCGACTGCGAGAAACCGGTGATCGCGGCCGTCAACGGCACCGCCGCCGGTCTCGGCGCGCATCTCGCGCTCGCCTGCGACCTGGTCCTGGCCGCCGAGTCGGCCCGGTTCATCGAGGTGTTCGTGCGGCGCGGCCTGGTCCCCGACGGCGGCGGCGCCTACCTGCTCCCCCGCCTGATCGGCCCGCACCGCGCGAAGGAGCTGATGTTCTTCGGCGACGCGCTCTCCGCGCCGGAGGCGGAACGCCTGGGCCTGGTCAACCGGGTCGTCCCGGACGCCGACCTGCCCAAGACGGCCCGCGACTGGGCCACCCGCCTCGCCACCGGCCCCACCCGCGCCCTCGCCCTCACCAAACAGCTGGTCAACGCCTCCCTGGACACCGACCGCTCCTCCGCCTTCGCCGCCGAGGCCGCCGCCCAGGAGATCAACATGACGACCCGGGACGCCCAGGACGGGGTACGGGCCTTCGTGGAGCGCAGGGCCCCCGATTTCCAGGGCCGATGACGCCGATACCGGGTCCCTGCCCCTTCCCATCTGATGCCCCGTCACTTTCAATGAAGAGGTGATGGGACACGCAGGGGCAGCCGCGGCTGCCGTCCGTTATCTGAGGTCGGTTCCCGCGGCGGGGCCCGTGGAGGCGCTGCCGCGCCCGGAGTTGCGGTGCGTGCGTGCGGACGAGCGGGCGCCGGTCGACCAGACGGAGTTCCGGCGCGTGCTCGGCACCTTCGCGACCGGGGTGACCGTGATCACCGCACCGGCCGCCGAGGGCGAGTCCTCCCCGGCCGGCTTCGCCTGCCAGTCCTTCTCCTCGCTCTCCCTCGACCCGCCGCTGGTCTGCTTCATGGTCGGCCGCACGTCGGCCACCTGGCCGCGGATCGCCCGCGCCGGCGTCTTCTGCGTCAACGTCCTCGGCGCGGGCCAGGGCGAGCTGTGCCGCGCCTTCGCGGTGAGCGGCACCGACAAGTTCACCGGCGTCACCCACGACCCGGCCCCGGTCTCCGGCTCCCCCCGGCTGACCGGCGCCGCCGCCTGGATCGACTGCACGATCCACGCGGTCCACACGGGCGGCGACCACCTGATCGTGGTCGGCCGGGTCACCGCCCTGGGCACGGACACCGACCCGGACCGGGCCCCCCTGCTCTTCCACAAGGGACGCTTCCTGTAGCCGGTCAGGCGCCCCTGGGCGGCCTGCCCCTTTTCGGAGCGACAGGCCGCCAGGACATCACTTCCTCCGCGGTCTCTCGGGTGAGCAGCGGGTTCGGCCCCGGGCTCTGTGATCCGGAGCAGTTGCTCCACGCGTGCCGGCGACGCCTGCGCTCACCTGCCGGAGGCTTCCCCCGCACCTGATTCATTAGGGATACACTCCTTAGAAGTGTATCCCTAAGGTCAGTGAGGCCCCGGGAGTGGTCATGCAGCAGCCGAGGCCGGCCAAGCCGTCACGCGTCTTCGATCGAGGCGCCGAGTGGGAGGCACTCACATCCTTCGCGGACCGGCCCGTCCCGCACGCCGCGCTCGGGGTCCTCAGCGGCAGGCGTCGCATGGGGAAGACGTATCTGTTGCGGGCGCTCGTCGAACAGTGCGGCGGGTTCTACTTCGGGGCCACCGACGCCACCGAGGCGGAGTCTCTCAGGCAGTTCAGTGCCGCCCTGGCCGAACACGTGGGCTCACCGGTGCCCTTCTCGTTCGCCACCTGGGACGACGCGGTCACCTATCTCTTCGGGCTCTCCGCCACCGGCGCCCGGACACCCGGCGGTCAGGCACCGGACACCCCTTTTCTCGTGGTCATCGACGAGTTCCCGTATCTCGTGCGGGCGGCTCCGGAACTTCCGTCCCTGATCCAGCGCGCAGTCGACCGGGGCCAGGTGGAGGAGAGCCGCATGCGACTGCTGCTGTGCGGCTCGGCGATGTCCGTCATGGGCGGACTGCTGGCCAGCAGTGCGCCGCTGCGGGGCCGGGCTCAGCTCGAACTCGTCGTACGGCCCTTCGGCTACCGGGCGGCGGCGGACTTCTGGGGTGTCGCCACGGATCCCGCGCTGGCGGCACGGTTGCACGCGGTCCTGGGCGGCACCCCGGCCTATCGCCGCCAGTTCCTGGCGGACGATGTCCCCGCCGATCTGGACGGCTTCGACGAATGGATCTGCCGCACGGTCCTCTCCCCGTTCAGTCCCCTCTTCCGGGAGGCCCGATACCTGCTCGCCGAGGAGGCCGACATCCGGGACACCGCGCTCTATCACTCGGTGCTGGCTGCCGTGGCGCAGGGCAACACCACGCGTGGGGGCATCGCGGGTTACATCGGCCGCAAGTCCGTCGACATCTCGCACCCGCTCAACGTCCTGGAGGACAGCCATCTCCTGGTGCGGGAGGCCGACATCTTCCGGGCCGGGAAGTCCCAGTACCGCATCACCGAGCCCCTGATCACCTTCTACGAGGCCGTCATGCGTCCGGCCTGGGCCCGGCTGGAAGCGGGTCAGGCCGCCGAGGTGTGGGCGCAGGCAGGCCAACGCTTCGCGGCGCAGGTGGCCGGTCCGCACTTCGAGGCGATGTGCCGTGAGTACGTCCTGGGGCCCGGACGGACCCTGCTCAGTACGTCTCTGGGCGAGGTGGGCAGCGGCGTTGTGACCGATACGAAGGAGCGTCGGCAGATCCAGGTCGACGTCGCCGTCGTCGAGCAGGGCTCCGGAGGAAGCCGCCCGTCGGTCGCGCTGCTCGGCGAGGCGAAGTGGGGCACGGTCATGGGAGTCGGCCATCTCGAACGCCTCGCACGCGCAAGGGAGCTGCTTGCCGGGCGCGGCATGGACACCTCGCACTGCGGGTTGGCCTGTTTCAGTGCCGCCGGTTTCAGCGAAGCGCTCCGCGCCGAGGCCGCCCGGAGCGGGGCGCTGCTGATCGGCCTGGACGAGTTGTACGGCCGGTCCGTGCCGACGGGGTTCCTGCCCTAGGCCGCCGGTACCGACCGGTTCACGGCGCCGAGTCCCCCCACCGCCGTCACCGGCCGTCGGCGGATCAGGAGGGCCATCAGGGCCGCTGCCGCGCAGAGGGTGCCGGAGGCGTACCAGACCATGTCGTAGGTGCCGAAGGCGTCGCGGGCGACGCCGCCGAGCCAGGCGACGAGGGCCGCGCCGATCTGGTGGGAGGCGAGGACCCAGCCGAAGACGATGGCGCTGTCGTCGCCGTAGCGCTCCCGGCACAGGGCCAGGGTGGGCGGGACGGTGGCGACCCAGTCGAGGCCGTAGAAGACGATGAAGAAGATCATCGGGGGGTGGATCGAGGGGCCGAGCAGCATCGGGAGGAAGAGCAGGGAGATGCCGCGCAGGGCGTAGTAGACGGCGAGCAGGCGGCGCGGTTCGAAGCGGTCGGTGAACCAGCCGGAGGCGATCGTGCCGACGACGTCGAAGACGCCGACGACCGCGAGCAGCGAGGCCGCCGTGGTGACCGGCAGGCCGTGGTCGTGGGCGGCGGGCACGAAGTGGGTCTGGACCAGGCCGTTGGTGGACGCCCCGCAGATCGCGAAGGTCCCGGCGAGCAGCCAGAAGGGCCCGGTGCGGACCGCGGAGGCCAGCACGCCGAGGGTCCTGCGGGCGGCTCCGGTGACCGGCGCCGGCTTCGGCACGAACTCGGTGGCGCCGTACGGCTTCTGGCCCACGTCGGCCGGGTGGTCGCGGAGCAGCAGCCAGACGAAGGGGACGACCGCGAGGGCGGCGAGGGCGACGGTGACGGCGGCCGGACGCCAGTCGTACGTCTCGACCATCCAGGAGAGGAGCGGGAGGAAGATCAGCTGGCCGGAGGCGGAGGCGGCGGTGAGGATGCCGCTGACCAGGCCGCGCCGGGTGGTGAACCAGCGGTTGGTGACCGTGGCGGCGAAGGCGAGCGCCATCGAGCCGGAACCGAGGCCGACCAGCAGGCCCCAGCAGAGCAGCAACTGCCAGGCCGCCGTCATCCACACGGTCAGGCCCGAGCCGACCGCGATCACGGTCAGGGCGACGGCGACCACCCGGCGTATGCCGAAACGGTCCATCAGCGCGGCGGCGAAGGGCGCGGTGAGCCCGTACAGCGCGAGGTTGACGGAGACCGCCGCGCCGATCGTGCCGCGCGACCAGCCGAACTCCGTGTGCAGGGGGTCGATGAGCAGGCCGGGCAGGGAGCGGAAGGCGGCGGCACCGATGATCGTGACGAAGGTGACGGCGGCGACGAACCAGGCACGGTGGATGCGCGGTGAACGGGTCGGCTTCGAGCCCTCCGAGTCCTCGGCGGGGGCGGCTGCGGCTGCGCTTGTCTGGGTCACGCCACAAATATCCGGCCCCGGGTTCCCTCCATCGAGTGGCCCGGAGGACAGCATTCGCTAGGATCGGGCCATGAGCAGTGACCCCGGCTTCCGCCCGCACCGTGTCGTCGTCCTCGCCCTGGACGGCCTGCTCCCCTTCGAGCTGGGCATCCCGCACCGCATCTTCGGCCGTCCCAAGGACGACCGGGGGCGGCATCTCTACGAGGTCGTGACCTGCTCGGTCCGCCCGCCCGGCCCGGTCGACACCGACGCCGACTTCGCGATCCACGTGCCCAACGGCCCGGAGACGCTGGCCACCGCCGACACCGTGATCATCCCGGCCTCGTACGAGCTGGGCCCGGTCTTCGAGCAGGGCGTCCTCACCCCCGAACTGGCCGCCGCCCTCGCCCACATCCGCCCCGGCACCCGGCTCGCCTCCATCTGCACCGGCGTCTACGTCCTTGCCGCCGCCGGCTACCTGGACGGCCGCCCGGCGACCACGCACTGGGCCGAGGCGGACCATCTCCAGCGGCTGTTCCCGCGGCTGGAGGTGGACGCGGACGTCCTCTTCATCGACGACGGCGACATCCTCACCTCCGCCGGGGTGGCCGCCGGCATCGACCTGTGCCTGCACATGGTCCGCCGCGACCACGGCACGGCCGTCGCCAACGAGGTGGCCCGCCGCACCGTCGTCCCCCCGCACCGGGACGGCGGCCAGGCCCAGTACATCCACCGCCCGGTCCCCGACCCCCAGGTCGCCACCACCACCGCGGCCCGCGCCTGGGCGCTGGGCCGCCTCCACGAGCCCATCCAGCTGCGCGACATGGCCGAGCAGGAGGCCATGTCGGTACGGACCTTCACCCGCCGTTTCCGCGAGGAGACCGGCGTCAGCCCCGGCCAGTGGCTCACCCAGCAGCGCGTCGAACGCGCCCGCCACCTCCTGGAGTCCACCGGCCTCTCCGTCGACCAGGTCGCCCGCGACGCGGGCTTCGGCACCGCCCAGTCGATGCGCCAGCACCTACAGACGACGCTCGGCGTCACCCCGACCGCGTATCGCCGTACCTTCCGCACCGGCGCGAGCACCGGGGCGGGCACCGGCGACGGCCCCGGCACGGTCGGCGCCGCGCGCTGATCTCCCGGCCCGCCGCACCTCGCCCCACCAGCCGAGCGCGCTGAGCGTCAGGGTCACGCCGACCCCGGCCAGGACGGCCGTGGACGGCGCCACCACCCGCAGCAGCGCACCGGCGAGGGAGCCGGTCACCGCGTAACCGGCGCTGGCCGCCGCGTACATGACCGCGTACCCGGCGGCCAGGGCATCGGGCGGGAGCACCTCGCGCAGCGCCAGGTTGCGGGTGAGCATCGCGGCCGACTGGAGCATGCCGCCCAGGACGAGCACGGGCGCGATCCCGGCCGTGTGCGGTATCAGCGCCGCGAGCGCCACACAGGCCGCCGTGCCGGCCATCAGCAGCACGCTGTGGGTGCGCAGCCGTCCCGGCCAGGCGCGCAGGCCGTGCAGGAACGCGCCGAGCCCGCCGCCCACCGCCATCCCGGTCAGCAGCGGCCCCGACCAGCCCACGCCGATCCCGCGCTGTTCGAGCAGGGCGGGCAGCACGAGTTCGGACAGCCCGAGCAGGGTCAGGCTGGCCGCGCCCGTGATGTACACCGGCCAGGCGCCGGCCAGGACGCGTGCGAGGGACGCTTCCGCACGCTCGCCCGCGCCCATGCCCCAGGCCGCCGGAAGGAGCCGCAGCCCGGCCACCGAGGAGGCCATGAGGGCGGCTGCGAGCCACAACGGGACGCCCGGCGCGACGCCCAGGGCCAGGCCGGCCACCGCGGCCGGGGCGACGGCCCACACGGCGGCCGTCAGGATCGACTCGACGGACAGCGCCTGCGCCGCCGCACGCTCCGGGACCAGTGCCGTGAGCAGGGTGCGCAGGCCCCCGGTGGCGGCGGCCGGCGCGGCACCGGCGACGCACGCGAAGACGGCGAGGACGGCCGGGGGCGCGGCCGGGAAGCCGCCGAGCCCGGCGAACGCGGCGGCACCGACCGCGAGTCCGACGGCCAGCTGTGCCCGCGCCCGCTCCGGGCGCAGCCGCATCCCGAGCACGGGCGCGCCCACGATCTCGCCGATCACGTAGGCCGCCGCGAGCAGCGCGCCCAGCGAGTAGCCGCCGGGCCGCTCGCGGACCAGGAACACCAGGGCCAACGGCGCCATGGCGACCGGCATACGGGCACCCACGGCGGTCCCGGCCCAGGCCAGGACCTGCCGGGACGCGACATCACGGTAGGTCATGGGACGACGGTAGGCGGCGGGACCGACAACGCCGAGAGGTTTTCCCGGGGCCTGTGGACAACGTGGACACCGTGGCCAACGCGGACACCGTGGCCAACGTGGCCACCGTGGACGACTCCGTGCGCGCCCCTAGAAAGTGAGCACCCCCCGGGCCACCCGCCCCGCCTCGGCGTCCGCCCGCGCCTTCTCGAAGTCCTCCACCGGGTACGTCTCGGTCACCAGTTCGTCGAGCAGCAGGCTGCCCTGGCGGTACAGGCCGGCGTAGCGGGCGATGTCGTACTGCGGGCGCGAGGAGCCGTAGCGGCAGCCCAGGATGGACTTGTCGAGGAACATGGAGGCGACGACGAAGGACGCCTCGGCGGTGGCGGCCGGCATGCCGAGGAGGACGGCCTGGCCGTGCCGGTCGAGGAGGTCGACGGCCTGCCGGACCAGTTCGACCCGGCCGACGCACTCGAAGGCGTGGTCCACCCCGGTCGGCAGCAGGTCCTTCACGCCCTCCGTCGAGGTCAGGAAGTCGGTCGCGCCGAACTGCCGGGCCACCTCCTCCTTGGCCGGGTTGGCGTCCACGGCGACGATCCGCAGGGCGCCCGCGATCCGCGCGCCCTGGATGACGTTCAGGCCGATCCCGCCGGTGCCGATGACCAGGACGGTGTCGCCGCGGTCGACGCGGGCGCGGTTCAGGACGGCGCCGACACCGGTCAGCACCCCGCACCCGATGAGGGCGGCCGACGTCAGGGGGATGTCCTTCGGGATCCGGACCGCCTGCACGGCCCTGACGACCGTCCGTTCCGCGAAGGCCGAGTTGCACGCGAACTGGTACAGGGCCTGGCCGCCCCGCAGGAACGGCTTCTGCGGGCGACCTATGGCCTTGCGGCACATGGTGGGCCGTCCCCGGTCGCAGTCGGCGCAGGCACCGCAGTTGGCGAGGGTGGACAGCGCGACATGGTCCCCGGGCGCCACATGGCTGACGCCCACACCTACGGCCTCCACCACGCCGGCACCCTCATGGCCCAGCACCACGGGAACGGGGAAGGGTATGGTCCCGTCCACCACCGACAGGTCGCTGTGGCAGAGTCCGGCCGCCGACACCGCGACCAGCACCTCCCCCGGCCCCGGCTCCCGTACGTCCAGGTCGTCGACGACCTGCACCTGTTTCCCGTCGAACACGACTCCGCGCATCACGACTCGACCCCCTTCGGTTCCCTCGGCAGACCGAGCACCCGCTCGGCGATGATCGTGCGCTGCACCTGGTCCGAGCCGCCGTAGACGGTGTCGGCCCGGGAGAAGAGGAACAGGTGCTGGGCGGCGTCCAGTTCGTAGGGCGCGGCGGCCGACCAGCCGGCCGGGCCGATGCTCGCGGCGGCGCCCCGCACCAGGACGGCGAGCTCACCGAGCCGCTGGTGCCAGCCGCCCCACAGCAGCTTGGCCACACTGGGCGCGCCGGGCTCGGCGGCCGGGTTCCCCAGCGTCCGCAGGGCGTTCCACCGCATCACCCGCAACTCGGCCCACTGCCGCACCAACCGGTCCCGTACGACGGGATCGTCGGCCGCCCCGCTCCGCACCGCGTCCCGCACCACCCGCCCCAGCTCCTCGGCGAACCCGATCTGCTGGGCGAGCGTGGACACCCCGCGCTCGAAGCCGAGCAGGCTCATCGCGACCCGCCACCCGTTGCCCTCGCCGCCGACGACGTGCTCCAGGCGCGCGTGCGCGCCGTCGAAGAAGACCTCGTTGAACTCGCTGGTGCCGGTCATCTGCCGGATCGGGCGGACCTCGATACGTCCCGGCTGGTCCATGGGCACGAGCAGGAAGCTCAGTCCGTGGTGGCGCCGCGAGCCGGGCTCGGTCCGCGCGAGCACGAAGCACCAGTCGGCCTCGTGTGCGAGCGAGGTCCAGATCTTCTGCCCGGTGACGCGGTAGCCGTCCGCCTCCCGGACGGCCGCGGTCCGCACACCGGCCAGGTCGGACCCCGCGCCGGGCTCGCTGTACCCCTGGCACCACAGCTCCTCGCCGGCGGCTACGGGCGGCAGGAACCGTGCCTTCTGCTCCGCGCTGCCGTGCGCGATGAGCGTCGGGGCGAACAGGTTCTCCCCGATGTGCCCGGAACGGGGCGGCGCGGCCGACCGCGCGTACTCCTCGGCCCAGGCGACCTGCTGGGTGAGCGTGGCGGTCCGGTTCCCGTACCCGCCCTCCGCCCAGCCCAGCCCGATCCACCCGTCGGCCCCGAGGGTCCGCTCCCAACTGCGCCGGTCCGCACCCGATGCGGCATGCGCACCGAGCCAGTCCCGCACTTCACTGCGAAACACCTCATCCTCCGGCGCTGCGCCGAAATCCACGGTGACCTCCAGAGCTGCATCGGGGTTAATGCGGTACGAGAACCGCCGGTGACACCGTGGTGGCTGATCGCCGTCGCGGCGGAGAGAAGAGGTAGGCGGGCAGAGGGAGCCTGTGAACGCCGACGCGGGCAACCGACCCAAGGGGCGCGGGGAACTGCGCGAACAACCCCCACGCCGCCGCACCCGCGCACATACCGCACCCCCTGCCCACTAGGCGTTCGGCCGGCTTCCCGTCCGCGCGGCGACCTCCATCGCCGCCAGCCGCGCCAGCATCGGCATCGGATCCGTCCCCACGCTCCCGGGCAGCGCCGCCGCGATCCGTTCCGGCGTCCAGGAACCCCCGTCGGCGTACGCGGCCCGCAACTCCCTCGGCTGGGCCCAGACCGCGATCTTCGGTCCGGCCACCGTGTAGACCTGCCCGGTGACCCCCGCGTCCCGCGCCGCGTCCGACAGCAGGTAGACGACGAACGCGGCCACGTCCTCCGGCTCGCCGATCTCGGTCAGTTCCGTCGGTACGCCTGCCGACATCCGGGTCCGGGCCACCGGCGCCACCGCGTTCGCGGTCACCCCGTACTTGTGCAGGCCGAGCGCCGCGCTGCGGACCAGGGAGATGATCCCGCCCTTGGCCGCGCTGTAGTTGGCCTGCGAGACCGAGCCCTGGTGGTTGCCGCTGGTGAAGCCGATCAGCGTGCCGGCGCGCTGGGCGCGCATCACCGCGGACGCGGCGCGGAACACCGTGAACGTGCCCTTGAGGTGGGTGGCGACCACCGGGTCCCACTCCGCCTCGGCCATGTTGAAGAGCATCCGCTCGCGCAGGATCCCCGCCACGCACACGACCCCGTCGAGCCGACCGTACGACGACAGCGCGGTGTCCACGACCCGCTGGCCGCCGGCCATCGTGGAGATGTCGTCGGCGACCGCGACCGCGTCGCCGCCCGCCGCCCCGATCTCCTTGACGACGGCCTCGGCGACCTCGCTGGTGGGCGAGGCGCCGTCGACCGAGACGCCGTAGTCGTTGACGACGACCTTCGCGCCCTCGGCCGCCGCCGCCAGCGCCACCGCCCGTCCGATACCGCGCCCCGCACCCGTCACGGCGACGACCTTGCCTGCCAAGAAGTTCCCCACGCCCGGCCCCTTCCCGCGGTTTCTGACGGACCGTTAGATTTTATGACCCGTCAGATGTGCGGACACAAGGCCTGGGGAGGACCCAGATGTCACTGCCGGCGCTTCATCCCGCGTTCCACGACATCGCCAAGCGCGTCAACAACTGGGGGCGCTGGGGCGCCGACGACGAGATCGGCACGCTGAACCTGATCACCGACGAGGTGGTGCGGGAGGCGGCGGCGACGGTGCGGACCGGGCGCCGGGTGCCGCTGGCCCTGCCGCTGCGACAGGACGGGGTGCAGACCGGGATGATCCCGGGGCGGGTCAACCCACTGCACGCCATGGTGCAGATCAACCAGGAGCTGTTCGGCCCCGGGACGGTCGCGTGCAGCGACGACGCCGTGACCATGGGGCTGCAGGCCGGCACCCACTGGGACGCGCTCACCCATGTGTCGCACTCGGGGAAGCTGTACAACGGCCGCCCGGCGGACACCGTGACCGCGCACGGCGGGGCGGAGTTCAGCGGGATCGCCACGGCCCGGCACATCGTCTCGCGCGGGGTGCTCCTCGACGTGGCACGCGCGCGGGGCGTGGACCGGCTGGAGGGCGGCCACGCGGTCACCCCGGAGGACCTCGACGCGGCCGAGGAGCTCGCCGGGACGACCGTACGGGCCGGTGACATCGTCCTCGTACGGACCGGGCAGGTGCAGGTGTACCTCGCCGGGGACAAGCACGGGTACGGCTATCCGTCGCCGGGTCTGTCGGTGCACACCCCTGAGTGGTTCCACGCGCGCGATGTGGCCGCCGTGGCGAACGACACCCTGACGTTCGAGATCTTCCCGCCCGAGATCGAGGACCTGTGGCTGCCCGTGCACGCCCTGGACCTGGTCGAGATGGGGATGCTGCAGGGGCAGAACTGGAATCTCGAAGAGTTGTCCACAGCCTGTGGAGAAACCGGCCGGTACGCGTTCCTGCTGTCGGCGATGCCCGAGCCGTTCGTCGGCGCGACGGGCACTCCCGTTGCCCCGGTGGCTGTCCTCTGAACGCCGCGGCCGTCCCGGTGGAAGCCGGTGTCACACCCGTGGGGGCGTGACACCGGCTCTCCCCCATTCCCCCCTGCATCCGGACGGCTGCGCACACCGGCCCGCCCCGAGCCCGGCCCCGCACGCCGCCGTCCGACTCGACCCACACTCGACGAGGGCGTCCGTCACCCAGACCCTCGCCGTCCCCTCGCGGCGAATCGCAGACCTCAAGCGTGAGCAAACGGTCACAAGGCGTCAACACCCGTTCGGGGTTTTACGACTTATGCCCCGGTTCACCATGGGCGCGCACGGATGCAAACCCCGGCGCATGGCCGCGCACCGGGATCACACCGCCTCGAAGGCCAGCCCTTCGTACGAGGCCAGACCGCCGCCGTACGCCACCGCCGCGCCCTGCCGGGTTTCCGAACAGCGGTCGAGTTCGCACCAGATGCGCTTGCCGGCGCCTTCGGGGCTCCAGCCCCAGCGGTCGGCGAGCCCGTCGACGAGGGCGAGGCCCCGGCCGCCGGTCGCGTCGCCGTCGGCGCACCGCGGCACGGGCGCGCGGTCGCTGGCGTCGGCGACCTCCAGCCGTACGGTGACCGAGCCGTCGGCGCCCTCCCGGTCGGTGCCCGGCAGCGAGAGCCGCAGCACGGCCGGACAGCCCGTGTGCACCACGGCGTTGGTGACCAGCTCGGAGACGAGCAGGATCAGCGTCTCGGCCAGCGGCTCGTCCGCCGCTATACCGGACCCGGCGAGGCGCGAGCGGGCCCACCTTCTGGCCCGCCCCACCTCCGCGGGGTCGGGCCGGATCTCCAGCTGCACTTGAAGCACCTGCACCGCTCACACCATCCGAACCGGCGGACACATGAACCCGCACCGACCGGGCGCCGCGGCGAGGGCCGCGACGACAAGCACGACGAGGGCCACGATCGTAGCCATTTTCTGCATGGCCAGAACAACGGCCAGAGCAAGGGTCACGGAACGTGATTCCCTTACGAGACAGCATGGTTGACGTACAGTCACCCCAACAAGCGCTTCGGGCATATTCCAGCGCGAAGGAGTACGCCTACGGCATACTGTGCGACGCTCGCGGCGGGGAGTCGAACAAGCGGGGGCGCAAGCCCTTACCGCCCTGCGAGCGGCGGTGCGCACCACGAGCGGCGGGGCCGCTTCGACGGCTCCGCCGGCATGGCTCGTCCTCGGAACCACTCGCATCCCACAGAAGGTACCGGAGGGGACAGCCGACTCCAGGCCGTGACGAGTCACGCGTTGGACACAACCCGGTATCAACGCTCAGTGATTCCGCTATGCCACAATCCGCGACATCCCGACCCCCCGGACCCATGATTCCGCAGGTCGGAGCCGTTTCGAACGCTCAGCCGAGCAGCTCCGCGGCCAGCATTTCCTCACGCTCCGCATTCACTCCGGCACGCTGCGCCCGCACCCATGTCCGTTTCAGATGCAGATGCACTTCCGACTCCCAGGTGAAGCCCATCCCGCCGTGCACCTGGAGACAGTCCCGCGCGCCGCGTACGGCGGCCTCGTCGGCGAGCAGCCGGGCCGCCGCGATGTCCACGGGGTCGGCCGTCACCGCGGCGGCGTAGACGGCCACCCGCGCGGTCTCGGCGCGCACCAGCATCTCGGCACACAGGTGCTGGACCGCCTGGAAGGCCCCGACGGGCCGGCCGAACTGCACGCGCGTGCGGGCGTGTTGCACGGCCAGCTCGCACACGCGCGTGGCCGTGCCGAGCTGCTCGGCGGCGGTGAGCAGCACGGCGAACGGGTCGGGCGCCGCGGCGGCGGGTCCCGGGACCCGGTGCAGGGGCGTCAGCGGGTCCGCGGAGCGCACCGGTACGGCCCCCGACGCGTCCCCCGTCACCGCGTCCGCCTCGGCCAGCCACTCCGCCAGGCCGCCGTCCACGCGGGCCACCACGGCCTCCCCGGTGGCCGCGCCGGGCACGTCGGCCGCCGCGAGGTGGGTGGCCACCAGCGGTCCCGGCAGCAGCGCCCGCCCCGCCTCCTCGAACACCAACACGGCCTCCGGCAGCCCGAGTCCGACCCCGCCGTCGGCCTCCGGCAGCCGCAGCGCGAAGAACCCGGCGGCCCCCAGCTCCCGCCACAGGGCCCGGTCGAGACGCACCGGGCCGCCGGCGGCGGCCCGCAGCGCCGCGCCGTCGAACCGGCGCCCGAGCAGCTCCCGCATGCCCTGCCGGACCGCCTCCTGGTCACGGGTCAGTCGAAAGCGCACGTCCGCTCACCGCCCCTTCGGCAGCCCGAGGATCCGCTCGGCCACGATGTTCCGCTGGATCTGCGAGGTCCCGGCCGCGATGGTGTACGAGAGCGAGGAGAGCCGGTCGAGGACCCAGGGCCGGTCCAGGTCGAGCGCGTCGGGCCCGAGCACGGCCGCCGACGCGTCGTACAGCTCCTGGCGCGCGTGCGAGTACCGCAGCTTGAAGACCGAGCCGCCGACGCCCGGCACGCCGCTGCCCTCCGCCTCGCTGACGTTCCACTGGGTGAGCCGCCACAGCGCCCGGAACTCGGCGTTCAGGCGGCCGAGACGGCGGCGCAGTTCCGGGTCGTCCCAGGTGCCGTTCGCGTGCGCCACGCGCGCGAGGTCGCCGAGCACCCGGCGGCAGGCGACGACCTCCCCGACGAAGGCGGTGCCGCGTTCGAAGGAGAGGGTCACCATGGTGACGCGCCAACCGTCGTTCTCGCCGCCGACCCGGTTGGCCGCGGGCACCCGCACCTCGTCGAGGAACACCTCGGCGAACTCGGCCGACCCGGCGAGCGTGCGCAGCGGCCGTACGGTGATGCCCGGCGCGTCCATGGGCATGGCCAGCCAGGTGATGCCCCGGTGCCTGGGCGCCTCCGGGTCCGTCCGCACCAGCAGCTCGCACCAGTCGGCGACCTCCGCGTGCGAGGTCCAGATCTTGGACCCGCTCACCACGTAGTCGTCGCCGTCCCGCCACGCGCGCGTGCGCAGCGCCGCCAGGTCGGAGCCGGCGTCCGGCTCGCTGAAGCCCTGGCACCACACCTCGTCGCCGCGCAGGATCGGCGCCAGCCAGCGGGCCCGCTGCGCCTCGGTGCCCTCGGCGGCGATGGTGGGGCCCGCGTGCAGCAGACCGACGAAGTTGGCGCCCACGTAGGGCGCGCCGGCCTTCTCGGTCTCCTCCAGGAAGATCAGCCGGGTGGTCGGGGAGGCGTCCCAGTGGACGTCGGCGTACCCGGCGTCGTACAGCGTGCGCTGCCAGCCGAGGTCGTGGGCGCGGCGGCCCGGCCAGTCGTCGGGGCTCGGCTTCGGCGGGAGGCCGGGCAGCACCTTGGCGAGCCACTCCCGCAGCCGCGCCCGGAACTCCTCCTCCTCGGGCGTGTACGACAGATCCACCGGCCCTCCATGGTTGACGGTCCGTCAGATCTCGCAGGCTAGCCCCGCACCCCTGGACCGACAAGGCACCAGGACCTACGATCTGACGACTCGTCAGCTCTGCCCGGCAGGGGGACCCCATGACGGACTCCGTGAACGCCACCGCACACGAACTGAGTACCGCCCGCACCCTCTGGGACCTGCTCGACCGGCGCGCCGCGCTCACCCCCGACCGGCCGGTGTTCCTCCAGGGCGACCGCGCCCTCTCCTTCGGCGGACTGCGCGCGCGTGCCGAGCGGGTGGCGGCCGGCCTGTACGGCATGGGCGTACGCCCCGGCACGGTGGTCGCCTGGCAGCTGCCGACCCGGATCGAGACGGCCGTGCTGTCCTTCGCGCTGGCCAGGCTCGGCGCCGTCCAGTCGCCGGTCATCCCGTTCTACCGGGACCGCGAGGTCGGCTTCGCGCTGCGCGAGTCCAGGGCCGAGTTCTTCGCCGTGCCCGGCGTGTGGCGCGGCTTCGACCACACGGAGCTGGCGCGGCGGCTGGGCGCCAAGGGGATCTTCGAGGCGTACGACGACGCCGATCTGCCCGACGGCGATCCGGGCGTGCTGCCCGCGCCGCCCGCCGAGGGCACCTCCGTCCGGTGGATCTACTGGACCTCGGGAACCACCTCGGACCCCAAGGGCGTTCTCCACACGGACCGTTCGCTCGTCGCGGGCGGTTCGTGCCTCGCGCACGCGCTGCGGCTCACGGCGGACGACGTGGGCTCGATGGCGTTCCCGTACGCGCACATCGCCGGCCCCGACTACACGGTGATGCTGCTGCTGTACGGCTTCCCGGCGGTGCTGTTCGAGCAGTTCGCGCTGCCGGACGCGCTGGCGGAGTACCGCAGGCACGGGGTGACGGTGGCGGGCGGTTCGACGGCGTTCTACTCGATGTTCCTCGCCGAGCAGCGCAAACAGCCCGGGGTGCCGGTGATCCCCTCGCTGCGGCTGCTGGCCGGCGGCGGGGCGCCCAAGCCGCCGGAGGTGTACCACGCGGTGGTGCGCGAGATGGGGGTGCAGCTGACGCACGGGTACGGCATGACCGAGGTGCCGATGATCACGATGGGGGCGCCGGACGACACCGCGGAGAACCTGGCGACGACCGAGGGGAAGCCGCCGGCGGGGATGGAGATACGGATCGCGGAGGGCGGCGAGGTGCGGCTGCGCGGGGAGGCGGTGTGCCAGGGGTACCTGGATCCGGTGCAGTCCGCCGCGGCCTTCGACGAGGACGGGTTCCTGCGCACCGGCGACCTGGGCCGGGTGACCGGGACCGGCCATCTCGTCCTCACCGGGCGGCTCAAGGACGTGATCATCCGCAAGGGCGAGAACATCTCGGCGAAGGAGATCGAGGACCTGCTCGCCGCGCATCCGGCGGTGGCCGACGCGGCGGTGGTCGGGCTGCCGGACGCGGAGCGCGGGGAACTGGTCTGCGCGGTGGTCGAACAGCCGCCGGGATCCGCCGCGCCGACGCTCCCGGAGCTGGTGTCGTACCTGCGCGCGGAGGGGCTGTCGGTGCACAAGCTGCCGGAGCGGCTGGAGGTGGTGGACGCCCTTCCGCGCAACGAGACGCTGCGCAAGGTGCTCAAGTACAAGCTGCGCGAGCGGTTCTCCGAGGCGCCCGGGAGCGCTACTCCGGGATCGTGAAGTAGCGGGCGAACGCCGGGACGATCTCGGCCTCCGCGACATTGCCGTCGCCGTCGGTGTCCAGGCCCGACGCGATCGCCCGGGCGAGCTCGGGGACGACGCCGAGGACGCGCAGCACGCGCACGGTGTCGGCGACGGTCGCCGTGCCGGTGCCCGCGGTGTCCGCGAGGGCGAGGGCCGCGTGCAGGAAGGGGCGGGCGATCTCGCCGAACCGCTCGGGGTTGTCGTGCAGCCGCTTGACCGCGCCGCTCACGAACTCCTGGCGGGTGATGCGCTGGTCGCCGTCCCGGTCCGCCATGCCGGCCATGCCCTGCCAGAAGGCCTCCGCGCCGGCGTACAGGGCCTGGCCCTTGGCGGAGCGCGCGGGGACCTCGAACTCGGCGAGCAGTGCCTTGGCCGCCGAGTTGAAGTCCTCGCGGTCGATCCAGCCGTTGCCGTCCTGGTCGAAGGTTGCGAACCGGGCGGCGATCCGTCGCTCGTACTCGGTGCTGACCATGTCTGTTCGGGCCGCCTTACGTGACGTGGGGGTTCATCTCGCAGGGAGCGTACGACGCGGCGGCGGCCGGAGAGCGGGAAAACGACGGTTGTGCCAAGACCGGGGGAATTCCGCGACAACAACGTGGCACTGTCGTCATCGTCGGCTATGGGCGTGAGGGGGCGCGGCTACGCCGACAGCGGGTCCTCCTCGTCGGTGGTCGCGCTGTCGACGTCGGCGTAGACCTCGAAGAGGCGTCGTACGCCGAGGGCGCCGAGCACCCGGTTGACGTGAGAACCGTCACTCGCGCCCTGGGCGGGCAGGATCAGCCGCAGCCGGCCCCGGCAGGAGCGGATCAGGCGGCGGGCCGCGATGAGGACGCCGACCCCGCTGGAGTCGCAGAAGAAGACGTCGGACAGGTCGAGGACCAGGCTGTGGTGGCCCTCCGCGACCATGTCGTGCACCCGCTGGCGCAGCGCCGGCGAGGTCACCAGGTCCAGTTCGCCCGACACCTCGAGCACGGCCCACTCACCCTGTTCGACGCCGGTCACCTTGAAAGCCACGGCTCAGCCCTCCGCTCGCCGGATCTCCGGAACCGCCCGGAAACGGAGCGTGTTCCTACGCTTCTTCTCGCGCGGCTGCCCAGCGGCCGTTCCCCGAAACCCCCGACGAGAAACGAGCACCGATCGGGAAGGGTCTTGTTTCGGTCATGGTCAGTCCTGTTCGATCAGAAACAGAAGGTTTGACCGAAGACGCGCGTGAGAGCCGAGGAGTAGCCAGGGAGCGGCCCAGGAGCGGCCCAGGAGCGGGGAGATGCGGGGGATTACCGGAAGCACCTCTTACCACCTGCGGTCCGTCAAGGGGCGCGCATTGCCATAAAGGGGCGTGCGTTGCCGAACGTGCCGACTACATTCGAGGTGACGGTGGAGACACGCTGGACACAGGCACGGGGAGGGGGCCGCATGGCGAAGAAGGACGTTCCGCCCCGCTGGGACCGCAAGATGCAGCAGCGGCTCGCCCGCGGCGAGGCGGCAGCCCTCGGTGAGCTGTACGACCGCTTCGCCTCGCTCGTGCACGGACTCGCGCACCGCGTCCTCGGGGACGAGCGGGCCGCCGACGGCATAACCCGCGAGGTCTTCGCCCAGGTCTGGGAGCACCCCGACGCCTACGACCCCCGGCAGGGGCCGTTGCGCTCCTGGCTCGCCGCGCTGGCCCACCGGCTCGCCGTGCAGCGCCTGCGGGCCACCGAGACCGCCGCGCTGGCCCCCGGCGAGAGCGGCTCCCCGCAGGCCGCGGCGGAGCTGGAGCACAAGGTGCGGCGGGCCTCCGTCGCGGCCCGCGCGGACTACATCGTGCACTCCATGCCGACCCCGCTGCGCGCCGCCCTGGAGCTCGCGTACTTCCAGCGCCGCGACTACCGGCAGACCGCGGTGGACCTCAGCGTCACCGAGGACGAGGCGCGCCGCCGGCTGCGCCTGGGCCTGCAGCTGCTGTCCACCGCGCACGACGCCGGGACGCCCCCCGGGTACGGAGGTGGGCGGTGACCGGCGCCGAGTTCTCCGGGGCGCACGACGGCACCGGCTCCGGGGACGGTGACATGCCCCGGGACGGCGGCGGCGACCTCGGCCGGCCGCCGCGCATACCGCTGCCCCGCAGCTCCGTCGAGGACGGCGGGCAGCCGCTGCCCGACCCGGCCGGGCTGCCGCCCGTACCGCTGGAGCTGTCCCACGACGTCCTGAAGTCGCTGCTCGGGGCGTGGGCGCTGGCCGCGTGCTCGACGGCGGAGTCCCTCGCCGTCGAGGTCCACCTCGGCGACTGCGGGGCCTGCGCGGACGAGGCGCGGCGGCTGCGCGAGGCGGTCGGCCTGCTGCACCAGCCGGAGAGCCTGGACCTCGACCCGGGCCTGCGCACCCGGGTCCTGGAGGCCTGCCTGGACCGCCGCCCGGCCAGGATCCCGATCCCCGCCTGGGCGGCGCCCTACGACGCGGAGACCGCCCGCCTGGACGCCCTGCTCCAGGACATCGGCGACGCGGAGTGGCACGCGCCGGTGCGGCTGCGCTGGTTCGACGGCGAGGCGGCGGCGACCCGCCGGACGACGGTCGCCGGCGTGATCGCGCACCTGCTGACCGTCGACGGTCTCGTGGCGACCGCGCTGGGCCTGGAGGACCCGCTGGGGGACGCCCGCGCGCAGGGCCCGGCCGCCCGCACCGAGGCGTTCTGGCAGGCCTCGCACTTCCCGCCGACGCGTGGGGTGCGGGTGCCCTGGCGGGAGCAGAGCCACCGGCTCGTGCAGACCGTCTCCTTCACCGGCGGCGGCGCCGGGCGCCTCGGGGTGTCGTACGGCGACTTCGAACTGCCCCTGCACGACGCGATGCTGGACCGCGCCTTCGAGTGCTGGGTGCACGCGGAGGACATCGCGGAGGCCGTCGACTATCCCTACGGGCCGCCGGCGCCCAGGCACCTGCACCGGATGATCGACCTCGCGGCCCGGATGCTGCCCGCCGCGCTGGCCGAGCGCCGGCGGGCGGGGCTGGCGTCGCCGGGCCAGACCCCCCACCTGGTCCCTGCGGGACGGCCCGGCCGCAGCCTGCGGCTGGAGATCGAGGGCAACGGCGGCGGCGAGTGGCTGATCCCGCTGGACTCGCCGGGGGCGGTGGGCTCGGCGGAGTTCGAGGTCGCGCATGTGGCCCTGGACGACGTCGAGTTCTGCAGGCTGGCCGCAGGCCACGTCCCTCCGGAGGAAGCCGCCGCGGGCCAGCTCGGCGACCGCGCGGCCATCAGGGACGTCCTCTTCGCCGCAGCGAACCTCAGCCGGATGTAGACGGGTCCGCCCACGGGGCGGGGTGGTCCGGCCGTACGGCGGCTGCGGGTGGTTCGTGGCTGGTCGCGCAGTTCCCCGCGCCCCCAAAGGCGAAAAGCGGGGCGCAGCCCCGTCTTTTCAGGGGCGCGGGGAACTGCGCGAACAACCCCCACGCACCCGCACCCGCCGTACGACCGGGCCGTCCCGCCCCTCAGGCGAAGACCACCGTCCGTCGGCCGTTGAGAAAGACGGCGGCTGCGCCCCGCTTTTGGGTTTTGAGGGGCGCGGGGAACTGCGCGAACGGCCCCCGCGCGCCCGCGGTCGCCGTACGACCGGGCCGTCCCGGGCGTCAGGCGAAGACGACCGTGCGTCGGCCGTTGAGGAGGATGCGGCGTTCCGCGTGCCACTTCACGGCTCGGGCCAGCGCCTGGCACTCCACGTCGCGGCCGATCGCGACGAGTTGGTCGGGGGTGACGTCGTGGCCGACGCGCTCGACCTCCTGCTCGATGATCGGGCCCTCGTCGAGGTCCGCCGTGACGTAGTGCGCGGTCGCGCCGATCAGCTTGACGCCCCGCGCGTGCGCCTGGTGGTACGGCTTCGCGCCCTTGAAGCTCGGCAGGAACGAGTGGTGGATGTTGATGATCCGGCCGCTCAGCTGCTTGCACAGGTCGTCCGAGAGGACCTGCATGTAGCGGGCCAGGACGACCAGCTCGACGTCCTGCTCGCGGACGAGGGCGAGCAGCTGGGCCTCGCCGTCGGCCTTCGTCTCCTTCGTCACCGGGATGTGGTGGAAGGGGACGTGGTACGAGTCCACCAGTTCCGCGAAGTCGGTGTGGTTGGAGACCACGGCCGCGATGTCCACCGGCAGGGCGCCGATGCGGGCGCGGAAGAGGAGGTCGTTCAGGCAGTGACCGAACTTGCTGACCATGAGGACGATGCGCATCCGCTCGTCGGCCCGGTTGATCTGCCAGTCCATGTGGAAGGAGTCACCGATCGCCGCGAAGCTCGCCCGCAGCTTGTCGACCGTCACCGGCGCGTCCGCGGAGAAGTGCACCCGCATGAAGAACAGACCCGTGTCGTGGTCGCCGAACTGCTGGCTGTCCTCGATGTTGCAGCCGGTCATGAACAGGTAGCTCGACACGGCGTGCACGATGCCCTTTTTGTCCGGGCAGGAGAGCGTGAGAACGTACTGGTCGGCCGGGGCGGCCTGGGCTCGTGTGCCTTGATCGGTCATGCACCACAGAATCTCACGCCCCGCCCGCCCCGCCGGTCAGCGTCCGCTCCGCGGACTCAGGCCGCCCGCGTCATGATCCGCAGCACGTCGAGGCTGCGCGGCGGGATGTCCGGGTCGTCGCCGTCGCTCGTCGCCAGGCGTATGTGCGCGTCCCGGGCGGCCCGGATCGCGTCCGGCCATCCCTGGTGCTCCAGGTAGGCGGAGACGTGCGCGTCCGGCCCCACCTGGTGCATGATCCGCAGC
This sequence comes from Streptomyces sp. NPDC048278, assembly GCF_040652195.1. Classification (NCBI taxonomy): domain Bacteria; kingdom Bacillati; phylum Actinomycetota; class Actinomycetes; order Kitasatosporales; family Streptomycetaceae; genus Streptomyces; species Streptomyces sp. NPDC048278. The sequence goes on from NZ_JBEZLP010000015.1 coordinate 39,424, forward strand.
ACCCGCAGCACGGCGGTGTCGACGAGCGCCGCCTCCTGCGAGTCGCGGAATATCGTCCCGACGTATTTCTCCGCGGACCAGTTGTCCAGCCAGGTGTCCTCGACCAGCCGGTAGACCGCGTCGGTCACGTCGCCGTACCCGTCCTGCCCGGCGAGCCAGACGTTCCGCTGGAAGTCCGGGTCCGAGAGCATGTGCAGCGCGGAGCGCACATTGCTGCGCCAGCGCCACCACGGCATGTCGTTGAGTGGCATGCCGCCCATGGTGGAGGAGCGACGGCCGCGACGGGAAGAGTTCTCCGAACCTTGCACGGTCGTCGATCGTACGTTCCTCGTCACACACCCTTAACAGGCCCCCCGTAATTCACCTGCAGGTCACCTCTCGTTGACCATGGGTCACTTCCGGGTTAGTGATGTGGCGGAATCGTGCGTGTCCATGACCGGCAGGCGCCCCACTTCCAGCACCACCCCCAGCAGGATCCTTCCCGCGACCCACGCGACCCACCGGCGCGTCAGAGCAACCGCTCTGTCCGCGGTGGCCATGACGGCCTGCGCCGCACTCGCGGCCGGCTGCGGCGTCATCCCAGGACTCTCCACCTCGACGGACGACTCGATCAAGGTGATGACCTGGGCGCCCCAGGGGACCAGCGCCACCAACAAGCCCGGCATGCCCGCCATGGCCTCCGCCTACGTCAAGTGGATCAACTCCCAGGGCGGCATCCACGGCCACAAGCTCAAGCTCCTCACCTGCAACGACCACAACTCCAGCGTGGGCGCCGCGGCCTGCGCCCAGCGCGCGGTCGACGAGAACGTCGTCGCCGTGGTCGGCTCCTACAGCCAGTTCGGCGACTCCTACTTCGCCCCGCTGGAAGGCGCGGCCATCCCCTACATAGGCGGCTACGGGGCGTCGAACGAGGAGTTCACCAGCCCCGTCTCCTACCCGGTCAACGGCGGCTCGCTGACCCTGCTGGCCGGACTCGGGGAGGCGCTGGCCGACTCCTGCGGCCCGGTCACCCTGGTCCGCCCGGACAGCATCGCCGGCGACCAGCTGCCCCAGCTGCTCGACTCGGGCCTGCAGGCGGGCGGCCATGCCAAGGCGATCGACCAGCTCGCGGCCGAGGACCTCACCGAGTACGACGAGCAGTCGCAGAAGGCGCTGGAGAGCGCCACCTCGAACACGGGGAAGACGGGCTGCGTGGTACCCGAGCTGGGCGACCGCACGGCCACCTTCATGGACAACTTCCAGCGGGCCCGCCAGGACTACCCGAAGGTGAAGACGGCCGCCGAGGTCGGCAGCGTCGACCAGACGGTCATCAACTCCACCGGCGGCGCGGCCGGCCCGTACGAGGGGTCGTACATCACCGGCTGGTACCCGGCGGCCTCGGACAAGCGCTGGGACGAGATGAAGAAGGTCATCAGCAAGGAGGCCTTCGGCGACAACCGGATCGACCCGGCCGACGCCGGGGTGCAGACCACCTGGATCGCCTACCAGGTCCTCACCGCCGCGCTGGAGAAGATCGGCGAGGGCGACATCAGCTCCGACAGCGTGCGGCACACCCTCAACGACGGCCTGAAGGTCTCCACCGGCGGCCTCACCCCGTCCCTGACCTGGCCCTACCAGGGCAAGCTCGCCGCGGCCGGCTTCGCCCGGCTGGTCAACGCCGACGTGAACGTGCAGACGGTCAAGAGCGGCCTGCTGCAGTCGGCGAACAAGCAGGCCCTGGACATGACCAAGATCCTGGAGAACGCCGACCTCAGCTGAGCCGGCCCCGGCCGGCCGGCGGCACGCGCACCCGCCCGTGCCGGCCGCGCCGCCCGTGCCGGCCGTTCGCGGTCACAGCTGGGTCGGCTGCCGCTGGGTCAGTCCGTACTTGCTCGCGATCGTGTTCCACAGCGCAGCCGCCTTCACCTTCTGGCTGCTGGCGGTGCCGCTCTCCCGGTTGCCTGCGGCGGTCTGGCCCGTGGCGCGGGCCTGGCCCTTGCGGCAGCCGTGCTTGTCCTTGGCCTGGTCGGCCCAGGCCGCGTAGTGGTTGTCGGCGTTCGCGGAGGCCTGCCACGCCTTGGTGAGCGAGTCGCTCAGCTGGGCGTTGTCCGGCAGCTTGTCGACGGACAGCTTCGACAGCCGGGTGACCAGCTCGGTGCGCTGCTGGGCGGCGTTGCGCAGGTCGGAGGCGGAGCCGTCGAGGTTCCTGCACTGCTTGACCTGGGCGACGGCGTTGATCACCGAGGCCCGGCTGCTGCCGCTGTCGGCGAGCAGCTTGTCCAAGGCGACGGCCTGCGCCTTCGCGGCGTCGGTCGCGGCCGACGAGGAGCCGTCGGAGGCCGGGGCGGACGCGGCCACCGTCTTGCCGGTGTCGTCCGAGTTCCCGCCGCCCCCGCTGAACATGGCCCCGGCGCCGATGCCGAGCACGGCGATGCCGATCCCGACGGCCGCGATCAGCGGCACCTTCGATCTGCCCCGGCCGCCCCGGCCGCCACCGTCGTCGTCGTGGTGGTCGTACGACGTCGGGGGCGGCGTGTACGCCGGCGGCTGCTGGTAGCCGCTCTGGGGCTGCTGCTGGAAGCGCGGCAGCTGGGCCGTGGAGGCGGCCGGGGGCTCGCCGCCGGGCGCGCTGCGGAAGAGGTTGTCGAACTCGGCGGGCGGCTGCCGGTCGCCCTCGGCCTGCGGGCCGGAAGCCTGGTACGGCGGGATGTACTGCGTGGCATCGGCGTCGGAGTGCGCCGCGGGGGCCGGCCGGCCCCCGAGGTAGGCGGTCTGGTCGTGGGACATCTCGGGCGGCAGCGCCCCGGGTCCCACCGGCGGTATGAGCTGGGTGGCCCCCTCGGTGCCCGCGGGCACCGGCGGTATGTACTGCGTGGCGCCCTCGTCCACCGGCGCGGCGGGCACCGGCGGTATGAACTGGGTCGCGCCCTCGTCGGCGGGCGGCAGCGCACCGCCGTAGCCGCCGTGGCCCCCCTGCGGGACGGCGGGCGGCAGCGCGCTGCCCGGGGCGCCGTAGGGGTCCTGGCCGGCGGCCTGGGGCAGCGGGGCGCCGTACCCCTGGTGGGGCTGGGCGGCGCCGTAGCCGTACGACTGCTCGTAGCCGCCGTACGACGGGCCGGGCGCGCTCTCCGCCGGGAGCGGGCCCGCGCCGGGGGCCTGGGCCTGGGCGGTGTGCGACCGGGCCGCGTGCGACTGGGCACTCCAGGCGGGCGGCAGCGGCTGCGGCTCCTCCGGAGCGGCCCACTCCTGACCGGCGGCCTGCGGCCAGCCCTGGCCGGGCTGCTCGGGCTGCGGGCTCTGCTGGTGGCCGGGGCCCCACGGCTGGCCCCAGGACTGGCCCTCGGGCGGCGCGGCGGCCGGGGCGGGCGGCTGCGCGACGGGAACCGGGCTGCCCGTCATGCCCGGCAGCAGCGGCTCGCCACCGTCGGAGGGCAGCACGATGCCTTCGCGCGCGGGCTCGCCCTGTCCACTCTGCGTCACCGGGACTCCTACTAATGGGGGACCTTGTGAATCGGACTCACGCTACCGGGTCCCCTCAGCAGGGTGCCACGCAGCCAAGGGCGCGATCTTGTTCCCTGTGACAGCAGTAACAGAACCGCCCCGCGGTGCGCTGTATAGGCCGCTTCTTGCGCGGCAAGGTGTGGTTTCCCACACGTTCACGCATCCGCGGGGCAGGAATTCACGCAGCCGCCTGGAGATCCAGACGCGCTCCGAACTCCCTGACCACCGGTTCGTCCCGGAACGGCTCCAACCGCTGCTGGAAGTCCTCCAGATACTCCGCGCCCCGGTTGGAGCGGACCGACTCCAGCAACTCGACCGCCTTCGTCCCGGTGGCGCAGGCCTGTTCGATCTCGCGCTGCTGCACCTGCGCTGTGGCGAGGAGCACATAGCCGATCGCCCGGCGCCGGGCCCGGGTCTCCGGGTGCCCGTCCAGCGACTGCTGCGCGCACCGGGCTGCCGCGTCGGCCTGGCCCAGGTCGCGGTGGCAGTGCGCCAACTCGTCGGCCAGGTAGGCCTCGTCGAAGTGCCTGATCCACGCCGGGTCGTCCCCGGACACCGGATCGGCCGCCTCCATCGCCGACACCGCCCGCCCGGACGCCAGCTGCGCCGACCGCACGTCGCCCAGCAGCGCGTGGCCGCGGGCCTCGGCCGCGAAGAACATCGCCTCCGCGCGCGGCGTCACGCGACCCCGCGCCCCTTCCTGCGCCGCCCGCGCCAACTGGGCGATCTCACGCGGGTTTCCGAGCTGCGCGGCGAGGTGGCTCATCGAGGAGGCGAGCACGTAGCCGCCGTAGCCGCGGTCGCCGGCCGCCTGCGCGAGGCGCAGCGACTGGATGTAGTACCGCTGGGCGAGACCGGGTTGACCGGTGTCGACGGCCATGTACCCGGCCAGCTCGGTCAGTCGGGCGACGGCGGCGAACAACTCCCGCCCAACGGACTCCCGGTAGGAGCCGGCCAGCAGCCCGGAGACGACGCTGTTGAGGTAGTGCACGACGACCGGCCGCACGTGCCCGCTGCCGAACTGGTGGTCCAGGTCGGTGAGCGCCTGCGTCATCGCCTTCACCGCCGCGACGTCCGACTGCCCGACCCGCGGCCCCGCCTGCCGTGCCACCTGCGCGTCCGGCGCCGAGATCAGCCAGTCCCGGCTGGGCTCCACCAGCGCGGACGCGGCGACCGACGAACCGGACAGGAAGTCCCGGCGCCCCACGTCGCTGCGCCACAGCTCGCAGACCTGCTCGATGGCCCCCAGGACGGTCGGCGAGAACTGGAGACCGACGCCCGACGCGAGGTTCTTGCCGTTGGCCATGCCGATCTCGTCGATCGTGACCGTACGGCCCAGCTTCCGCCCCAGCGCCTCGGCGATGATCGCGGGCGCCCGGCCCCGCGGCTGCTGGCCGCGCAGCCAGCGGGCGACCGACGTCTTGTCGTACCGGAGGTCGAGACCGTGCTCGGCGCCGCACATGTTGACCCGGCGGGCCAGCCCGGCGTTCGAGCACCCCGCCTCCTGGATGAGCGCCTGCAACCGTTCGTTCGGCTGCCGCGCGACAAGCGGCCTTGCGGCCATGGCGTACCCCCTGCGAACTCCCTGTAGGGAAAAGATCCGGCCTTTGCGATCACTGCCCAGCGGACATACCGAAAATGCGGGACATACGAGGATTGCCGGGTAAAGGCAGCGGAACTGCGGGGACGACCGCCACCGAACCCCCCACGTGTGACTACCCGCTCACGCCCCGGTTCCTCCTGCGCGCCCCCACACATGCATCCATGCGCCCCAGTTGCGGAGAGGATGCTCCTCCCCCGCGCGCGTTACGCCCGTAACTCCAGGTGGGTGCGGGAGTTGTGTTGGGCGTGGAAGAGACGATCGCCGGCGCCGAAGCCGCTCAGATTCCGAAGCAGCGCGGGGAATCGCTGCTGGACACCGCCGTACGCTACGCCGAGGAGCGTCACTGGGACGTCTTTCCCGGCACCTGGCTGGAAGCGGTCGAGGGGGTGCAGCACTGCTCCTGCGGTGAGGTCGCGTGCGGCGCGCCCGGCGCGCACGCAGCGCGCCCGGACTGGGCGACGCAGGCCACCGGCAGTGCGACGGTCGCGCGCCGGATGTGGCAGAAGCAGCCGACGGCGTCGATCCTGCTGCCGACGGGTCGTACCTTCGACGCGCTGTCCGTCCCGGAGACGGCGGGGTTCCTCGCGCTGGCGCGCATGGAGCGGATGGAACTGACGCTGGGCCCGGTGACGCTGACGCCCGACCGCCGGATGCAGTTCTTCGTCCTTCCCGGGGCGTCGGTGAAGGTGCCGGACCTGGTCCGGAAGATCGGCTGGTCACCGGCGTCACTGGACCTCGCGGCGCTCGGCGAGGGAGCCTACGTTCCGGCTCCGCCGACGCGGTACGGGTCGCGGGGGGCCGTGCAGTGGGCCTGCAGGCCGACCGCCGCGAACCGGTGGCTGCCGGACGCGGAGGAGCTGATCTCGCCGTTGGCGTATGCGTGCGGGCGGGATCGGTAGCGCGGCTATCGGGCTGCCGAGTGCTGTGGTCCCGGCGGCTGCGGGCCGGTGGGGGTTGCTCGCGCAGTTCCCCGCGCCCCTTACAGGGCGCTTCACAGCTACCCAGCTGCGGGCAGGCGTGCCGCAGGGCGGCACGGGTGGGCGCGGCGGCACCCGGCAAGCGCCGGTAAGCGTCCCCACCCCCCGGCCCCAGCCCACCCACCGTAGGGTTCACCCATGACCGATGCCGTACGTGTTCGTGGGCTCTGGAAACGGTTTGGGCAACAGGTGGCCGTCGGCGGGATCGACCTGTCGCTGCCCGCCGGGAAGTTCGTCGGGCTGGTCGGGCCCAACGGCGCCGGCAAGACCACCACCCTCTCCATGGTGACCGGGCTGCTCCGCCCGGACCAGGGCTCCGTCGAGGTCGTCGGCCACGACGTGTGGCGGGACCCGGTCGCGGTGAAGGCCCGCATCGGCGTCCTCCCCGAAGGCCTCCGTCTCTTCGAGCGGCTCTCCGGCCGCGAACTGCTCGGCTACTCCGGCCGCCTGCGCGGACTCCCCGGCGCCGAGGTCGACAAGCGGGCCACCCAGCTCCTGGACGTGCTCGACCTGGCCGGCGCCCAACACAAACTCGTCGTCGACTACTCGACCGGCATGCGCAAGAAGATCGGGCTCGCCGCCGCTCTCCTCCACAACCCCGAAGTCCTCTTCCTGGACGAGCCGTTCGAGGGCGTCGACCCGGTCTCCGCGCAGACCATCCGGGGCGTCCTTGAGCGCTACACCGGCTCCGGCGCGACCGTCGTCTTCTCCTCCCACGTGATGGAGCTCGTCGAGTCGCTGTGCGACTGGGTCGCGGTGCTGGCCGCCGGGCGGATCCGCGCGACGGGGACGCTGGAGGAGGTGCGCGGGGCGCATCCCACCCTCCAGGCCGCGTTCCTCGAACTCGTCGGGGCGAGCGGCCGGGACACGGCCTCCGACCTGGACTGGCTGGGCGGCGGGGCGGCCCGATGACGGACGTGACGGCCACCGTCGTACGGCTGAAGCTGTCGCTGCTGCGCAACGGGCTGCGCCAGTCCGGCGGCCGACGGGCCGCGTTCGTCGCGTCGGCGGTCGTCGCGCTGCTGTTCGCGGCACTTCAGCTGCTGGGCCTGGTCCTGCTGCGCGGGCACGCGCACGCGGACGCGGTGGCCGTCCTGGGGGCCGCCGTGCTGGCGCTGGGGTGGGCGTTCATGCCGCTGTTCTTCCCGGGCGGCGACGAGACCCTGGACCCGACCCGCCTGGTGATGCTCCCGCTGCGGCCCCGGTCGCTGGTCCGGGCCCTGCTCGCCGCCTCGCTGATCGGCATCGGCCCCGTGTTCAGCCTGCTGCTGCTCGTGGGCTGCGCGGTGGCGGTGGCGCACGGCGCGGCCGGCTACGGCGTCGCGGTCGTCGCCGTGGCCCTCGCACTGCTGGTCTGCGTGGCGCTCGCGCGGGCCGTGGCCACCGCCAACGTCCGGCTGCTCAGCAGCCGTAAGGGACGTGACCTGGCCGTCCTGAGCGGCCTGGTCATCGCCGTCGGGGCGCAGCTGGTCAACTTCGGCGCGCAGAGCCTCGGTTCGGCCGGACTCGGCAGGCTCGCGCCGGTGGCCGACGTGGTGCGGTGGCTGCCGCCCGCGTCGGCGATCGGCGCGGTGCACTCGGCGAGCGAGGGGTCGTACGGCACCGCGGCCCTCCAGCTCGGCCTGTCCCTCGCCGCCCTGGCGCTGCTCGTCGGCGTCTGGGCGCGGACGCTGGACCGGCTGATGACCTCACCCGACGGTTCCACGCTCCAGGCGCCCGACGCGGCCACCCGGAGCCGCTCGCCCGAAGGCGGCGGTCTGGGGCGGCTGCTGCCCGGCGGACGCACCGGTACGGTCATGGCGCGCAGCCTGCGCTACGTCTGGCGCGACCCCAAGACCAAGGCCGCCTGGGTGACCTCGCTGGCCATCGGCCTCATCGTGCCCGTCTTCAACGCCCTGCAGGGCACCGGGTCGATCTACTTCGCGTGCTTCGCCGCCGGGATGCTCGGCATCCAGATGTACAACCAGTTCGGGCAGGACACCTCCGCCTTCTGGATGGTGGCGACGACCATCTCGTCCGCGCGGGACGCCTACGCGGAACTGCGCGGCCGGGCGCTGGCCCTGCTCCTGATCACCCTGCCGTACGCCACGCTGGTGACCGTCCTGACCACGGCCCTGCTGGGCGACTGGCCCCGGCTGCCCGAGGTGCTCGGCCTCTCCTTCGCCCTGCTCGGCGCGATGCTGGCGACCGGCGCCTGGACCTCCGCCCGCTTCCCGTACTCCATCCCGCAGGAGGGCCACAAGAACGTCGCCCCCGGCCAGGCCGGCCTCGCCTGGATCGCGATCTTCGGCGGCATGGTCTCGGCGGCCCTGCTCTGCTCCCCCGTCATCGCCCTGACCATCGCACTCAACGTGAGCGCGGGAGGCGACGAGTGGACCTGGCTGCTGCTGCCGGTGGGCGCCGGGTACGGCGCCGCGATCACCTGGACGGGGCTACGCGCGGCGGCCCCACGCACAGCAGCCCACCTACCGGAAATCCTGACAGCCGTCAGCAGGGGCTAGCCGGGACGCCCCGACAGAGGAGTCAGAAACAGCGCCCCGTCACAGGGGGGTGGAATGCGGCGCCCCGTCAGGGGGCACGAAGCGGCGCCCCGTCACAGGGCACGAAGCGGCGCCCCGTCACGGGGCGAGAGGCAGCGCCCCGTCACGGGGCGGGAGACAGCGCCCCGTCAGGGGCGCGGGGAACTGCGCGAGCAACCACGGCGCACCCGCAGCCGCCGAATGCGCGCACCCCCCGCCCGGTAGGCGCTTGCTCACTCCCCCACCCGATCAAGAAACGGCTCCACCGCCGCCCGCCACGCCTCCGGCCGGTCGTACGGCAGCAGATGCCCGGCGTCCGCCACCTCGGCGTACTCCCCCCTCGGCAGCACCCGGACCATCTCCTGCGCCTCCGCCCGCCCCAGCTCCCCGTCCACCCCGCGCACCACCAGCGTGGGGCACGGCACCTGGGCCAGCTCCTCCCAGTGCGCGTCGTACACCCAGGTCTCCCGGGACCTCAGCATCCGGTCGGGGTCGAACACCGGCCGCCAGCCGTCGGCGCACTCGTGCATCACCTCGGCGTAGAACTCCCCGCGCGCGGGGTTCGGCCGCTCCACCCAGGGATCGTCCTCGCCGAACCACTTGCGTACGTCGGCGAGCGTGGCGAAGGGAACGGGCCAGGCCTTGAACCAGTCGGACCAGTCGCGCTGCGAGGCCGCGCCGAGCGCGGAGGCCCGCATGTCGCAGATGATCAGGCCCCGCACCAGTTCGGGGCGCTTCGCGGCGAGCTGCCAGGCGGTCAGCGCGCCCATGGCGTGGCCGATGAGCACGGCCGGGGCGAGGCCCAGCTGCTCGACGGCGGCAGCGGCATCCTCGACGTACGCCTCACGGGTGTACGCGGCCTGCGGGGGCTTGCCGCTCTGGCCGTGGCCGCGCTGGTCGAGGGCGACGGCACGGTGCCGGCCGGCGAGCCAGCGGGCGGTGGACGCCCAGTGCGAGGCGCGGCCCATCAGGCCGTGCAGTAACAGCACGCCGGGAAACGAACGGCCCGGGTCCTCCGTCTTGGGCGGGTCCGCGAACTCCCAGGCGGCGAGGTGTACGCCGCCGGCTCCTGTCACGTCGATGCGCCGTGCCATGGGCTTGGCACCCCCCTAGCTCCGCGTGCCTAGTGTCGCCTCGGATCGCTTCGTGGTGCTTCGGTACCACCGCAGCCTATCGAACCTCTATTCGAAAATCGGGTTCCCGCGGGCAACACCCCTCATTCGAGTGACCCCTCCCCAGGCATGATCGGCGCCGCCGGGGGGATTTGTTCTGCGGGGGGCGGGCCGCTCGGGGAAAACGGTCCGCGGGGATGACCCTGAGAGCTCGGGGCTCCGGGTCAGCACTGGGGAGGACAGGCCCCGGTACCGAAAGGTGCCGGGGCCAATCCCCTGTCCACGCCTCCGGCACATCCTCCCCGCCCCCTCAGGTCATATGCCTCTCGCGACAGCCTTGCACGCGAAACGTTCCAGCGCTGCGATTCGGCACACTGAATCTTGGATTCGACGCGTTCGACACACACGGGAAAGACGTCGAGGAAAGACGTCAACTACCGCACGGACAACGGAAGTTCAAGGGCGCCGCGGAGTTCAGGGGCACTCCGGTTCCGCCCCGCGCTCAGCGCTTGGCGACGAACACGTGGGAGGCCACGTCCGCCTCCAGCTCGGCCGCCTCGCCGCCGCTGCCCACCAGCACCCCGCCGGCCGACTCCGTCACGCTCACCACCGAACCGGGCTGCACGCCCGCCCGCCGCAGCGTGTACATCAGCTGCGCGTCGGTCTGGATGGGCTCGCCGATCCGGCGCACGACCACCGTCTTGCCGTCCGCGCCCGGGTCCAGGTCCGCCAGCGACACCATGCTCTCGTCCAGGAACGGGTCCGCGCCGTCCTTCTCGCCCAGCTCCTCCAGACCCGGGATCGGATTGCCGTACGGCGACTCGGTCGGGTGCCGCAGCAGCTCCAGGACGCGCCGCTCCACGGCCTCGCTCATCACGTGCTCCCAGCGACACGCCTCGGCGTGCACCTGCTCCCACTCCAGGCCGATCACGTCGACCAGCAGGCACTCGGCGAGCCGGTGCTTGCGCATCACACGCGTCGCCAGCCGGCGCCCCTCGTCGGTCAGCTCCAGGTGACGGTCGGTGGCGACGGACACGAGACCGTCCCGCTCCATCCGCGCCACCGTCTGGCTCACCGTCGGCCCGCTCTGGTCGAGCCGCTCCGCGATGCGGGCGCGCATGGGGACGACGCCTTCCTCTTCGAGCTCGAGGATGGTGCGGAGATACATCTCCGTGGTGTCGATCAGTCCGGACATTCGTGCCCCTCGATTACCTCTGCCGGAAGCCCCGGCGGCGTGCGCTGGCCCTGGAACCAATTCTGCCGGATCCCACTGACAAGCGGGGGACACCGGAAAAACGGGGGGTGCGGGCCGTCCGTCGGCAACCCAGACCCAGGCAGGCGTGCCGCAGGGCGGCACGGGTGGGCGCAGCGGCACCCGGCAAGCGCCGGTGAGCGTCCCCACCCCCCGGCCCCAGCCCACCCGCACCAACCACCGGCCGTATTGACACGGCACTGGTCCAGACCTGAGGGTGATCCGCGACACAGACGCTGACGTCGACCGCGCAAAGGGGCCCGCATGAGCGACGGCACGCCCGCCGACCTGTTCTTCGACGCCGCCATCGGCCTCCTGCAACGGGTCCGGGAGGAGGAGGCCGAGGCCATCGCCGCCGCCGGCACCCTGCTGGCCGACACCGTCACCGCCGGCGGCCGGCTCTTCGCCTTCGGCGCCGGGCACTCCTCCCTCCCCGCCCAGGACGTCGTCTACCGCGCCGGCGGCCTCGCCCTCATGAACCTCCTCGCCGCCCCCGGCCTCGTCGGCGTCGACGTGATGCCCGCCACCCTCGGCTCCCGCCTCGAACGCGTCGACGGCCTCGCCACCGCCGTCCTCGACACCTCGCCCCTGCGCGCCGGCGACACCCTCGTGATCATCTCCCTGTCCGGCCGCAACGCCCTGCCCGTCGAGATGGCCGTCACCGCCCGCGACCGCGGCGCCAAGGTCATCGGCGTGACATCGGTCGCGTACGCCGCCGAGACCACCTCCCGGCACGCCTCCGGCACCTACCTCAAGGACCACTGCGACATCGTCCTCGACTCGAAGATCGCCGTCGGGGACGCCGAACTCACCCTCGACACCATCCCGGCCCCCTTCGCACCCGCCTCCACGGTCGTCACCAGCGCCCTGCTCCAGGCGGTCCTGGCCACCACCGCCGCCACCCTCGCCGACCGCGGCACCGAACCCCCGCTGCTGCGCTCCGGCAACGTCGACGGCGGCCACGAATGGAACGCCCGCGTGTTCGAGGAGTACCGCGACCGGATCTTCTACCAGCAGTGAGGCCCGCCGACCGCTACTGCTGCCGGTCCTTCGCGAGGTGGGCGAGATCCAGCGCGGTCGCGATCCGCACGGCCACGTCCTCGGCGTACGTCGCGTCCGCGCGCTCGAAACGGCTGCGCGCCGACCCGCGCAGGAACGTCACGACGCCCAGCGTCCGCCCCCGGCTGCGCAGCACCGCGCACAACGCGTGCACCGCGTCCCCGGGCCACTGCCGGTCCAGCGCCCAGGCCCGCGCCCGGTCCAGCGGCACCGAACCCGCGTCCGCCCGCACACTCCCGGCCCGCGCCACGCACTGCAACGCCGGATGCCCCTCCTCGTAGCGCACCGGCAGCCCCGCCGCGCCCGTCAGCATGCTCGGCCCCGGCGCCCCGGACGGCGTGGCCGCGATCCGCACCAGCCGCACCGGCCCCACCTCGCCGTCGGCCCGGGAGCCGCCCACCACCCGGTCGATCACCGCGTGGTCGGCGAACCCGGCCAGCGCGAAGTCCAGATGGACGGTCGCCGCCTCCGCCGGGTCCTCGCACTCCGCCGCCGCACGGGCCGCACGATGCAGCTGGTTGGCCCGGAAGCGCAGCATCGCCGCCTCCTGCTCGGCCTGCTTGGCCTCCGTGACGTCCTGGAACAGCCAGCCGACCCCGAGCGGCACCGGCTCCTCCGCGAGCGGCGACGCCAGCCGCAGGAACCCCGACCGCCAGCAGCGCCGCTGCTCGCCCTCCGGGGTCCGCACGCTCACCCACATCTCGGCCGGCGCGGGCGGCGCCCCCTCGGCCAGCACATGCGTCAGCGCGCCCTCGAGGTCCTCCACCCCCAGCGCCAGCAACTCCCCCAACGGCCGCCCGAGCGCCGACGTGCGCCCGATACCGAGCGACCGCGCGGCGTACGCGTTGACGACGGCGGGCCGCAGGTCCGCGTCCACGACCACGACGCCCCAGGCCGCGTCCTCGAACAGCGCCTCGCTCAGCGCGATCGACCGCTCCAGGTCGATCTGCGCGTGCACCTCGCTGAACGCGCAGTACACCCCCGCCGGCTTCCCGTCCGGCCCGCGCACGGCCGCCGACTGCGTCCGTACGAGGACCCGCCCGCCGTCCTTCGTGAGCAGCGCGAACTCGTGCACCTGGCGCCCGGGAGCGTGCATGGCGGACAGCAGCCGCCCCTCGACCTCGTCGGCATCCGCCTCCCGCACCGCCCAGCCGGCGAACCCCTGCCGGCCCACCGCCTCGGCCGCCGTCCACCCCAGGATCCGCTCGGCCTCCCGGTTCCAGTGCGTGACGAAACCGTCCGCGTCGAAGGCACACAGTGCCGCGTCCATGCCGTCGAGCAGTGCCGCGAGCAGGTCGGAGCCGCCCGAGTCCTCCGGAACATCCCGCTCCGGCTCCGGCTCGGGCTCGTCGGGCCCCAACTCGTCCGTGGCCCCACTACGCCGGGAAGCACTCACCTGGACCCCCATCAGGCTCACTCGCTGCCCTTCATTCAACTCGAACGTGACGCAGCCCACACTGTGTTCCCGCAAGATTGAGGGAATCGTTGCAACCCGCCGCCCGGCACCGCCTCACAGCACGAGCCGCAGATCCACCCACTCGTCGCTCTCCCCGTCGAGCACATACCGCTCCACCTCGGCAAACCCCCGCCGCCGCGCGAACCGCAACCCGTCCTCGTTGACACCCAGCACACATGTCTCGACGACCTCGGCCCCCTGCACACGCGCGTACGCGAGCGCATGCTCGTACAGGGCCGCCCCGAACCCGCGCCGCCGGAACTCCGGCAGCACCCGCGCGATCACCGTCACCACCCCGCCGACAGCGGGCCGCACGGTAGAACACCCCACCAGCACGTCCCCGTCGTACGCGTTCTCCAGCCGATACCCCCGGCCCAGCCGCTCCCGCGCCTCCTCGACCGACATCGCAGCAGGCGGCACCACCACGTTGTGCACATACCGCCACTCCTCCAGCGCCTCCCCACCCCCGTCCCCGTCCACGAGTCCGATCCGCAACCCACTCACGCGGCACGTCACCTCCGAATAAATCCCTTGAGCACCTTCGGTCAGCTTCGTAGGGTGTGACGTACACGAGAAGGGAGGTGGTTCGGCAGATGTATGACAACCGGACGCGTGAGGTGGCTGCGGGCTAGCGGCCCGTCACCACAGCGAGTGCGGTGCCGGACCAGCGCGTGACAGACACGTGCAGCCGGCCCAATCCCAAGCAGTCACCCGACCCGCGGGCTCGCCGGTACGTCCGGCCGGCTTCTCTGCCGTATGGCGGAGGGACCCGAGCTCGCGGGTCGTCTGCGTTTGCGGCCCCGCGGGGGATGTCAGGGGCTGAGGCGTTCCACGTGCCAGGTGCCGGCGGGGTCGGCGACGTAGCGGAGGCGGTCGTGGAGGCGGTTCTGGCGGCCCTGCCAGAACTCGACGGTCTGGGGGGCGATGCGGAAGCCGCCCCAGTGCGGGGGCACCGGGACCTGTTCGCCCTCGGGGTAGCGGGCGCTGAGCTCCGCGTAGGAGGCGTCGAGTTCGGCGCGGGAGTAGATCACCGTGGACTGGGTGCTGGCCCAGGCGCCGAGCTGGGAGCCGTGCGGGCGGGTGCGGAAGTAGGCGGCGGTCTCGTCGCGTCCGGTGCGGCGGGCGGTGCCGGTGACGACGACCTGGCGGGCGATGGCGTGCCAGGGGAAGACCAGCGAGACGTAGGGGTTCGCGGCGAGGTCCTGGGCCTTGCGGGAGTCGTAGTTGGTGTAGAAGACGAAGCCCCGGGTGTCGTACTGCTTCATCAGGACCGTGCGGGAGCTGGGGCGGCCCTCGGCGTCGGCGGTGGCGACGACCATCGCGTTGGGTTCGTAGATCATCCCGTCGGCGGCGGCCCGCGCGGCCTGGTGGAACCAGGCGGTGAACTGGTCCATGGGATGTGCGGCCAGGTCGTGCTCTTCGAGGCCCTCGGCCCGGTAGTGCTTGCGCATCGCGGCGGGGTCGAGGGTGGGTTCGTCGGAGGCGGCGGCGTCACGATCGGTCACGCGGTCATCTTGCCGTATGCACATATGGGTCCGGGGCACATGTGACGCATACCTACGGTGGCACTGAGTGCCGCTGGACTCCCCATCTCTGGCACTCGGAGTTATGGTGCAGTTGCCTCCGCCTACACCCATGAGGAGCCGCCCCATGTCCGACTTCGTGCCTGGGCTCGAAGGAGTCGTCGCGTTCGAGACGGAGATCGCCGAACCGGACAAGGAGGGCGGCGCCCTGCGGTACCGGGGCGTCGACATCGAGGATCTGGTCGGGCACGTCTCGTTCGGGAACGTGTGGGGGCTGCTCGTCGACGGGGCCTTCAACCCGGGGCTGCCGCCGGCCGAACCGTTCCCGATCCCCGTCCATTCGGGTGACATCCGGGTGGACGTGCAGTCGGCGCTCGCCATGCTGGCGCCGGTGTGGGGGCTG
Source organism: Streptomyces sp. NPDC048278 (assembly GCF_040652195.1). NCBI lineage: Bacteria > Bacillati > Actinomycetota > Actinomycetes > Kitasatosporales > Streptomycetaceae > Streptomyces > Streptomyces sp. NPDC048278. The sequence goes on from NZ_JBEZLP010000015.1 coordinate 54,808, forward strand.
AAGCCGCTGCTCGACATCGATGCCGACCAGGCCCGGGAGGACCTGGCGCGGGCCGCGGTCATGGCGCTGTCGTACGTCGCCCAGTCCGCGCGCGGGCAGGGGCTGGCGATGGTGCCGCAGCGGGAGATCGACAAGGCGCACTCGGTGGTCGAGCGGTTCATGATCCGGTGGCGTGGGGAGCCGGACCCGAAGCATGTGGCGGCCGTGGACGCCTACTGGACCTCGGCCGCCGAGCACGGGATGAACGCGTCCACGTTCACGGCGCGGGTGATCGCCTCGACCGGTGCCGATGTCGCTGCGGCGCTGTCGGGTGCGGTGGGGGCCATGTCGGGGCCGTTGCACGGGGGTGCGCCCTCCCGGGTGCTCGGGATGATCGAGGAGATCGAGCGGACCGGGGACGCGGTGGGCTACGTCAGGCGGGCGCTGGACCGGGGTGAGCGGCTGATGGGGTTCGGGCACCGGGTGTACCGGGCGGAGGATCCGCGGGCGCGGGTGCTGCGGCGGACGGCGCGGGAGCTGGGGGCGCCGCGGTTCGAGATCGCGGAGGCGTTGGAGAAGGCGGCGCTGGAGGAGCTCCACAATCGGCGGCCGGATCGTGTGCTGGCCACCAACGTGGAGTTCTGGGCGGCGATCATGCTGGACTTCGCGGAGGTGCCGGCGCACATGTTCACGTCGATGTTCACGTGTGCGCGGACCGCGGGGTGGTCGGCGCACATTCTGGAGCAGAAGCGGACGGGGCGGTTGGTGCGGCCGTCGGCGGAGTATGTGGGGCCGGGGGTGCGGCGGCCTCAGGACATCGAGGGGTATGGGGATATCGCCCACTAGGGGGGCGGCGGTGGGTGGGCGACCGCGGGTTGCGTGTGGTTGCTCGCGCAGTTCCCCGCGCCCCTGAAAAGCGGGCCCTGCGGGCCCTGCTTTTCAGCCCAGGGTCTCGTCCAGCAGCGCCGCCCACTGGGCCACCACGCGCTCCCGTCTCGCCCTGTCGTCCGTCAGGAGGTTGGCGAGGCCCAGGCCCCGGGCCATGTCCAGGAGCCCTTGGACCGTCTCGCGGGTGCCGGGGCGGGATTCGTCGGCGCCGAGCAGGTCCACGGCGATGCGGTGGGTCTCGCGGCCGACGCGGGCCTCCAGTTCCGTCACCCGGGGGCGGAGCTGGTCCTCGTTGGAGGCGGCGACCCAGAGGTGGAGGGCGGCGCGGAAGAGGGGGCCGGTGTAGAGGTCGACGATGGCGGTGACGGCTGCGCGGCGGTCGCCGGTGGTGCCTTCGGGGAACAGGGCGCGCAGGGCCGTGGAGCGTTCCTCGGCGACGTATTCGACGGCGGCCGTGAAGAGGTCCTCGCGGGTGGGGAAGTGGTGCTGGGCCGCGCCCCGGGAGACGCCGGCGCGTTCGGCGACGACGGCGACCGTGGAGCCGGTCCAGCCGTGTTCGGCGAGGCAGGCCACGGCGGCCTCCAGGAGCCGCTGCCGGGTGGCCCGGCTGCGGTCCTGTTTCGGCGCGCGCTCCGGCGTACTCACCCCGGTGCTCGCACCCGTACCCGCGCCTGTGCTCACACCCGTGTTCGCACCTGTGTTCACACCACCCACGCCGCGTCCCGTCGTTCGAGGAAGGCCGTCATCCCCTCGCGGGCCTGGTCGGAGGAGAACAGCCGGGCCGAGAGTGCGGTGAGGGGGGCCGCGTCCCGGTCGAATGTCTCCAGCACCCTAGCCGTGAGCAGCTGTTTCGTCTCGGCCAGGGCCTGAGGGGCGGAGCGGCGGAGGCCGTCGAGGATGGGTTCGAGGGCGGTGTCGACGTCGTCGGCGGTGGTGGTGAGGAGGCCCAGGCGGACGGCTTCGGCCGGGTCGAAGCGTTCGCCGGTGAGGTAGTAGCGGGCGAGGGCCCGGGGGTCGGTGCGCGGGAGGAGGGGCAGGGAGATCACCGCGGGGGCGACGCCGATCCGTACCTCCGTGAAGGCGAAGGTGGAGTCGGCGGACGCGGCGGCGATGTCGCAGGCGGCGAGGAGGCCGAGGCCGCCCGCGCGGACGTGGCCGGTGACGCGGGCGACGACGGGCCTGGGCAGTTCGACGAGCTGGCGCAGGAGGCCGACGAGCGCGTCGGGGTCGGGCGGGTCGCGCAGGTCGGCGCCGGCGCTGAACGTCGTACCGGTGTGCGTGAGGACGACGGCGCGGACGTCGGGGTCCTTGGCGCAGTCGGTGAGGGCCTCCGCGAGTTCGGCGACGAGGGCGGCGGACAGGGCGTTGCGGGTGGCGGTGGCGTCGAGGCTGAGGGTGGTGACGGCACGCGCGTGTGCCCGTCCGATCAACGTCATGGGCGCTCCTCGGGTTCCGCGGTCTTCGCGAGGGCACGCAGTTCGCGGCGGAGTATCTTCCCGGAGGCCGCGCGGGGCACTCCGGCGATGAAGGTGACCTTGCGGACGCGCTTGTAGGGCGCGACGCGTTCGGCGACGTAGAGCATGGTCTCGTTCTCGGTGAGGTCGCCCGCGGTGGGCTGGCGGACGACGAAGGCGTGCGGGATCTCGTTGCCGTCCTCGTTGTAGGCGCCGACGACGGCGGCGTCGGCGATGCCCGGGTGGGTGAGCAGGAGGGCCTCCAGTTCGGCGGGGGCCACCTGGAAGCCCTTGTACTTGATGAGTTCCTTGACCCGGTCGACGACGAACAGCCAGCCGTCGGCGTCGACGTGGCCGACGTCGCCGGTGTGCAGCCAGCCGTCGGTGTCGATCATGTCGGCGGTGGCGTCGGGGCGGCCGAGGTAGCCCTTCATGACCTGGGGGCCGCGGATGAGGATCTCGCCGGGTTCGCCGGTGATGACGTCCTTGTGCGGGTCGTCGAGGGAGACGATCCGCATCTCGGTGCCGGCGATGAGCTTGCCGACGGTGCCGGGCGGTGCCTGGTCCAGGGCGTCGAGCGGGGTGACGTGGGTGCCGGGCGAGAGTTCCGTCATGCCGTAGGCCTGGGCGACCGGCGGCAGGCCGAGGCGCTGTGAACAGGCGGCGGCGAGGCGGGCGTCCAGGGGCGCGGCGGCGCTCATGACGTACTTCAGGGAGGAGAGGTCGTAGTCGGCGACCTTGGGGTGCTTGGCGAGGGCGAGGACGATCGGCGGGGCGACGTACAGGCCGGTGATGCGGTGGTTCTGGATGGCGGCGAGGAAGGTGTCCAGGTCGAAGCGGGGCAGGACGACGACGGTGGCGCCCTTGCGGAGCGGGGCGTTCATGAGCGCGGTGAGGCCGTAGATGTGGAACAGCGGGAGGACCGCGAGGATGCGGTCGCCGGGGCCGGCCGGGACGGCGGGGTCGAGCTGGGCGAGGTTGGTGGCGATCTGCCGGTGGGTGAGCATCACGCCCTTGGGGACGCCGGTGGTGCCGGAGGAGTACGGCAGGGCGGCGACGTCCTCGACGGGGTCGATGTCGACCTGCGGCTCGGGGGCCTCGCCGGCGAGCATGTCCATCAGGGAGCGGTGTCCGGGTGCGCTGTCGCAGACGAATATCTCCGCTATGCCGCCGGCGAGTTCGGCGGCCCGGCGGGCTGCCTCCAGGAGCGGTGAGACGGTGACGATCCAGCGGGCCGCGGAGTCCGTGAGCTGTTTGGCGAACTCCTCGGGCGTGGCGAGCGGGTGCACGGTGGTGACGGAGGCACCCGCGCGCGTGGCCGCGTAGAACGCGGTCGGGAAGGCGACCGTGTTGGGGCTGTGCAGGGCGAGGACGTCGCCCTTGCGGACGCCGGCGTCGGCGAGCGCGGCGGCGATCCGCCGGTGGAACCGGTCCAGTTGTGCGTACGTCAGGGTGGTGCCGTCGGCGCCGTCGATCAGGGCGGGTGCGTCGCCGAACTCGGCGGCCCGGCCCAGCACGGCCTCGTGGATGGGGAGTTCTACGGGCTCAACGTCTGCGTACTCACTGCGGAACACGGTTCCTCCAAGGCGGCCTTGGGCCTCGGTACGGCCTCGGTGCGGGCTGAGTGCGACCTCAGTACGACTTGGGCAGGCCGAGGGTCTGGTGGGAGACGTAGTTGAGAATCATCTCCCTGCTCACCGGAGCAATACGAGCCACGCGCGCGGCCGTTATCAACGAGGCGAGCCCGAATTCCCGGGTGAGTCCGTTGCCGCCGAGGGTGTGCACGGCCTGGTCGACGGCCCTCACGCACGCCTCGCCCGCCGCGTATTTCGCCATGTTGGCGGCTTCACCTGCGCCGACGTCGTCGCCCGCGTCGTACAGGTGTGCTGCCTTCTGCATCATCAGGCGGGCGAGTTCGAGGTCGATGTGCGCCTGGGCGAGGGGGTGCGCGATGGCCTGGTGGGCGCCGATGGGGGCCTTCCAGACGGTGCGGTCGCGCGCGTACTCGATCGCCTTGGAGAGCGCGTAGCGGCCCATGCCGATCGCGAACGCGGCCGTCATGATCCGCTCGGGGTTGAGTCCGGCGAAGAGCTGGAGCAGGCCGGCGTCCTCGTCGCCGACGAGGGCGTCGGCGGGCAGCCGTACGTCGTCGAGGGTGAGCTCGAACTGCTTCTCGGCGGCGTTGAGTTCCATGTCGATGGGCTGCCTGTGGAAGCCTTCGGCGTCCGTCGGGACGATGAACAGGCAGGGCTTGAGGCGGCCGGTGCGGGCGTCCTCGGTGCGGCCGACGACGAGGACGGCGTCGGCCAGGTCGACGCCGGAGATGAAGACCTTGCGGCCGGTGAGCAGCCAGTCGCCGCCGGCCGGGTCGCGGCGGGCGGTGGTGGTGATGCGGTGGGAGTTGGAGCCGGCGTCGGGTTCGGTGATGCCGAACGCCATGAGACGGGAACCGTCGGAGAGGCCGGGGAGCCAGGTCCGCTTCTGTTCCTCGGTGCCGAAGCGGGCGATCACGGTGCCGCAGATGGCGGGGGAGACGACGAGCATCAGCAGCGGCGAGCCTGCCGCGCCCAGCTCTTCGAGGACGATGGAGAGTTCGGCGATGCCGCTGCCTCCGCCGCCGTACTCCTCCGGGAGGTTGACGCCGAGGTAGCCGAGTTTCCCGGCCTCTTGCCAGAGTTCGGTCGGGGGACGGCCCTCGGCGATCGTGCGGGTGATGTAGTCGCGGCCGTATTTGGCGCCGAGGGTGGCTACTGCTGCGCGGAGTGCCTTGTGTTCGTCGGATTCGATCTGGGTGGACACGGTGCTCCTTCGGGTGCGGGATCGTCGTGGTTTCTCGCGCTCACGCGGCGGCAGCCGCATATCGAATACAGTCCCGCGCCCCTAAAGGGGCGCTTGCACTACTGCCAGGAGAGAGCCGGGCTCCACCTGTTGGCCGACCACGACCCGCAGTTCGCTCAGCGTGCCCGTCACCGGCGCCTTGATCTGGTGCTGCATCTTCATCGCCTCCAGCCAGAGGAGGGGCTGGCCCGCCTCCACCGCCGACCCTGCCTCCAGCCCCTCGGCCAGCCGTACGACCGTTCCCGGCATCGGTGCCAGCAGGGATCCCGGTGCCAACTGAGCCTTGGCGTCGGGGAAGCGGGGCAGGGCGGTGAGGGTCGTGTTGTTGACGTGGACCTGGTCGCCGTACCGCGCGACCTGGAACCTGCGGTGCACGCCGTCGATGTCGAGTACGACGAGTCGCGCACCGGCGTGCACGACCCGTACGCCGTCTGCCGTGAGGCCCTCGCGGGTGTGCCGGTAGTGGGTCTCGTGCTCCTCGCCGGCCATCAGGTAGCGCTTGGTCTGGGGCTGGGAGGGCAGGTTGCGCCAGCCGCCGAAGCGGGAGCGGCCGTGGGCGTCGGCCAGGGCGGCGGCGAGGGGGGCGTGCGGGTCGGGGGCGGGTGCCGTGAGGTCGGTGAGGTGGCGGTCGTAGAAGCCGGTGTCCATGCGGGCCGTCGCGAACTCCTCGTGGCGCAGCGACCGGACGAGGAGGTCGCGGTTGGTGGCGGGGCCGTGCAGGGTGGCCCGTTCGAGGGCGTGGGCCAGTTTGCGGAGGGCTTCCGCGCGGGTGGGGGCGTGGGCGACGACTTTCGCGAGCATCGCGTCGTAGTGGACGCCGATCTCGTCGCCGTCGGTGTAGCCGGTGTCCAGACGGACGCTGTCCGGTACGGCGAGGCGGTGCAGGGTGCCGGTCTGCGGGGCCCAGTCGCGGGCGGGGTCCTCGGCGTAGAGGCGGGCCTCGATCGCGTGGCCACGCGCGCGTGGGGCGTCGAGGGGAAGGGGGTGGCCCTCGGCGACGCGGATCTGCTCGGCGACGAGGTCGAGGCCGAACACCGCCTCGGTGACGGGGTGTTCCACCTGGAGGCGGGTGTTCATCTCCAGGAAGTGCGCCGTGCCGTCGGCGACGAGGAACTCGACGGTGCCCGCGCCGACGTAGGCCACGGAGCGCGCGGCGCGCACGGCCAGCGCGTGCAGCTCCTTCACGAGCCCCTCGGGGAGGGCGGGCGCGGGTGCTTCCTCGACGACCTTCTGGTGCCTGCGCTGGAGCGAGCAGTCGCGGGTGCCGAGCGGCCATACCGTGCCGTGGGCGTCGGCGAGGATCTGCACCTCGACGTGGCGGCCACGCTCGATGTACGGCTCGACGAAGACCTCGCCGTCGCCGAAGGCGCTCGCGGCCTCGGCGCGCGCGCCCTCCAGCGCGGCGTCCAGTTCGTCGAGGCGGCGCACGATGCGCATGCCGCGCCCGCCGCCGCCGGCAGCCGCCTTGACCAGCACCGGCAGGTCGGACGCGCGCACCTCGCCGAGCGGGGCGATGCCCATCAGCTCCTTGGCGCGGGTCTTGGACGCCATCGCCTCGATCGCCTCGGGGGGCGGTCCGATCCAGACCAGGCCGGCGTCGATGACGGCCCGTGCGAAGTCGGCGTTCTCGGAGAGGAAGCCGTACCCGGGGTGCACGGCGTCCGCGCCGGCGCTCACGGCCGCCTTCACCACCAGGTCACCGCGCAGGTAGGTGTCGGCGGGGGTGGCGCCGGGCAGCCGTACGGCGGTGTCGGCCACGCGCGCGTGGAGCGCGTTCCCGTCGGCGTCGGAGTGCACGGCGACGGTGCTGATGCCGAGTTCGGCGCAGGTGCGGAAGATCCGGCAGGCGATCTCGCCGCGGTTGGCGACGAGCAGGGTCGAGATCATGTGATGCCTCACATCCGGAAGACGCCGAAGCCGCCCCGCGCGCCCTCGTAGGGGGCGGTGTGGATGGCGGACAGGCACAGGCCGAGGACGGTGCGGGTGTCGCGCGGGTCGATGACGCCGTCGTCGTACAGCCGCCCGGACAGGAACGTGGGCAACGACTCGGACTCGATCTGCTGCTCGACCATGGCGCGCAGGGCCGCGTCGCCGTCCTCGTCGTACGGCCGGCCCTTCGCGGCGGCCGACTGGCGGGCGACGATCGAGAGCACGCCGGCGAGCTGCTGCGGGCCCATGACGGCGGACTTGGCGCTGGGCCAGGCGAACAGGAAGCGCGGGTCGTAGGCGCGCCCGCACATGCCGTAGTGCCCGGCGCCGTAGGAGGCGCCCATGAGGACGGAGAGGTGCGGGACGCGGCTGTTGCTGACCGCGTTGATCATCATCGCGCCGTGCTTGATGATCCCGCCCTGCTCGTACTCCTTGCCGACCATGTAGCCGGTGGTGTTGTGGAGGAAGAGCAGCGGGATGTCGCGCTGGTTGGCCAGCTGGATGAACTGGGCGGCCTTCTGGGACTCCTGGCTGAACAGCACGCCCTGCGCGTTCGCCAGGATGCCGACCGGGTAGCCGTGCAGGCTCGCCCAGCCGGTCGCGAGACTCGTCCCGTACAGCGGCTTGAACTCGTCGAAGTCGGAGGCGTCGACCAGGCGGGCGATCACCTCGCGCGGGTCGAAGGGGATCTTCAGGTCGCCGGGGACGATGCCGAGGAGTTCGTCGGCCGCGTACTTGGGCGGTTCGGCGGGGCCGGGGTCGGGGTGCGCCTTGCGGTGGTTGAGGCGGGCGACCACGCGCCGGGCCTGCCGGAGCGCGTCCGGTTCGTCGACGGCGAAGTAGTCGGCGAGGCCCGACACGCGCGCGTGCATCTCCGCGCCGCCCAGCGACTCGTCGTCGCTCTCCTCGCCGGTGGCCATCTTCACCAGGGGCGGTCCGCCGAGGAAGACCTTGGCACGCTCCTTGACCATGATCACGTGGTCGGACATGCCGGGGATGTAGGCGCCGCCGGCGGTGGAGTTGCCGAAGACGACGGCGACCGTGGGGATCCCGGCGGCCGAGAGCCGGGTGAGGTCGCGGAAGATGGCGCCGCCCGGGATGAAGATCTCCTTCTGGGAGGGCAGGTCGGCGCCGCCGGACTCGACCAGGCTGATGCAGGGCAGCCGGTTGGCGAGGGCGATGTCGTTGGCGCGCAGCGCCTTCTTCAGCGACCAGGGGTTGCTGGCACCGCCGCGCACGGTCGGGTCGTTCGCGGTGATCAGGCACTCCACGCCCTCGACCACCCCGATCCCGGTGACCAGCGAGGCGCCGACCGCGTAGTCGCTGCCCCAGGCGGCCAGCGGGGACAGCTCCAGGAAGGGGGTGTCGGGGTCGAGGAGGAGTTCGATGCGCTCGCGGGCGAGGAGCTTGCCGCGCTTGCGGTGCCGTTCGACGTACTTGTCGCCGCCGCCCGCGAGGGCCTTGGCGTGTTCGGCCTCCAGGTCGGTGAGCTTGGCGAGCATGGCGTCGCGGTTCGCCCGGTAGTCGGGGGTGTGGGTGTCGAGGGTGGTCTCGATGACCGTCACAGCAGGGCCTCCGGGATGTCCAGGTGGCGGGAGCGGAGCCATTCGCCGAGGGCCTTGGCCTGGGGGTCGAAACGGTGTTGCGCGGCCACACCCTCGCCCAGCAGGCCCTCGACGGTGAAGTTGAGGGCACGCAGGTTCGGGAGCGGGTGCCGGGTGACCGCCAGCTCGGCGGTCTCGGGCAGGAGCCGGCGGAAGGTGTCCACGGTCAGGGCGTGCGCGAGCCAGCGCCACGCCTCCTCCGAGCGCACCCAGACGCCGACGTTGGCGTTCCCGCCCTTGTCCCCGCTGCGGGCCCCGGCGACGAGCCCGAGCGGCGCCCGCCGGGTGGGACCACCGGCCGGGTACGGCCCCGCCGGCGGCTCGGTCAGCGCCCCGGCCGGCGGCTCGGGCAGCGGGGGTTCGGGCAGGTCCTGGAGTACGAGGGTGTCCTGGGCCGGCGGCACGGGGATCCGTCGTCCGTCATGGAGGACGGCCACATGGGGCACCTCACCATGGGGGACGTACACATCCTCGAAGACCCCATAGGGCGCGCCCTTTCCCGGTGGGGCGAGCACATGGAAACCGGGGTAGCTGGCGAGCGCGAGTTCCACGGCGGCGCCGGTCAGCGCCCGGCCGACCTTCTCCTCGTCGCGGTCCCGCACGACGAGCCGGAGCAGCGCGCTGGCCGTCTCCTCGGTGTCCGCGTCGGGCCGGTCGGTGCGGGCCAGCTCCCAGCTGACGCCGGACGGCGGGGACTTGGCGAGCGCGTCGGCCATCTGCTCGCGCACCAGCGCGGCCTTCGCCTCGATGTCGAGCCCGGTGAGCACGAAGACGACCTCGTTGCGGAAACCGCCCAGCCGGTTGCGGCCGACCTTGAGGGTCGGGGGCGGGGCCTCGCCCCTGACGCCCTCGATCCGCACCCGGTCGGGGCCGTCCTGGCTCAGCCGGACGCTGTCCAGGCGGGCGGTGACGTCGGGTCCGGCGTAGCGGGCGCCGCCGGTCTCGTAGAGGAGCTGGGCGGTCACCGTGCCGACGTCGACGAAGCCGCCGGTGCCGGGGTGCTTGGTGATGACGCAGCTGCCGTCCTCGTGGATCTCGGCGAGCGGGAAGCCGGGGCGGCGGAGGTCCCGGCCCGCCCCCGCTCCGGCTCCGGCTCCCGCCTGGGCTCCAGCTCCCGCCGCGGCTCCGGCTCCGGCCTCGGCGAAGAAGGCGTAGTTGCCGCCGGTGGCCTGGGTGCCGCACTCCAGGACGTGCCCGGCGACGACGGCGCCGGCGAGCCGGTCGTACTCCCCCGGCTGCCAGCCGAAGTGGGCGGCGGCGGGCCCGGTGACCAGGGCCGCGTCGGTGACCCGGCCGGTGACCACGACGTCGGCACCGGCCCGCAGGCACTCGGCGATCCCGAAACCGCCGAGGTAGGCGTGGGCGGCGAGGCTGCCGGGGTGGGCGGCGGTGAGGTCGTCGCCCTCCACATGTGCGACGCGCACAGGTATGCCGAGCCGGTCGGCCAGCCGCCGTACGGCGTCGGCGAGCCCCGCCGGGTTGAGGCCGCCGGCGTTGGTGACGATCCGCACGCCCCGCTCGTGGGCCAGGCCCAGGCAGTCCTCCAGCTGGCGCAGGAAGGTGCGGGCGTATCCGGCGCCGGGGTCCTTGAGCCGGTCGCGGCCCAGGATGAGCATGGTCAGCTCGGCGAGGTAGTCGCCGGTGAGGACGTCGAGTTCGCCACCGGTGAGCATCTCCCGCAGCGCGTCGAAACGGTCGCCGTAGAAGCCGGAGGCGTTGCCTATGCGCAGGGTCACGAGGTGCCGCCCTTGGGAGTGCGGCCGGGTCCTGGCGGGCCCGCGAAGGCCTGGGCGATGTCCAGCCAGCGGTCGGCGTCGGGACCGGTGGCTTCGAGGGCGAGGTCGGCGCGGTGGGCGCGCTGGGTGACCAGGAGGCAGAAGTCGAGGGCGGGGCCGGTGACCCGGTCGTCGGCGTCCTCGGGTCCGTATGTCCACAGCTCGCCGGACGGGGCGGTCAGTTCGACGCGGAACTCCTCGAACGGCACGGGCTGTCCGTGCACGCCGAAGGCGAAGTCGCGGGTGCGGACGCCGAGCCGGACGATGTGCCGGAGCCGGTCGGTGGGGGTACGGGACACACCCAGCGCGTCGGCGATGTCGAGGCCGTGCGCCCAGGTCTCCATCAGCCGGGCGGTGGCCATGGAGGCGACCGACATAGGGGGCCCGTACCAGGGGAAACGTGCCCGTACGGGCGCCGCGCGCAGTGCCTGGTCCAGGGCCTCGCGCCCGGCCCGCCAGTCCGCCAGCAACTCGGCGGGGGGCTTGGCGGCGCCTTCCTCGGCCCCGTTGTCCACGAAGTCCCCGGGCTGGGTCAGCGCCTTCTCGACCTCGCGGGAGAAGGCGTCCTGGTCGGTCACGGCCAGCAGCGAGGAGTGGTCGGTCCAGGCGAGGTGGGCGATCTGGTGGGCGACGGTCCAGCGGGGTGCGGGGGTGGCGAGAGCCCACTGCTCGGTACCCGACCCGGCTACCAGCCGGTCGAGTTCCGCACTCTCCTCACGCAGGTCGTCGATGACGGGCGTCGGATCGGACATGGGGGGAGCATGGCAGCGGGCCCGGAAACAATCAAGCACGCTTGCATGAATTCGGGAGAGCCATGGCCGGCCGCACAGGGCGGCCGACCCGGTGCGGCGGTGTGGCGGTGGTCCTTGGCGACATCCGGAGTCAGCCCGGGGCAAACCTTGGCACAACCCGTCACGGCAAGGGGACCGTCATGCCCTATGTTCGATGCGAACATCCGGCGATGGAGTGATGTGTGAGGCGTGCGGGGCGTGCGGAGGACAGATGAACCCGCCGTGGGGGCCGAGACGACTGCCGTCTTGACACCCCCGGCAGGCACGGTAGGCGGCTACCCGGTGGACGCGGGCGTCGAGGATCAGCCCCCGCGCGAACCGCCCCGCTTCTGGCCCCTCCTCCTCGTGGCCGCCGCCGTCCTGCCCGGTACCGCCCTCTTCCTCGTGGGCCAGGGCGTCAGCAAGGCCGCGCTACAGGCCTGGCAGACGGTGTGCCTCGCCGTGATCGTGCAGGCGACACCGTTTCTGCTGCTCGGTACGGCACTGTCGGGGGCGATCAACGCGTTCGTGCCGGAGCGGGTGTTCACCCGGCTGCTGCCCAAGCGGCCCGCGCTCGCGGTGCCGGTCGCCGGGGTCGCCGGGGTCGTGCTGCCGGGCTGCGAGTGCGCGTCGGTGCCGGTGGCCAGCAGCCTGATCGGGCGCGGGGTCACCCCGGCCGCCGCCTTCGCGTTCCTGCTCTCCGCGCCGGCCATCAACCCGGTCGTGCTGACCGCCACCGCCATCGCCTTCCCCGGCACTCCCCTCATGGTGCTGGCCCGGCTGGTCGCCTCGCTGGTCACCGCGGCCGTGATGGGCTGGCTGTGGCTCTGGCTGGGCCGGGAGGAGTGGCTACGGCCCGCCGTACGGCACACCGGGCACCAGCCGGGGCACAACCGCTGGACGGAGTTCCGGCGCGGTTTCCAGCACGACTTCCTCCAGGCCGGCGGTTTCCTGGTGGTCGGCGCCATGGCCGCGGCCACCTTCAACGTGGCCGTACCGCGGTCGGTCCTCGACACCTTCTCCGGTTCACCCTGGCTGTCGGTGCTGTTCCTGGCGGCGCTGGCGATCATCCTCGCGGTGTGCTCGGAGGCGGACGCGTTCGTGGCGTCGTCGCTCACGGGTTTCTCGCCCACTGCCAGGCTGGCGTTCATGGTGGTCGGGCCCATGGTGGACCTCAAGCTGATCGCGTTGCAGGCGGGCACGTTCGGCCGGGCCTTCGCGGCCCGCTTCTCAGCCGCCACGACGGTCGTCGCGGTCCTGTGCAGTGTGCTGGTCGGAGGAGTGCTGCTGTGAGACGTCCGCTCCAGGTGACCCTGCTGGTCCTCAGCGGCCTCGGCCTGCTGCACGCCTCCCTCTTCACCGACCTGTGCCTGCGCTACGTCAAGCCCGGGATGCGGCCCCTGCTGATCGCGTCCGGGTTCGTGCTGCTGGTGCTGGGCATCGTGGAGGCGGCGATGCGCGACGGCCAGGAGCGACGGGATGGCCAGCCGGGACGGAAGGGACACGGCAGGCATGGGAGTCACGCACATGGTGCGCCCGCACATGGCGTGCCCGCACACGGCCCCCACGCACATGTCGCCGACCCCCAAGACGAGCCGGAACAGCACCACGGTCACGACCACTCGACGGTCCCCCGGGTCGCCTGGCTGCTCCTGCTCCCCGCGCTGAGTCTGCTCTTCTACGCCCCGCCGGCCCTCGGTGCGTACACCGCCTCCCGGCAGCCGGCCAAGGTCATCGCGGAGCAGGACGAGTTCGATCCGCTGCCGAAGACGTCGCCGTTGCCCATCACGCTCACGGACTTCACCACGCGGGTGCAGCAGGACCGCTCGCTGGCCATCAAGGCGCGGACCGTGGAGATGAGCGGGCTGGTCACGCCCGTCCCCGGGGGCGGGAGCTGGGACCTGACCCGGATCATCATCTCCTGCTGCGCGGCCGACGCGCAGTCCGTGAAGGTGCGGATCTACAGCACCAGCATCCCGACCGCCAACACGTGGGTGTCCGTCACCGGGAACTGGCACCCCGGCGGGAAGCTGGGCACGAAGTCGGCGCCGGTCGCGCTGGACGCCCAGACCGTGAAGAAGATCCAGCGTCCGTCGAACGGCTATCAGGACGCGCTGCCGTTCCCTTCCGGCTGAACGACGACGACCGGCTGCGGCTCCGGCCGTAGGGCGACCACCGGCTCCGGCTGGACAGCGATCACCGGCTCCGGCTGGGCGCCGCCCGCCGGTTTCCGGCCGCGTCCCACCTGGGAGCGGACCGCGCCGACGCTCGCCGCGATGACGAGGGCGACGGCAGCCGCCTGGGGCGCCGACAGGGCCTGGCCGAGGACGAGGAAGCCGGCGGTGGCGGCGATGGCCGGTTCCAGGCTCATGAGGACGGCGAAGGTGTGGGCCGGGAGGCGGCGCAGGGCGAGGAGTTCGAGGGTGTAGGGCAGGACGGAGGAGAGGACCGCGACCGACGAGCCCAGGGCGACGGTGGTCGGGTCCAGGAGCCTGCTGCCGGCTCCGGCGATGCCCAGCGGGAGGAACAGCAGGGCCGCGACCGCCATGGCCAGGGCCAGACCGTCGGCCTGCGGGAAACGGCGGCCGGTGCGGGCGCTGAAGATGATGTAGGTGGCCCACATGGCGCCGGCGCCCAGGGCCAGGCCGACACCCACGGGGTCGAGACCGCTGAAGTCCCCGCCGCCGAGCAGGAAGACACCGCCCAGCGCGAGCCCCGCCCAGAGGGCGTTGATCAGGCGCCGGGAGGCCAGCACGGACAGGGCGAGCGGCCCGAGCACTTCGAGGGTGACGGCGAGGCCCAGCGGGATGCGGTCGACGGCCTCGTAGAAGAGACCGTTCATCGCACCCATGGTGATGCCGAAGACGATCACCGTGCCCCAGTCGGTGCGGGAGTGGCCGCGCAGCCGTGGCCGGCACACCACGAGCAGGATCACCGCGGCGGCGAGCAGCCGCAGCGTCACCACGCCGAGCGCACCCGCCCGCGGCATCAGGGTGACCGCGAGGGCCCCGCCGAACTGCACGGAGATCCCACCGGCCAGAACCAGCCCGACGGGCCCGAGCGAGCCGAGTCGCCCCGGGACACCGGTGGCGGCGGGCGTGGACGTCGACGTCGGCTGCGAGGAGCTGGAGCTGGTCACGGGCGGTCCAGGAGAGTCGCTGTTCATTACGATGCACTTCTCAGTCCAGGGTAATGGACTTCGACAGGCGCGTGAACCCCTTATGGAACTGTCCTGGATGCTGAGATGCGTGGCCTGCCGACCACCTGCCGTGCCGCGAGCCGCGCCTAGGGCACGGCCGGGACGACGTGGAGGTAGCCTTCGTCGACCAGATCCGGATAGCCGAACCGCTCGCCGACCGCGAGGAACGCCTGGTGGTCATGCGGGTCGATGGGCAAGGCGGAGGCCTTCAACGCCCGTAGGAACAGCCGGAACCCCAAGTCCGCGTCGACCTTCTCGACCACCTCGGTCAGAGCGGGTACCAAGCCGGTGAGCTTGGGGGGCCAGACGCGGTCCTCCGTCGCGGCCGTCAGCCGGGGCGCCACGCGGCCGATGGCTTCCAGCACTGCCGCGCGCAGCCCCGGATCGGGCGCCTGCGCCGGCAGAGGCGGGACGAAGTGCGGGTCCGCCAGCCGTTCGGCCTCCAGCCACGCCGCCTCGATCCCGGCCAGCCAGTCCCGCATGCACTCCTTGTCCCAGTCGGGATCGAAGGCTGTTTCAGCGCCGCCGACCCACACCGTGCGCAGCACGGGGTCGTCGAGAGGCGACTCCAGCAGCCCTCGTACGTCCGGACCGAGCAGGGTGTGGCCCGGCGCGGGAACGTCGGTCACCGAACGGGCGGCGATCATCAGCAGAGCGCCCTTGGTACTGCTTTCCACGAGGCAGTCAAGTTCCGCCACTGTCAGAGTCTGCTCCATGCCGTCGCATTGCATGGACAGCCAGGAAAGTCCGAATTCCGCCGTCATGATCATCCCTCCGGACACACCGTGCAGGCGACCCGCTTCTCCTTGTGGACCTGGGTTTGGTTTTGCGCTGCGATCACTAGGTGGTGATTTCCTCACCGGCCGCGTTCCAGGCCCGGGTGAACCCCGGCACGTCCGAGGAGGCGAACACGGTCACCATGCCCGGAACGTACTCGACATGACCACCGACCTGGTCATCGGGCGCGGGCGGGAACAGGACGTCGAGGTGATCCCCCGAGGACAGTTCGTACTCCATGCCCGAAGGCTCGAACTGAACGGTGAGCGGCCCCTCGTGGGCACTGATTCGGATACGCATCGGCTACCGGTTCTCCAGGTCGGCACGCGGCTCTTGGACGACGCGTTCGGCCTCGCCCCGTGCTCGGGGCGAGGCCGAACGGCAGTGAAACGAATCTTCAGGTGACGGCCGGAAGCTACTTCACGTCGACGTAGTCGCCGGTCGCCGTCGAGGCGCCGGTGGTGGCGTTGGTCGCGAACGAGTAGCGGTAGTAACCGTCGGCCGTGGCCTTGACCGTGGTCTTGAGGGCGCCGCCGGTCCCGGCGGTGATGGTCTTGAGGGTGGTGTAGGTGGTGCTGCTCTTCTTGCGGTACTGCAACTGCACCTTCTGCGACGCGTAGCCGGAGTACTTGCCGGTGTTCCAGTCGGCGCGCGTCAGCTTGCCGGTGACGGTGATGGTCTTGCCCTTCTTCACCGGCTCCGGGGCGGCGTCGACGGTCAGCTTGGAAGCCTTCTTGATCTTGCCGGTGCCGATGTTGTCGTCGAAGCTGGCGCTCGCGGAGAGGTCGTCGCCGCCGATGGCGAGCTTCCAGGTGCCGGCGACACCGTTGTTCTTCATGTCGGTGGCCGCGTGGATGTTGAAGACCGCCTTGCAGCTGTAGACGCCGGTCTGGGTGGTCGACTCGGTGCAGACCGGGTCGTCGTCGGTGCCCAGGGCGCCCGTGATGGTGTCCACGCTGGAGGGGTCGGTGCCCTGCCAGAGGAACGCCTCCGTGACCGCGACGCCGCTGGAGCTGGTGGCGGTGTAGGTCGCGGTGACGGACTTGTTCGTGGTGGTGCCGAGGACGATGTCCTTGCCGCCGTTGACGACGCCCTTGGAGAAGGAGATGCTCCCGATTCCGGTCTTCGGCCGGACGGTCTGCGCGGAGTTCGAGGCGTGCGCGGCGGGCGCGGAGTTCGCGAAGAAGGAGCTGAGCTGCGCCTTCGCGCTCGGGCCCGACGCCGCCTGGGCGGCCACCGGGACAGCGAGCGCGGACAGAGCGACCGCACCGGACAGAACAGTGGCCGCGACGCGTATACGCATGTGAATCCCCCTGGGATCGCGAGGGGCCCGGCGAGTCGCCCCCGGCCGGGCCCATTGGCGTACGCAGCCTACGAACGACATGGAGAATTCTTGAAGATCCCCTGTGCAATAAGTGTGTAACAAGGGTGATGTGACGGGCACTCACACCGCGACGCACACGTCAGAAGGTGACCGCTGGACGTACCGCCCGCACCAGGGTGCGGTCCGGAAAACCGTTCGCGCCCCAGGAGTCCTCGAGCGGAGACTGGTGGGGCGATCACCTCGGACAGGCTCGGACAGGAAGAGTGGCCGACGCTGACGTACAACCATGACACCTTGCCCTTCCCCGAGAACCGCGTGCCCCCCGTCACCTCCCGGGCCACGCAGGACTGGGACGAACTCGACCCGGGCCGCAACCCGTTCCGCTGGGACGCAGACGAGGAGGCCCACCTCCGCTCGCTGGTCCGCGAGTGGGTGCCGCCCGTGCTCTCCGGCATGGCCGGCCGGTGGCAGGGCGAGGTCCTCGGCGAGCCGGAGGCGCCGTTCCGCGCGGACGACGCCTTTGCGAAGGCCGGCCGCGAGCGCTACGGCCTGGCTCCGCGCACCCAGGCCGACTTCGCTTCCTGCCTGGGCGAGACGACCGACCCGGACATCCCGCTGGCGGCCCGCGCGGCCCGCGTGTACCTCGACGTGGCGTTCTTCCACCCCTTCGCCGACGGCAACGCCCGCGCCGCCCTGCTGACCCTGGTGCACGTCCTGGCCCGGGAGGACGTCGTCCTTCCCGAGGTCGGCCCTCTCCAGACCACCCGCTACGCGGACGACCCGGCGGGCGCCGCCGACCTTGCCGCTCTCATCGGGGTGCTCAACCGCCGCCGGTCCTGAAGCCCTCACCCTCTTGGGCCGTCCGGAGGCGGTTCAGATACCCGGCCAGGGCTCCTCGTCGCGGAACAGGGGTCGGCCGTCGGGGAGTGTGGTGGGCACATCGGACCCGTAGGGGGCCTGTGTGTGGGCCTCGTACACGGGCTGTGGCCACAGTCCCGCGGCCGTGTACACGTTGTAGTCGTACATGTTCCCGTACGGCTGCTGGTAGGCGTACCCGTCGCTCGGAGGCGCCCCCACTCCCACGCCCACGGCCTCTGCCGCCGGTGTCGGTGTCGGGACCGCGCCGCCCTGCTCCATGAACAGCGGCAGTCGCAGTTCGCCGGTGTCCATGACCGCGTTGTTCTGGGAGCGGTGGAGGCGGGAGTAGGCGCCGCCGCGGGCGAGGAGTTCGTCGTGGCGGCCGGTTTCGACGATGCGACCGCGGTCGACGACGAGGATGCGGTCGGCGTCGGGGGCGAGGTTGAGGTCGTGGGTGATCATGATGGTGGTGCGGCCGGCCATCAGGCGCCGCAGCGGCTTGACGACCCGGCGGGCGGCCATCGCGTCCAGGCCGGTGGTCGGCTCGTCGAGGACGAGGACCGGGGCGTCGCGCAGGATGGCGCGGGCGATGGCCAGGCGCTGGAGCTGACCGCCGGAGAGCCGGGCGGAGTTGGGGTCGACCCTGGTGTCGTAGCCGTCGGGGAGCCGGACGATGAAGTCGTGGGCGTCGGCGGCCTTCGCGGCGTCCTCGATGGCCTGGTCGCTGGCGCCGGGACGGCCGCAGGCGATGTTGGCGCGGACGGTGTCGTGCAGGACGAGGGTCTCCTGGGGCAGGAGGGTGATGTACTCGCGCAGCCGGGCCAGCGGGAAGTCGCGGATCGGGACGCCGTCGAGGAGGATCTCGCCGCTGTCCGGGTCGTAGAAGCGGAGCAGCATCTTGGAGACGGTGGACTTGCCGGCGCCGCTGGGGCCGGTGATGATCACGAGTTCGCCGGGGCTGACGGCGAAGGACAGGCCCTCCAGGGCGGTCCGGTCGGCGCCGGGATAGCGGAAGCCGACGTCGCGGACCTCGACGGCGCCGTCCGGGCGGCCGATGTCGGTGCCGGTGCCGCGGCGGGGGTCGGTGACCGAGGGCCGCACGTCCAGGATCTCGATCAGCCGTTCCGCGCCCGCCGTGGCCGCGGTGACGGTGAGGCCGAGCTGGGCCAGGCCGCGCACCGGCGGGTAGAGGTAGCCGAGGAAGGCGGAGAAGGCGAGGAGCTGGCCGAGGGTCATACGGCCGGTGGAGATCTCCCAGGCGCCGATGCCGATGACGGCGAGGACGCAGACGGTCTCGATGACCGCGACGAGCTGTTCGTAGGCCTCGTTGAGGCGGGTGGAGCGCACGGAGGCGCGGAACCAGGCGCTCGCCTCCTCGTTCAGGCGCCGGCGCTCGGCGTCGCGGCGGTCGTACGCCTGCGTCAGCACGATGTTGCCGAGGGACTCCTCGACGACGGAGGTGATCGCGCCGTCGGCGACCCGGCCCTCCCGGGACACATCCTTGATGGAGCCGGAGAAGCGGCGGGCGGCCAGCCAGAACAGGGGTGCGAGGACGAAGGTGGCGGCGGCCAGGTCCCAGCGCAGCCAGAACGCGGCTGCCGCGTAGAAGATGGCGCTGAACAGAGCCGACGCGGCACCGACGAGCCCGGACACGACCATGGTCTCGATGGCCTCGACGTCGCTGGTCAGGCGGGAGAGCAGGTCGCCCTGGCGGTGGCGCTGGAAGAAGTGCGGGGGCAGCTGCTGGACGTGGTCGAAGACGTGTTCGCGCAGCCGCATGACGAAGCGTTCGGTGACCCAGGCGGCCAGGGAGTTACCGGCGTACGCGACGATCGCGCCGACGATCGCGATGCCCAGCCATTTGGTCGCCGGGCTCCAGAAGGCGCTGAGCGAGCCCTTCTGCAGGGCGTGGTCGGTGAGGTCGCTGAAGAGCAGGATGGCCTCGGTCTCGGCGAGCGCGGCGATCACCGTGCACACCCAGACGATCACCAGCCAGCGGCGCAGCCCCCGGGTCAGCGGCCAGAAGCGGCGGAAGGCGACACGGGCCGGGATGGTGGGCGTGTCCTCGCCTTCCTCGTCCTCCTCGTCGTCCTCGTACTCGTCGTCATCGACCTCGTATTTCGAATCGGCGACTTGGTATTCGTATTCGTATTGCGTGTCTCCGCTCCCTTTCACACTCATTTCACACTGCCTCCATTCTTCGACGCCGGAACCGCTGAAATCAACGAGCGAAAAAGGACCGACGGCGAACCGTCGGTCCTTTTTACGGCCGGCTCAGTTGTCCTGGCCGCCGGGGATCGGCTTCGGAGCCGGCTTCGGAGCCTTCTTCTTGGGCTTCGGCGGCGGCGGGGGAGGCAGCTGCTTCTTGGGCTTGGGGGGCAGCGGGGCGAGCTTCTTGAGGCTCATTCCGACTCCTTGAGAGTTCGAAGTGCAAGTGGTGCAGGATGGTACGAGAATTCTCTTGGGGCAACGTCCGGGGATTTTGGATCGTCATCCTCGGCAATCCCCGCCGCCCGACACCGAGAAACTTACACGGCCCAGATCCCAAGCAACGGCAAAGTCGGCTTGCGAACGGCAAACAGGTGCTGTGAAAACCTGGGTAACAGCTGTATAACGACCCCGAACCTGAGAGTTCTCTTATGAACCTGAGAGCCGGCTTATGAAGCTGAGCGGAACGGGCCTCAGCGGCGGGCCATGTACAGGTCGAACGCCTTGTGGAGCAGCTTGTTGAGCGGGAAGTCCCACTCCCCGACGTACTCGACGGCCTCGCCGCCGGCGCCCACCTTGAAGCGGAGCAGCCCCAGCAGGTGGTGGGACTCCTCCAGGGTGTCGGTGATGCCCCGGAAGTCGTACACGGCGGCGCCGAGTTCGTGGGCGTCGCACATCATCCGCCACTGCATGGCGTTGTTGGGCTGGACCTCGCGCCGGCGGCCGGTGGACGCGCCGTAGGAGTACCAGACGTGGTCGCCGACGGTGAGCATGGTCGCCGCGGCGAGGACCTCGCCCTCGTGGTGGGCGAGGTAGAGGCGCATGCGGTCGGGGTGTTCGGCGGTGAGCGCGGTCCACATGCGCTGGAAGTAGGAGAGGGGACGCGCGATGAAGCGGTCGCGCTCGGCGGTCTCCGTGTACAGGCCGTAGAAGGCCGGCAGGTCCTCGTACCCGCCCCGCACCACCTTGACCCCGGCCTTCTCCGCCTTCTTCACGTTGCGCCGCCACTGCTGGTTGAGCCCGCGCTGGATGTCCGCCAACGACCGGCCCGCGAACGGCACCTGGAACACGTACCGGGGCTGCCCGGCCGCGAACCCCTCCTCGCCGCCCGCCTCGGCCTGCCGCCACCCGGTCCGGCGCAGCCGCTCGGCGAGGCCGGTGCCGAGGGCGTCGTACGACGTCGGCCCGGTGTCCCCCAGCCGCCGCGCGGCCGGATCGGCGATGGCCTCCTTCACGGCCTCCGCGCTCCACCTGCGGACGGCGACCGGCGGGCCCATCTTCACCGCGAACGCCCCGCGCCCCTTCAGATACGCCAGCAGCGGGTCGAGCCACCGCTCCAGCCGCGGGTCGTGCCAGTCGATGACGGGCCCCTCCGGCAGGTACGCCAGATACCGCTTCACCCGGGGCACCGCCCGCAGCAGCACCAGCCCGGCCCCGACCATCCGCCCCTCCCCGTCGAACCATCCGAGGCTCTCGGCCTCCCAGTCGGGTTTCACGTCCCCCCAGGACGGCAGCTGCATATGGCTGACGGAGGGGCGGGACGCCGCGAAGGCGAGATGCTCGGCACGGGAGACGGGCCGGAGGCGGAGGGCTGCGGTCGTGGGCGTCATGGGCGGCACGGGCGTCATGGGCGGGGCTCCTGGGCAGGTCGGTGCGGAGGCTCACTGACGACGCCCACCGGACAGGGCGGCGGTCGGGTTCGGTGGCGTCGGCATCAAGGACAACAGACACCCGCCCGCCGGGAATCGTTTCGGCGCGAGAGGCCGAGGGCGTGTCGGCGGCCTCCGGGAACGGCGCGCACCGGCGTCCCCGGACACCCGCGGGACCCAGGCCCTAGCGCGCACCGAACACCCCGAGCGCCTCCCCGTCCGACGCCCGGGCCCGCAGGAAGTAGTCGGCCCATTCCTCGATGCCGGGGTAGGCGCACTCCGCCACGACCCGGGCGACGGCCGCCGGGATGTCGTACGGCGTGACGCGCAGGTCGGTGCCGGGGCCGAGGAGGCACCAGTGGGCGCCCGGACGGCCGTACGGCATGCCGACGCTGCCGGGGTTGACCACCAGACGGCCGTGGGCGAGGCGCAGGTAGGGCATGTGGGTGTGACCGCAGACGACCGTGCCGATGTCGGGGGCGACGGGCGCGAGGACCTCCGCCCAGCGGTCCAGGGGCGAGTCGACCAGGACGATCTCCTCGTCGTCGCGCGGCGTCGCGTGACAGAAGAGGACCCGGCCGAGGCCCCGGACCGTCAGGGTGGCGGTCCCCGGGAGGGCGGCGAGGAAGTCGACCTGGTCGTCCCGGAGCGCGTCCGCCGCGAACGGGCCTATCGGGTCCGGGATCCCGGTGCGCTCTCCCCTGCGGTACTCCACCAGTTCCCGGTCGGCGTTCCCCGACAGCCACAGCACCCGGTCGCCCAGGCCGCGCAGCACGTCGATCGTCTCGGCCGGCTGCGGACCCGCCGTGATGTCGCCGGTGAGGACGATCCGGTCGGCCGCGGCCACGTCCGGTTCCGCCAGCACCGCCTCCAGCGCCGGGAGCACCCCGTGGATGTCGGAGAGCACCGCCACCCGGCCGAACCCGGTCTCGCCGCCCGTCACCTCCCCTCCCCGTCCAGCCCCTGGGCCAGTACCTCCGCCAGATGGCTCCCCCGCACCCCGGCCAGCTGTTCCAGCTGCGTACGGCACGAGAAACCGTCGGCGAGGACCACCGTGCCGGGCTCCGCCTCCCGTACCGCCGGCAGGAGCTGTTCCTCCGCGCACGTCCTCGACACCTCGAAGTGCCCCTTCTCGAAGCCGAAGTTGCCCGCCAGGCCGCAGCAGCCGCCGGCCAGGTCGCCGGTGAGGGCGGCGGCCTCGCGGAGACGGCGGTCGGGGGCGTCGCCGAGGACCGCGTGCTGGTGGCAGTGGGTCTGGCCGGTGACCGGGCGGTCCAGGCGGGGCGGGGTCCAGTCGGGGGCCAGTCGTTCCAGTGCCTCCGCGAAGGTGAGGACGTTCGCGGCGAGGCGGGCGGCCCGGGGGTCGTCGGGGAGCAGCTCCGGCAGGTCGGCACGGAGGGCGGCGGCACAGCTGGGCTCCAGGACGACGAACGGCGGCGGGTGCGGGAAATCGGCGTCCGCGTCCGTCTCCAGGTCCGACGGCGGCAGCAACGGCTCCAGCAGATCCAGCGTCCGGCGCAGCACCTCGCGGGCGCGGTCCAGCTGGCCCGTCGAGAGGTAGGTGAGGCCGCAGCAGGCGCGGGTGCGGCGGGGGTCCAGCACGGACATGCCGTAGCCCTCCAGTCGGCCGTCGGCGGTTCGCCGTGCCTTCCAGCGGCGTGACGGAAGCTGTACGACTCCCACTCCGGCCGCTTCCAGCACCCGTACGGCGGCCCGGCCCACCTGCGGTGACAGGTACTCCGTGAAGGTGTCCGGCCAGAGGAGGGCCGTCCGCTCCGGGAGGTCCGGCCGGCGTCCCTTCCTCGCTTCGGTCGCCCAGTCCCGCAGCCGCGCCCGCTGCCGGTGCCGCTCCCACCGGCTGAACGGCTCCCGCGCGAGCCGCGGGAGCCCGCGCTCCGGTGCGATCCCGCCCAGGCGTTTCGCCAGTGCCGCCAGCGGCCGTACCGAAGCGAGCGCGTTGACGGCCGCCGCCGTGCGCGTGCCGGCCACCAGGCGCAGCCATCTCGGCAACCACCCCATGCTGTAGTGCGCGGCCGGTCGCCTCCGGCCCGCGTAGTGGTGGTGCAGGAACTCCGCCTTGTACGTCGCCATGTCCACCCCGACCGGGCAGTCCGACCGGCAGCCCTTGCAGGACAGGCAGAGGTCGAGGGCGTCCCTGACCTCCGTCGAGCGCCAGCCGTCGGTGACCAGTTCGCCCGCCAGCATCTCGTGCAGCAGCCGGGCCCGGCCGCGCGTGGAGTGCGCCTCCTCGCCCGTGGCCCGGAAGGACGGGCACATGACGGACGCGCCGGACGGCTCGGTCGTACGGCACTTCGCCACGCCCACGCAGCGGCGGACCGCGGCCGGGAAGTCGCCGCCGTCGGACGGGTAGCCGAAGACCACGGGCACCGGCTCGCGCGGGAGGACCGCGAAGCGGAGGTTCGCGTCCAGGGGGGCGGGCCGGACCAGCATGCCCGGGTTCAGGAGGTCGTCCGGGTCCCACACCCCCTTCGCCCGCTCGAACAGCGCCACCGTCTCCGCGCCGTACATCTTCGGGAGGAGTTCCGCGCGGGCCTGGCCGTCCCCGTGTTCCCCGGAGAGCGAGCCGCCGTGGGCCACCACCACGTCCGCGAGCTCTTCCGAGAAGCGGCGGAAGCGGGCCACGCCCGCCTCGGTCAGCAGGTCGAAGTCGATACGGACGTGGATGCAGCCGTCGCCGAAGTGGCCGTAGGGCGTGCCGCGCAGGTGATGGGAGGTCAGCAGGGCGCGGAAGTCCCGCAGGTACGCGCCCAGGCGGGCCGGCGGGACCGCGCAGTCCTCCCAGCCCGGCCAGGCCTCCGTGCCGTCCGGCATCCGCGTCGCCGTACCGGAGGCGTCCTCGCGGACGCGCCACAGGGCGCGCTGCCCGGCCGGGTCGGTGACGACCAGGGCGTCGAGGACGTCCGCGGCCCGGACGACCGTCTCCGCACGGGCGCGTGCCTCCGCCGCCGTCTCGCCGCCCGTCTCGACGAACAGCCAGGCACCGCCCCGGGGCAGTCCGGCCGGGGACGGCACGAGGTCGGCCGCCATGCCCTCGACGGTGAGCGGGCCGTACGGCAGCAGCCCGGCCGCCGCCTCCGCCGCCGCGCTCTCGTCGCCGTAGCCGAGCACCGCCAGCGCACGCGCGCGTGGCGCGTCCACGAGCCGTACGGTCGCCTCCGTGAGGATCCCCAGCGTGCCCTCGCTGCCGCAGAAGGAGCGGGCGACGTCCCCACCCCTCTCGGGGAGGAGGGCGTCCAGGGCGTAGCCGGAGATGCGGCGGGGGAGGTCGGGGAAGCCCGTGCGCAGGCGTGCCAGCTCCCCCTCGGCCAGCTCCCGCAGGCCCTCCGGCGCCCCGGCCCAGTCCCGCCCGGGCCGCAGCCGCCGCCCGCGCGCGGTGAGCACCTCCAGCTCCCGGACGCTGTCCGCCGTGGTCCCCCAGGCCACGCTGTGCGAGCCGCAGGAGTTGTTGCCGATCATCCCGCCGAGCGTGCAGCGGCCGTGCGTGGAGGGGTCGGGGCCGAAGCGCAGGCCGTGCGGGGCGGCGGCCTCCTGGAGGCGGTCGAGGACCAGACCCGGCTGGACGACGGCCGTCCGGGTGGCCGGGTCGAGGCCGACCAGGCGGTTCATGTGCCGGGTGAAGTCCAGGACCACGCCCGTGCCCGTCGCCTGGCCCGCGATCGACGTGCCGCCGCCGCGGGCCACCACCGGCACGCCACGCGCCCGGCACACCTCCAGGACGGCCGCCACGTCGTCGGCGTCCCGCGGGGCCACCACCCCCGCCGGAACCCGCCGGTAGTTGGAGGCGTCCATGGTGACCAGCGCCCGGGACGTGACGTCGAAGCCGACCTCACCCCGGACCGCACCCCGCAGTTCCGTCTCAAGTCCCGCCAGATCCGTCATGCGTCCAGGATGCATCCGATCACGCACAGTCACCGACCTTTTTCCACAGCCACGCCAATATCGTCGTACAACCTCACAAGTCCAGGGCTTGGCGATCTCGTCTCATCGAACGGACACGGTTCCGTCCCGTTTCGCCCAACGGCTACCCTCCGACTCGTGGCTGACATCCAGATTCCTGCTGACATCAAGCCCGCTGACGGTCGGTTCGGCGCGGGTCCCTCCAAGGTGCGGGTGGAGGCGCTGGACGCGCTGGCCGCCACCGGTACGTCCCTGCTCGGCACCTCCCACCGCCAGGCCCCGGTCAAGAACCTGGTCGGCCGGGTCCGCGAGGGCATCAGCGCCCTGTTCTCCCTCCCGGACGGCTACGAGGTCGTCCTCGGCAACGGCGGCTCGACGGCGTTCTGGGACGTCGCCACCCACGGCCTGATCGACGCCAAGTCGCAGCACCTCACCTTCGGCGAGTTCTCGTCCAAGTTCGCCAAGGCGGCCAAGCTGGCCCCCTGGCTGGCCGAGCCCACCGTGATCGCCTCCGACCCGGGCACCCACCCGCAGGCGCAGGCCGAGGCCGGCGTCGACGTCTACGCGTTCACCCACAACGAGACCTCGACCGGTGTCGCCATGCCCATCCGGCGGGTCGCGGGCGCCGACGAGGGCGCACTGGTCCTCGTGGACGCCACCTCCGGCGCCGGCGGCCTCCCGGTCGACGTCGCCGAGACCGACGTCTACTACTTCGCCCCGCAGAAGTCCTTCGCCTCCGACGGCGGCCTGTGGATCGGGATCTTCTCCCCGGCCGCGATCGAGCGCGCCGAGCGGATCCACGCGTCCGGCCGCCACGTCCCGGAGTTCTTCAGCCTCCCCACGGCGATCGACAACTCCCGCAAGAACCAGACGTACAACACCCCGGCCCTCGCCACCCTCTTCCTGCTCGACCAGCAGCTGGAGTGGCTCAACGGCCAGGGCGGCCTCGCCTTCTCGACCGGCCGTACGAAGGACTCCTCGACCCGCCTGTACACCTGGGCCGAGGAGAGCAAGTACGCCACCCCGTTCGTCACCGACCCGGCCCAGCGCTCGCAGGTCATCGGCACGGTCGACTTCGCCGACGAGATCGACGCGGCGGCCGTCGCCAAGGTGCTGCGCGCCAACGGCATCGTCGACACCGAGCCGTACCGCAAGCTCGGCCGCAACCAGCTGCGCATCGCGATGTTCCCGGCGATCGACCCGGCGGACGTCGAGGCGCTGACGAAGTGCGTCGACTACGTGATCGAGAAGCTCTGACCGCGTTCACGGCCCGTACGACGAGGGGCGCCCGGTGTGGGTACACACCGGGCGCCCCTCGCTCTTTCACTGCCCGTCGACGAGCTTCTGGTACGCCTTGGCGTCGAGCAGCCCGTTGGACGCCGCCCCGCCCTTGCTCTTGCTCTTGATCCTGAAGAGCCACATCTCGTAGGGGTCGGAGTTGACCTCTTCGGGGCTGTCGACGACCTCCTCGTTGATCGCGACCACCTCGCCCTCGAACGGGCTGAAGATGTCGGACGCCGCCTTGACCGACTCGACCACGCCGACGGCCTCCCCCGCCTGGATCTTCCTGCCGACCTGGGGCAGCTCGAAGAAGACGATGTCGCCGAGGTTCTTCTGGGCGTGGTCGGTGATGCCGACGGTCAGGCTGCCGTCGGCCTCGGTGCGGATCCACTCGTGGTCGTCGGTGTAGCGGAGGTCGGCGGGCACGTAGGACATCTCAGCTCCATCAGCCGTCGTGGTGCGGTGGGGTCCGGCCGTCCCTGTCGACGACCGGCAGGAACAGCCTGCTGCACCGCCCCCCGAAGCGCCGTATTTCGGGCATCACGGTCCACCGGCCGGGTGACGGCGGGCGGGTGACGGCAGGCGGGTGACGGCCGGGTCAGGGCGCGGGGTCGCCGACCGTGGCGGTGACGGCGCCGATGACGCCGGTGCTGTCGACGGTGACCGACACCGTGACCGGCCGGACCGGGTTCGGCGGCACGATCGGGTTGGGCGGCACGAGGGGGGAGAGCAGCAGGAAGAGCGGCTTGACCTTGAGCGTCGTGGTCGCCGCCGCCGAGAACGGCAGGCTGTCCCGGTGCGCGCCGACGAGGTCGTACGCGCCGCGGCTCGGGTCGCCGGTGCCGGAGGTGTCGTCCAGGCTGCTGATGATCTGGGCGGTGCCGCCGCCGGCCGCGTTCGGCACGGTGATCACGGAGACGTCGAGGGTGCCCGTGACGGCGATGTTCTCGCTCGGGCCCCTGAAGGTGCCCCTGATCGGCAGGCGCACCGAACGGACCTGCGGAAGGGCCGCGGCCACCGCCCGGGCCGTCCGGGCGGGCCCCGCCGTGGCGGTGCCGGCCATGGCGGGGACGGTCAGGCCCAGGGCGGCCGTGAGCAGACAGACGTGCCCGGCCAGGCGCGGGGCGTTACGGCGCATCGGTACTCCCGTTCCGTACGGCGGGACCCGGTGCCGCCTCGTTGCCGCCCCGTCCCGCGGGACGGTTCCCAGCCTGCCCGGCCCGGTGCGGTGCCGCCCGGCCGGTGAGCCGGAAGGGTGAGCAGCGGCCGTCCGGCGGGTCAGTGCCGTCCGGCGGGTCAGTGCCGGCGGGCGGACGGGCGCCGCAGCCGCCGCAGCCCGAAGAGGGCGAGCACGGCGACCCCGACGGCGACGGCGCCGATCTTCGCACTGCTGCTCGGGGAACTCCCGCCGTCGCCCCCGGCGGCCGAACCGCTCCCGCCCGACGGCGAGGCCTTGCCCGACCCGCCCGGCACGTCCTCGGCCTGTACCGGGCTGTCGGTCCCCTCGCTCCCGTACAGCAGCTTGGTGCCGTCGGTGGAGTAGGTGATCGACTCGCCCTGCTTCTGGAGCGGCACGTCGAGCCGGCCCTCGCGCTTGATCTTCCCGCCGTTCCAGTCGTAGTAGATGCCGCCGAAGTAGCCGCGCACGGCGAGCTGCGTGCCGTCGGGGGAGAAGGCGGCGTCGGTGGCCCAGAGGTCGACGGTGGCGACGGGCTTGAAGATGTTCGTGCCCGTCGGGGAGAGGGTCGCCGGGCCCTCGTACAGGTGCCCGCCGTCCTCCTTCTTGTCGATGATGTACACCCGCCCGGTCTTGGGGTGCACGATCAGCGACTCGGCGTTCCGGGCGCCGTTCGAGTACTTGACGACGTACTGCGTGGCCCGCACGGTCTGGTCGACCAGCTGCTTCGGCTCGGGCAGCCGGTAGATCCAGACGTACGGCCAGCTGCCGTCGAGGTTGTCGCCGATGTCGCCGACGTAGATCT
This sequence comes from Streptomyces sp. NPDC048278, assembly GCF_040652195.1. Classification (NCBI taxonomy): domain Bacteria; kingdom Bacillati; phylum Actinomycetota; class Actinomycetes; order Kitasatosporales; family Streptomycetaceae; genus Streptomyces; species Streptomyces sp. NPDC048278. Next base: position 83,241 of record NZ_JBEZLP010000015.1, read on the forward strand.
GGTTGTCGGGGCCGATGGAGATGGCCTCGACGTCACGGGGCGTGCCGACCCCGCTGAGCGTGATCCGGGCGACGGTCTTCCCGGTCGCGCTGTCGACGGCGTAGATGTACGGGCCGTCACCGCTGTCGTTGTGCGTCCAGTAGACGCCGGGGTGCAGGTGGGAGGCGGCGAGTCCGCTGGACTCGGCGATCCGCGGGTCCTTGATCGTGAACCCCTTGTCGCCGGTGCCGCCGGTGCCGTCGGCCGCGGAGGCCGGTGCGGCGGGTGCGGCGGCGAGGGCACCCGTGAGCAGGACACCGGCGAGGAGGGCGAGCGATCGTGGACGCATGGGCCCAAGCCTGCCATCCCGCGCTGTGTCCGGACGCGGCGGACGTGTCGGTCCTCACACCCCGCCGCTCCTGCTGATCGTCCATCATGAGCGGATGCTCAGGTTCATGCCCGTCGGGGACTCGATGACGATCGGCAGCGCGGGCGAGCACACATGGCGGTACCGCATGTGGCAGCACCTGTGCGCGACGTACGGCGGCCCGTTCACGCTCGTCGGCCCGCGCGAGACGCTGTACGACAAGCTGGCCGACGCGCCCACCTCGTACGCGTACGCCGACCCCGGCTTCCCCCGCGGCCACCTGGCCGGCTGGGGCGAGGGCTGGCTGCACATGGCGCCGCTGGTCGGGGAGGCGGTGCGCTCCTGCCGTGCCGACGTCCTCCTCGTCTCCCTCGGCCTGATCGACCTGGGCTTCTACACCAACGCGGAGCAGACGACGGCGAACGCGCGGGCCTTCGTCGCGGCGGCGCGGGAGGCCAACGCGAGGATCCACCTGGTCCTCCTGCCGGTGATACCGAACATCCGCGCGACGACGGACGAGCCGTTCGCGGAGCAGGTGACCCTCTTCAACGAACTCCTGGCGAAGACCGCCGCCGACCTCGACGAGCCCCGCTCCCCGGTCCTGCTGGCCGCGCCCCCGGAGTCGTACGACATCCACACGGACACCTACGACGGCACCCACCCGAACGCGAACGGCGAGCACCTGATCGCGGGGGCGTTCGCGGAGGCGATGCGGCAGGGCTGGGACCTGGGCGAGGAGTACGCGGCCGGAACAGGTTGACCGAATTCGGCCGCTTCCCGGTCACCGTGCGTATCGTTGAACCGCGCGGCTGTACTCGTGTGGAGAGCGGCCGGGGAGGAGCGCCAGGATGACCGTCCTCGAAGACAGGATCGCGATGGCCGAGAGCGACGACGAGATCACGCTCGACGAGCTGTTCGAACGGATCGAGAAGATGCCCGCCCCCGAGGGATACAAGGTCGAGATCGTCGAGGGGATCGTCTTCATGTCGCCGCAGCGGGACACCCACTGGGAGATCATCCTGGACATCGTCGAGCAGTTGCGGACCAAGTACCCCCGGAAGCGGATCAAGTCCGACGTCCGTGTCGACTACCCGGGACACCTCAACGGGTTCGCGTCGGACGTAACGCTGATGGCCGAGAGCGCCGTCAAGACGAAGAAGGGGCTCTGGCGCTACCAGGACGTCGAGTTCGTCGCCGAGGTCATCTCCAAGGGCACCGCGGCCAACGACTACGGCCTCAAGAAGGCCGCGTACGCGGTGGCCGAGGTCGCCCTCTACCTGATCGCCGACCCCTACCAGCGTCGCTGCCACGTCTACAGCAACCCCAAGGGCGACGACTACACGACCGAGACGAGGGTCGACTTCGGCACCGACATCGATCTGACCGGCACGGTGGTGGACCTCGTCCTCAAGACCGACGAGTTTCCCACCGAGTGAGGCATCCAGGCCTTGCCTAGAGCGCACTCCACGCCGTTGGCTGGGTGACCATGAAGTACACGCAGCTCGGACGTACCGGACTCAAGGTCAGCCGACTCGTCCTCGGCACCATGAACTTCGGCCCGCAGACCGACGAGGCCGACAGCCACGCGATCATGGACGCGGCCCTCGACGCCGGCATCAACTTCTTCGACACCGCCAACGTGTACGGGTGGGGTGAGAACAAGGGGCGGACCGAGGAGATCATCGGCAACTGGTTCGCCAAGAGCCCCGCCCACCGCGACAAGGTGGTGCTCGCCACCAAGGTGTACGGCAACATGGCCGCCGACGGCGACGCCTGGCCCAACCACGACAAGCTCTCCGCGCTGAACATCCGGCGCGCGGTCGACGCCAGCCTCAGGCGGCTGCAGACCGACCACATCGACGTCTACCAGTTCCACCACGTCGACCGGCGGACCCCCTTCGAGGAGATCTGGCAGGCGATCGACACCCTCGTCACGCAGGGCAAGATCCTCTACGTCGGCTCCTCCAACTTCCCCGGCTACAAGATCGCCCAGGCCAACGAGATCGCCGCCCGGCGCGGCGGGACCATCGGGCTGGTCAGCGAGCAGTGCCTCTACAACCTCGCCGAGCGCCGCGCCGAGATGGAGGTCATCCCGGCCGCGCAGGAGTACGGCCTCGGGGTCATCCCCTGGTCACCGCTGCACGGCGGGCTGCTGGGCGGCGTGCTCAAGAAGGAGGTCGAGGGCGGGCGCCGGGCCGGCGGCCGGGCCGCCGACTCCCTCGCCAACACCACCATCCGCGCCCAGATCCAGGCCTACGAGGACCTGCTGGACAAGCACGGCGTGGAGCCCGGCGAGGCCGCCCTGGCCTGGCTGCTCACGCGTCCGGGCGTCACCGGCCCGATCGTCGGCCCCCGCACCGCGGAGCAGCTGGAGTCGGCGCTGCGGGCCGTGGAGCTGGAACTGAGCGAGGAGCTGCTGGCCGGCCTGGACGAGATCTTCCCCGGCCCGGGCCCCTCCCCGGAAGCCTTCGCCTGGTAGTCCCGTCAGGGAAAACGCCCCGTAAGGGAAGGCGCCCCGTAAGGGGCGCGGGGAACTGCGCGACCAGCCACCGACGGCCCGCAGCCGACGAGCCGACCGCGGTTCCCCGCCGCCCCACCCTCGCCGCCCTCACCTCATCGCAGAGGCCACGGCAACCACCACGAACAACAACACAAGCGCACCGGCCATGATCCGGTTCCGGGTCTTCGGGTCCACGGCAACGAGCCTAACCGGCCGCCCCGAGCCCCCAGCGGCCGACCGTCTCGTACCGCGGCTGTTCCCCCGGCACCCCGGACGTCGGCAGGTTGCTCCGCACCAGCGCCAGCTCCCCGACCGTCCAGCTCCGGCTCGCGAACTCCGCGAGCAGCGCGACGTACGGCCGTACCTGTACCGCGTCCCGGCTGCGGGCCACCGTCAGGTGGGCCTTGTAGCGGCGGTGCTCCCCCATGTCCACGCCCGCCTTGCGGGCCGCCGCCTCCGCGCGGTCGGCCAGCAGCCGGAGGGCGTCCAGGTCGCCGTCGGCCCCCGCCCACAGGGCCCTGCCGTGCCCGAACTGCCCGCCGCCCGCGACGGCCAGCGCGAAGGGCGGGGTGCGGTGGGCGGCGCGGGCGAGGCGGTCCGAGAGGTCCGGTACGACGTCGTCGTCGACCTCGCCGTAGAACGCGAGGGTGTAGTGCCAGCCGGGGCGGCCGGTCCAGCGCAGCGCCTCGGCACCGGGCAGCTTCTTCAACCCGGCCACACGCTCGGCGAGTTCGGCGGCCACGTCCGCCGGGGGCAGCACGGCGGCGAAGAGTCTCATGGGGCCACCCTGCCATCATGGGGCGATGCAGATCACCATCAGAGAAGGCGGCCCCGACGACATACCCGTGATCCTCGGCATGCTCGACAGCTCCGTGGAGTGGCTGGTGGGGCTAGGCCGGACCGAGCAGTGGGGGGCCGCGCCGCTGTCGGCGCACGAGAAGACCGTGGAGTCGGTCGCCCGGTACATGGACGAGGGCGTGACGTATCTCGCCGAGGCGGACGGGGTGCCGGCCGCCACGCTCACCCTCACCGATGCCCCCGGCGCCTACCTGGCCCATCTGCCGCCGCCCGGTGAGCCCGAGCGGTACATCCACTGGCTCGCCTCCGACCGGCGTTTCAAGGGCCACGGCATCGGCAGCGCCCTGCTGGCGCACGCGGCCGAGGAGACCCGGCAGGCCGGGGTCGGGCTGCTGCGGGTGGACTGCTACGCGGGCGCCGACGGAAAGCTGGTCCGCTACTACGAGAGCAACGGCTTCATCCGCACCGACGCCTACACGGCGACGCGCGACTGGCCGGGACAGGTACTGGCCCGGAGGCTGTAGCCGAGGTCCGGGCACGCCTCCGGGCCGGTACCTGTCCCGGAGGCGTGCCCGTACGCGGCTCAGGCCGCCGGGGCGAGCTGTTCCTGCTGGTCTCTCGGGACGAAGCGGACCCGGGGGTGGCCGCCGTGCCAGCCGACCGACAGGCGGAGGTTGCCGACCCGGGCCAGGACGAGGCCGATGACGATCGCCGCGGCGGCGGCGATCGCCCCGCCGACGGCGAGGCCGGCCCGGACGCCGTAGGTGTCGGTGATCCAGCCGGCGATGGGCGCGCCGATGGGTGAGCCGCCCATGAACACCATCATGTAGAGGGCCATCACCCGGCCCCGCATGGCCGGGTCGGTGCCCATCTGGACGGTGGTGTTGGCGGTGACGTTGACCGTCATGCCGAACATGCCGATCGGGACCATGAGCAGGGAGAACAGCCAGAGGGACGGGGCGGTCGCGGCCACCAGCTCCAGGCCGCCGAAGGCGACCGCCGCCGCGAGCATCACCCGCATCTTGGCGGTGCCGCGTCTGGCCGCGAGCAGGGCGCCGGCCAGGGAGCCGGCCGCCATCAGGGTGTTGAAGAGGCTGTAGGAGCCGGCGCCCGCGTGGAAGACGTCGTCGGCGAAGGCGGAGAGGTAGACGGGGAAGTTGAAGCCGAAGGTGCCGATGAACCCGATCAGGATGATGGTCCAGGTCAGGTCGGGGCGGCCGGCGACGTAGCGCAGGCCCTCTCTGAGCTGGCCCTTCCCCTTCGGGGTGCGCTGGACGGCGTGCAGGTCACGCGCGCGCATGAGCAGCAGGCCGACGAGGGGGGCCACGAAGGACAGGCCGTTGAAGAGGAACGCCCAGCCGGTGCCCACGCCGGTGATCATGAGGCCGGCGACGGCGGGGCCGACCAGGCGGGCGGACTGGAAGTTCGCGGAGTTCAGGCTGACCGCGTTCTGCAGCTGGTCCGGGCCGACCATCTCGGAGACGAAGGACTGGCGGGCCGGGTTGTCGACGACCGTGGCGAGGCCGACGACGAAGGCGGCGAGGTAGACCTGCCAGACCTGGACGTGGCCGGAGAGGGTCAGCAGCGCCAGCGCGATGCCGGTGAGGGCCATCGACGTCTGGGTGACGAGGAGGGCGCGCCGCTTGTTGAGGCGGTCGACCAGGACCCCGCCGTAGAGGCCGAAGAGCAGCATCGGCAGGAACTGCAGGGCGGTGGTGACGCCGACCGCGGTCGCGGAGCCGGTGAGGCTGAGGACCAGCCAGTCCTGCGCGATCCGCTGCATCCAGGTGCCTATGTTCGAGACGACCTGGCCGGCGAAGAACAGCCGGTAGTTCCTGACCTTCAGCGAGCTGAACATCGAGGACCTACGGGCTGCGGGGGTAGTCGGGGCGGTCGGTGCGGGGGCGGAAGGTGTTCCGGGTCCCGTACTCAAACGGATTCGCCTCCTCCTTCTATCGGCTGTTACAGGTGTGCGAGCTTCTCCAGCACGGGGGCGGCGGCGCGGAGCTTTGCCCACTCGTCCTCGTCGAGGCCGTCGACCAGGCCGGCCAGGAACGCGTTGCGCTTGCGACGGCTCTCTTCGAGCATCGTCTCGGCCTGCTCGGTCCTGGTGACGACCTTCTGGCGCCGGTCCTCGGGGTGCGGCTCCAGCCGGACCAGTCCCTTGGCCTCCAGCAGCGCGACGATGCGGGTCATCGACGGCGGCTGGACGTGCTCCTTGCGGGCCAGCTCACCGGGGGTGGCCTGGCCGCAGTTGGAGAGGGTGCCCAGCACCGACATCTCGGTGGGGCTCAGTGACTCGTCGACCCGCTGGTGCTTGAGCCGTCGCGAGAGTCGCATCACGGCGGAGCGGAGGGAGTTCACGGCGGCCGCGTCGTCGCCCTGGGTAAGGTCCGGCATGTTCTTTAGAGTAACTCATTACCCTACCTAAAGACCACCGGGACACGCCGATATGCCCGTGACCTCGGCCACTGAACCCGGGGGTCTGGGGGCATCCCCCAGAAAACATCGCCTCACTCTTACGGGTGAGCCGGATCCCGAAAGTGACGCATCGGGCGCGTGGATGTGGCGCCCTCGTATGCATGGGGACCAGTGTGCTCAGCCTGCGGATAGACGGGGAGCTGCTCGAACGGCTCCGGTGTCATGCGGCGAAAAGAGGAATGAGCGTCCAGGACTACGTGGTCCGGACGCTCATTCGGGACGACTTCGACGAGCGGTTCTCGGCCGCCGTCGAGGAGACGGAGAGGTTCTACGGCGATCAGGTCAGGGTCACGTGAGACCCAGGGCCGGCATCAGGTAGTAGAACGCGAACACCGCCGAGACCACGTACATCGCGACCGGGATCTCCCTGGCCCGCCCGGCGGCCAGGCGCAGCACCACGAAGGTGATGAAGCCCATGCCGATGCCGTTCGTGATCGAGTAGGTGAACGGCATCATCACCATGGTCACGAAGGCCGGGATGGCGAGGGTGTGGTCGGCCCAGTCGATCTCCTTGATCGACCCGGCCAGGATCAGGAAGCCGACCGCGAACAGCGCCGGGGTGGCCGCCTGGGACGGGACCATCGTGGCCACGGGGGTGAGGAACAGCGCCACGGTGAACAGCCCGCCGGTGACGACGTTGGCGAAGCCGGTGCGGGCACCCTCGCCGACGCCGGCCGTCGACTCCACGAAGCAGGTGGTGGCGGAGGAGGAGCTGGCACCGCCGACCGCGACCGCGACACCGTCGATGAAGAGGACCTTGTTGATGCCCGGCATGTAGCCCTGGGCGTCGGTCAGCCTGGCCTCGTCGCTGACGCCCATGATCGTGCCCATGGCGTCGAAGAAGCAGGACAGCAGGACCGTGAAGACGAAGAGGACGCCGGTCAGCACGCCGACCTTGTCGAAGCCGCCGAAGAGGCTGACCTTGCCGAGCAGGCCGAAGTCCGGGGTGGCGGCCGGGTTGCCGGGCCACTTCGGGACGGTCAGGCCCCAGGTCGTCACGTGCGCGACGGCGTTGATGACCAGCGCGAGGACCGTCATCGCGACGATCGAGATCAGGATCGCGCCGGAGACCTTGCGGACGATCAGCGCGAGGGTGAGCAGCACGCCGAGCACGAAGACGAGCACCGGCCAGCCGTTGAGGTGACCGTCGGCGCCGAGCTGCAGCGGGACGGTGGTCTGGGCGACGTCCGGGATGCGGGTGACGAAGCCGGAGTCCACCAGGCCGATCAGCATGATGAACAGGCCGATACCGATCGAGATCGCCTTGCGCAGGCTGTAGGGGACGGCGTTCATCACGCGCTCGCGCAGACCGCTGGCGACCAGCAGCATCACGACGATGCCGGCCAGTACCACCATGCCCATGGCGTCCGGCCAGGACATCCGGGGCGCCAGCTGGAGCGCGACGACGGAGTTCACGCCGAGGCCGGCGGCGAGCGCGATCGGGACGTTGCCGATGACGCCCATCAGCAGCGTCGTGAAGGCCGCGGTGATGACCGTGGCGGTGACCAGCTGACCGTGGTCGAGCTGGTGGCCGTACATGTCCTTCGCGCTGCCGAGGATGATCGGGTTCAGCACGATGATGTACGCCATCGCGAAGAAGGTGGCGAAGCCGCCACGCACCTCACGGGCGAGGGTGCTGCCCCGCTCGGAGATCTTGAAGTAACGATCCAGCGCGCCGTACGCGGGGGTCGCACCCGGCTGTTCGGGAGCGGGGGCCTGGGTGGAAGCCGGGGTCGACATTGGAGGTTCCTACGATCAGAAGTGGTCAAACACAAACGGTTTCAGTATGAACATATGATGTCCAGATCGCTATCTCCGCGCGTAGACCTTGCGGGTGCGTAAGCTGAGCGCCATGGCGAAGTGGACCCCCCAGCACGAGGCACCGGAGCCCCTTGAGGGCCCTGTCGTCCCGACGATCATCGGCGGCACGATCATCTGGTTCGTCCTCTTCCTGGCCCAGCTCCCCTTCTACGGGTGGTACGCCGACCACGGCCACACCTGGTGGATCTGGACCTGCCTGGCCGGCGGCGGCCTCGGCCTGATCGGCGTGTACTACGTCAAGCGCCGGGACGCGGCGATCAAGGCGCACCGGGCGGCGGCCGGGTAGGGACCGGCCGGTCCACGGGTGCGGGTGCGTCGTGCCCGGTCGCGCAGTTCCCCGCGCCCCTTACGGGGCGGAGAGTGGACCCACCCTCTTGGGGGCGCGGGGAACTGCGCGACCAACCCCCACCGGCCCACAGCCGACAGGTGGGCAAGAAGTCGCGGCGTCTACAACCTGCGCACGAGTTCGGTCCTCCCCTGGTCGGATCTTCCGGGCACTCGGCAGGTGAACGCGCAAATCCGCACGTACCGTCGAATGCATGCAGCACATCGACGCGGGCGCCGAGCTCGACCCTGTGCATCCCGTACCGCTGCCGGCGCCCGTGCGGCCGACCGGCCTGACAGCCGCCGAGGTCGCACAGCGGATCGCGCGCGGCGAGGTGAACGACGTACCGGTGCGCAGCAGCCGCTCGTTCGGCGAGATCGTGCGCGCGAACGTCTTCACCCGGTTCAACGCGATCATCGGCGTGCTGTGGCTGATCATGCTGGTCGTGGCGCCGATCCAGGACAGCCTGTTCGGCTTCGTGATCCTCGCCAACACGGGCATCGGCATCGTGCAGGAGTGGCGGGCGAAGAAGACCCTGGACTCGCTCGCGGTGATAGGCGAGTCACGGCCGACGGTGCGCCGGGACGGGGCCGCCGTCGAAGTGAGCACGAGCGAGATCGTGCTCGGCGACCTGATCGAGATCGGGCCCGGCGACAAGATCGTCGTCGACGGGGTGTGCGCCGAGGCCGACGGCCTGGAGATCGACGAGTCGCTGCTCACCGGCGAGGCCGACCCGGTCGTCAAACGCCGCGGCGACCAGGTGATGTCGGGCTCCTTCGTGGTGGCCGGCGGCGGCGCCTTCGCGGCGACGAAGGTCGGCCGGGAGGCGTACGCGGCCCAGCTCGCCGAGGAGGCGTCCAGGTTCACGCTCGTCCACTCCGAGCTGCGCTCCGGTATCTCGACCATCCTCAAGTACGTGACCTGGATGATGGTCCCGGCCGCGATCGGCCTGGTCATCACCCAGCTCGTCGTGAAGAACGACGGCCTCAAGGACGCCGTCGCCCGCACGGTCGGCGGCATCGTCCCGATGGTCCCCGAGGGGCTCGTGCTCCTCACCTCCGTCGCCTTCGCGATCGGCGTGATCCGGCTGGGCCGCCAGCAGTGCCTGGTCCAGGAGCTCCCCGCGATCGAGGGCCTCGCCCGGATCGACACCGTCTGCCTCGACAAGACCGGCACCCTCACCGAGGGCGGCATGGACGTCACCGAGCTGCGGGCGCTGGACGGGGTCGACGAGACGTACGTACGCAAGGTGCTGGGCTCGCTCGGCGAGTCCGACCCGCGCCCCAACGCCTCCCTCCAGGCGATCATCGACGCCTACCCGGACAGCGAGGACTGGCGGTGCGTGGAGTCGCTGCCCTTCTCCTCCGCCCGCAAGTACAGCGGGGCGACCTTCAGCGAGGGCGACGGCGAGCTGAGCACCTGGCTGCTGGGGGCGCCGGACGTGCTCCTCGGCGCCGACGACCCGGCACTGGCCGAAACCGTACGCCTCAACGAGCAGGGACTGCGGGTGCTGCTGCTCGCCCGCGCCGGCCGGGACCTCGACGACCCGGAGGTGGCCCAAGGCGCCGACGCCACCGCGCTGGTGGTCCTGGAGCAGCGGCTCCGCCCGGACGCCGCCGACACCCTCCGCTACTTCGCCGACCAGGACGTCCGCGCCAAGGTCATCTCCGGCGACAACGCGGTCTCGGTGGGCGCGGTGGCCGCCAAGCTCGGCCTCAGCGGTACGACGGTGGACGCGCGCCGGCTGCCGGCCGAGCGGGACGGGATGGCCGAGGCCCTGGACGCCGGCACCGTCTTCGGACGGGTCACCCCGCAGCAGAAGCGGGACATGGTCGGGGCGTTGCAGTCGCGCGGGCACACGGTCGCGATGACCGGCGACGGCGTGAACGACGTACTCGCCCTCAAGGACGCCGACATCGGGGTCTCGATGGGCTCGGGCTCGGAGGCGACCCGGGCGGTGGCCCAGATCGTGCTGCTCAACAACAGCTTCGCCACGCTGCCCTCGGTGGTGGCCGAGGGGCGGCGGGTGATCGGCAACATCACCCGGGTCGCCACGCTGTTCCTGGTCAAGACGGTGTACTCGGTGCTGCTCGCGGTGCTGGTGGTCTGCTGGCAGGTCGAGTACCCGTTCCTGCCGAGGCACCTGACGCTCCTGTCGACCCTGACGATCGGCATCCCGGCCTTCTTCCTCGCCCTGGCGCCGAACAGGGAACGGGCCCAGCCGCACTTCGTCCGGCGGGTGATGCGGTACTCGATCCCGGGGGGCGTGGTGGCCGGCGTCGCGACCTTCGTGATGTACCTGATCGCCCGCCACTACTACACGGGGCCGGGGTCCCTGGACGCCGAGACCAGTGCGGCGACGCTCACGCTGTTCCTGATCTCGATGTGGGTGCTGGCGATCATCGCGCGGCCGTACACCTGGTGGCGTGTCGCCCTGGTGGCGTCGATGGGCGTGGCCTTCGTGTTCGTGCTCGCCGTGCCGGCGCTGCAGAGCTTCTTCGCGTTGAAGCTGGTGGGGGTGGTCATGCCGTGGACTGCCGTCGGCGTGGCCGTGGTGGGGTCGGCTCTGCTGGAGTTTCTCTGGAAGTGGGTGGAGCGTCGCTATCCGGTGTGATGCGGTCCGTGGGAACTGCGCGGGCCCGGTGGGGGCTGGTCGCGCAGTTCCCCGCGCCCCTTACGGGGCGCGCTCACTACTGCACGTCGACGTAGTCGCCCGTGGCGCTGACCGCCGGGCTTGTGGTGGAGCCCGCGAAGGAGTAGCGGTAGTAGCCGTCGACCGTCGCGGTGGTCGTCGTCTTCAGGGCGCCCGTGGAGGAGGCCTTGACGGTCTTCAGGGTGGTGTAGGCGGTGGAGCTCTTCTTGCGGAACTGGAGCTTGACCGACTGGCTGCCGTAGGCGCCGTACTTGTGGGTGTCCCAGTTGGCGCGGGTCAGGGAGCCGGTGACCGTGACGGTCTTGCCCTTCTTGACCGGCTCGGGGGTGGCGTTGACCGTCAGCTTCGTGGCGCGCAGGACCTTGGTGGTGCCCAGGCTCCCGACCCACTTCGAGCCGCCTTCGCCGATGGCGACCGCGCCGACGCTCCAGGAGCCCGCCTCGGAGTTGGTCAGATCCTCGTCCCCGTTGACCGTGAAGACCAGGGCGGCCTTGCAGTTGAGGACGGTGGTGGAGGCGGCGGTGCAGGTGCCCGGCTCGTCGGAGACGAACAGGTCGCTCGGCTTCGTGATCGAGGTACCCCGGTAGATGGCCGGGCCGGTGGCGAAGTCGCTCGCCTTCAGGCTCGCCGCGTGCGTCACGGTGTACGTGACGGAGAAGGACGCCTTGGTCGTGCCGACGACCATGCTGCTGCCCTTGTTGACCTTCATGTTGGAGAAGGTGACGTCCGGCGCGCTGCCGGCGGCGTGCGCGGCCGGGGCGACGAACGCGGAGAGGGCCAGGGCGCCGGAGACGGCGGCCACAGTGGCACGAATGCGCATGGATTCCCCAGTGGGAACAGTGGGCGCGAGGCCCAAGTGATCTAGGGAGTCTGTTGACTCGGGTGATCAGATCCACGAGGGGTGAGCGAGGTTGTACGTGTGAGACGTAATCCGGTCAGATTTTGTTTCTTTTACGACCGGATTACGTCCCCTTGGGGTTACTCCCGGTGCCGCTACTTCACGTCGACGTAGTCACCCGTCGCGTTGACCGCCGGGGTCGTGGCGGTGCCGACGAAGGAGAAGCGGTAGTAGCCGTCCACCGTCGCCTTGGTCGTCGTCTTCAGGGTGCCGGTCGAGGACGACTTGATGCCCTTGACGTTGGTGTAGGTGGTGCTGCCCTTCTTGCGGAACTGCAGCCGCACGGACTGGCCGGCGTAGCCGTGGTACTTGCCGTCGTCCCAGTTGGCCCGGGACAGCTTGCCGGTGACCGTGAGGGTCTTGCCCTTCTTCACCGGCTCCGGGGCGGCGTTCACCGTCAGCTTCGACAGGCGCTGGAGCCTGGTGGTGGCCAGGTTGTCCTGCTCGGTGTAGCCGATCTTGCTCCAGTCGTCGCCGGTCGGGTCCTGGCCGTTGAGGGCGATGGCGAAGCCGAACGCCTTCCAGGTGGTGGCGTCGGCGTTGGAGAGCTGCTCGTCCGCGAAGACGTCGATGGTGCCCTTGCAGTTGGCGGTGGTGGTCGAGGTGTCCGTGCAGGTCGCCCAGTCCACGCCGAAGAGCTCGTTCGAGGGGTCCTCGGGAGAGCCGCGGTAGATCTCGACGTCCATCAGGAAGTCGTCGGCGTGGATGTCGACGTCCGCCCCGTGCGTCACCGTGTACGTGACCGGGAACGTCCCGTGGGTGGTGGTGCCCGCGACGAGCGGCTTGCCCTTGTTGACCGTCACGGCGGAGAAGGTCAGGTCCAGCGGGTAGGGGTCGCCGGCGTCGGCCGCGGTCGACGCGGTGTACGCCGAGCGGCCGGCGGTGGCCTGGTGCTCCTGGACGAGCTTCGCCAGGCCGGCCGGGCTGTACGAGGACGAGGTGCCGCCGGCGGCCAGTGCGGTCGGCACGGCGAGGGCGGAGAGGGCCAGGGCGCCGGAGACGGCGGCCACGGTGACGCGCATACGCATGTGCTTCCTCGGAGGTAAGAGGTGGGAAAGAGGAGGCGTGGGGGGTGGGGATGACGAGCGGTGCCCGGAGGGCGGGAGGAGCGCGGGGCCCGCGGGCCGTCGGCTACTTCACGTCGGCTACTTCACGTCGACGAAGTCGCCCGTGGCGCTGACCGCGCCCGTGGTCCCGTTGCCCGCGAAGACGTAGCGGTAGTAGCCGTCCACGGTCGCCTTGGTCGTCGTCTTCAGGGCGCCCGCCGAGGTGGCCTTGACGGTCTTCAGCGTGGTGTAGGTGCTGGAACTCTTCTTGCGGAACTGCAGCTGCACCGACTGGCTGCCGTACGCCGAGTACTTCAGCGACTCCCAGTTGGCGCGGGTCAGGCTGCCGGTGACCGTGAGGGTCTTGCCCTTCTTGACCGGCTCGGGCGTGGCGTTGACCGTCAGCTTGGCGGCGCGCTGGAACTTGAAGGAGCCCGCCTTCTCGACCCAGACGAAGTCCCCGTCCTTCGCGTCGATCCACGCGTCGACGTACCAGGTACCGGCGCTCGCGTTGCTGAGGTAGTCGACCTTCGGGTCGATCTTCACGGTGCCGGTGCACGTCGAGGTGGTCGAACTGGCGGCCACGCAGGTCGGCTTGGACGTGGTGAAGAAGCCGTAGTCCGGTCCCGACAGCGAGAAGTTGTCGGCGCTCTCGATACCGGAGCCGTCCTTGGCCGTCACCGCGACCTTGACCGTCACCGCGCCGGACGTGCCCACGACCACCTTGTTGTCGCCGTCGACGACGACCTTGGTGATCGTGGTGTCACCGGATCCCCCGTCGGCCTGGGCCACCGGCACCGCGACCGCGCAGAGGGCCAGGGCGCCCGTGAGGGACGCTCCGAAGACTCGTGTACGCATGGGTTCCCCACGTTGAGTTGATCAGCGAGTCTTGCTGACTCGCTGATCAGACTCCGGGGACGGGGGGACGGTTGTACGAATCTTTAAACTTGTGTGCGATCCGTGAAGCTCAGTCGAACCAGCGGTCCCGGGCCAGCTCCTCCGTCCGGGACGGGTCCTCCAGGAGGGCCGCCACCTCGAAGCGGCGCGGCCACTGGCCCGCGGCCCAGGCGAGACCGGCGGCCACCCCTTCCAGGGTCGCGGCGTGCAGGACGCCGTCCCCGGTGAGGCGCCAGTCGATCTCGACGCCGTCGACGACCAGTTCCTCGTGCTCGACGTACGTCCGCGGGGTGCGCGGGCCGAGCAGGACGTGCACCGGATCCGGGACGTCGTGCTCCGTGCCCTCCGAGTCGACCGATCCCGTCACCGACTCGCTCAGCCGCCGCACCTGGAACAGGTCGGCCAGCTCGGCGGCCCGGGACGGCCGTACGGGCAGCAGCGGGACACCGGCCGTGAACGGCAGCAGGTCGGGCGAGTCGACGACCACCGCGTCCGCCGCGTCCACGACCTCCACCCGGCCGTCGATCACCGCCCGCACCTCGTCGGGGAGGGTCACCTGCTCGGGGTCCAGGTCCGCCAGCGCGCCGTACAGCGCGTGCAGCTGGGCGCCGGTGACGGAACGGTCCGGGTCGGCGAGGCGGTCGAGCAGCTCGGCGGCGCCGCCGGGCTCGTCGAGCAGGGCGGCCACCGAGGTCCGTACGCCCAGCGCCCGCAGCACCTGCTCGTCCTCGAAGCCGGTCGCGTCGGCCTCCTCGTACAGGCCGCGCAGCAGCGGGTCGCCGCCTGCCGCCAGCAGGCCGGCCGGGCGGCGGCCGTCGAGGACCGGGTGCCCGCGCAGCCACCACGCGGTGTACGGCCGTACGACCTCGTGGGTGCCGTCGGGCAGCAGGATGCGGACCGGCTGGGTGAGGGCGTCGCGCAGCGGCGGCCGGGCGAGCAGGGCGAGGGCCTCGGGCCAGTGGTCCTCGTCGACGAGGTCGAGGTCGCGGACGGCGATCAGCTCGGTGGCGACCGGCGGGACGGGGGTGTCCGGGAAGCGGTCGAGGATGTCCTCGCACCAGACGTCGACGGCGTCGAGCAGGCCCGCGTCGTCGGGTTCGGCGAAGTCGCCCTCGCGGGGCTCCAGTTCGTCCGGGTCCAGGACGACGTCGGTGGCGCGGACGAGCGCGAAGTCCGCGAGCACCCCGCAGGCGGCCAGCGGCCCCTCGCCCCACTTCTCGGCCAACTCGGCGTCCACGGACGCCAGTTCGTCCTGCCTGATGACGCGGGCGAAGGCGCTGCCGGGGAAGACCAGTTCACCGGCCGGGGCCGGCTCGCCGTCCTCGTCGGGGAGCGCCAGCGCGCCCAGCCAGGGCTCGTCGCCGGGCTCGAGTCCGGCGTCCCGGACCAGCGCCAGCACGGTCTCGGCCAGCTCCTCGGCGTCCGGCGCGTCCTCCTCCCAGTTCACTCCGCCCTCGTCGTCCAGCGAGGCCGCCACCGCGGCCCGCACCTGCGGGGTGGTGAGGACCGCGCGGGGACTCGCGGGCAGGGCGCCGAGCTTCTCCAGGAGCGGGTGGGCGGCGTCCTGGTGGGCGACCTTGAGACCGAGCCGCGTGAGCACCTCGGGGTCGATGGCGGTCTCGTCGGGGGTGGGGAGCAGAACCTGCCGGGGACCGATGGTGGTCCTCCCGTCAGCCAGCGGCACCGGCAGGCCGGAGAGCCGTTCCGGGTCGACGCCCGCGAGGCTGTCGTAGAGCCGCCACCACCAGTCCGGGTCCTTCTCCAGACCCGCCAGGCGGTCGACGGCGTCGGCCAGCGGCAGCCGGGCCACGGACAACGTCCGCAGTTCCACACGGCGTTCGAGACCGGCGGGCAGGAGGGTGGGCAGCACCTCGGCGAGGACGCGGACGGTCTCCGCGCCCGCGCCCTCCACGATCTCGGCGTCGCGGGGCCGCAGTGCCTCCGGAAGGCCGGGGTCCTCGGCGTCGTCCGGGCCGTGGAGGCCGTCGGGCTCGATGGCGGGCGGCAGGAACGCGGTGCGCGGCAGCCGGTCCAGGACCGCCTGCCGCAGCGCGCCGTCCAGTTCGCCCTTGCCGAGCGGGCCGGGCACCAGGTGGATGATGCCCTCCCCCACCGGCCGCCAGTCGGCGAGGAGTTCGGCGTACGCGTCGGCCGCGCGCTGCACCAGGAAGTCGGTGAGCGGGCCGGGGGCGGCGTGCCGGCGGGTGGTGTCGAGGGGGAAGGAGGCGATGAGCAGGGCGGGCACGCCGAGCGGCTCGTCGCTGGGGGTCGGGGCGTGTACGACGGCGGCGGTGCGCGGCCGGTCGGGGGCGCCCTCGCCGTCCGTGGGCACGGCCCAGGTCAGCGACCAGTGCGGTCGCAGCCGCTCCTCGACGGGCCGGCCGGCGAGCAGGTCGGGGGTGAGCGGTCCGTGCGCGGAGACGGTACGCCAGCGGGTCGTGCCCTCCTGCGAGTCCGCCACGACGGTGAGCGCGCCGTCGGTGCTGCGGCGCAGGGTGCGGGTGGTGTCGGCGTTCTCGACCACGACCTCCTCCAGCCCGGGAAGGGCGAGGAGCAGGGCGTCGTCCACGGCGGCGAGGAGGCGCTCGGCGAGGTCGGCGGCAGCGGTGTCCCGCAGGGGCAGGATCACGACGGTGTCGTACGGGTCGGGGGCGGTGCCCTCGGCGGCGAACGGGAGCCGGAGCAGGGGGACATGGCCGTCGCGGCGGCGGATCTCGTCGCCGAGGCCGGAGCTCTGGGCCGCGGTCTCCTCGGCCAGCTCCCGGGCCTCCGCGAGGGACCAGCGGACCCCGCCGTGCCGCCCCACGACCGCGGGTTCGTCGGTCACGGCCAGTACGGCGGCGAACCCGACGCCGAACCGCCCGACCGCCCCCTCGCTGTCCCCCCGCTTCGCGGAGGCGCGCAGGGTGGAGAGGGACTCGGCGCCGGCCGCGTCCAGCGGGGCGCCGGTGTTGGCGGCGAACAGGACGCCGTCGCGGAGGGTGAGCCGGAGCCGTCCGGGCACCCCGGCGCGGGCAGCCGCGTCGGCCGCGTTCTGTGCGAGCTCCACGACGAGCCGGTCCCGGTACCCGCCGAGGACCAGGTCCTCCTCGGCGTTGGCGTCCTCACGGAACCGGGCGGGGCTGGTGGCCCATGCGTCGAGGACACCGCGGCGCAGGCGGGCGGTGCCGAAGGGATCGGCACCCTCGGCGGCGGGCCGCACGAACTTGCTCACGTTCACTCTCCAAGTCGACGTGAGGACGAAGGTACCGCGCGCCGGGGCTCCGTCCGCCCGCCCGGCTCACCCGGCGGAGAATCGCAAGCGCGGCTGCCCAAGCCGTTCCAGGGCCCGGCTGCCCCAGGTCCGGCTGCCCCAGGTCCGGCCGCCTCGGGTCCGGCCACCTCGGGTCCGGCCGCCTCGGGTCCGGCTGCCGGGGCGCGGGTGACGCGGCCCGGCTGGACAGACCCCGGCCCTTTGGCCGACGAGGTGTCGGACCGCTACGAGTGGCCCAGCTCCGCCGACGTCTCGTCCTCCGTCGTCGGTACCGAACCGGAGTCGGAGGCGGGGCGGAGGGGGAAGGGGTCGACCCTGGTCTCGTCGACGACCGGCGGGGCCGGCTGGGGGGGCTTCGGCATGACGGCGGCCTCGGAGTGGCCGCCGCAGCCGTAGGAGAGGGAGACGATCCGGCCGTCGGCCGGGGAGAACTCGTTGGCGCAGACGCCGAAGGCCTGGCCGAGGGAGCCGCCGATGGGGCTGAGGAAGCCGCAGCTCACGCAGGTCGCGGGGGCCGCCTGGGCCATGGGGGTCGTGGCGCCGTACGCCTCCTCCCAGCGGTCGGCGGCGATGTGCAGGCCGTAGCGGGACAGGACCCGGGCGCGCCGCATGCCGAGTTCCTCGGCGACCGAGGCGATCGTGCCGCGGGAGGGAACCGTGGGGAGGTGTGCGGGGGTGCCCGCGGTGACGTCGGCGTCCTCCGCCTCCGCCAGCTCCTCCATCTCCTCCGAGATCGGGGAGTTCGGCTCCGGTCCGTCCTCGCCGGTGTAGCCGGGCTCCAGGCGGAGGTCCTCGGCCTCGGTGGGCAGCAGGTCGCCGGGGCCCATGTCGCCGGGGCGCAGCCGCTCGCTCCACGGCACCCACTCGGGGGCGAGGAGGGCGTCGGGGCCGGGGAGGAGGACCACCTCGTCCAGGGTGACGACCTTGGCGCGGGAGGCGCGGGCCACGGTCACCGCCCAGCGCCAGCCGCGGTATCCCAGTTCCTTGCACTCGAAGAAGTGCGTGACCACGCGATCGCCCTCGGCCACCGCGCCGGCGTGCTCGCCGACCACCCCTGGTGCGGCGGCCTCCTCGGCTGCTCCACGGGCGAGGTCGACGGCCTCGGCGCACAGACGGTCGGGGGTGCGGCTTCGCGTTGTCGCTGCGCTCACAGGTATCGCTTCTCTCCTACGCCGTCTCACGAGTGCGGTTGCCTCCGGCGGTGGGGCGGACGGAGCGGACCTGTGGGCCGCATCGACGTCCGCGTCCGATCGCGCTCGGGCGCACCTATGCCATCCATTCTGCTTTATGGCTGAGATACGCACGCTACCCCGTCGTCGGTGGATGGGGACAGTCCGGCGTGCGAGCGGGGAGGAGGAGAGCCGACGGGGGTGGGGTGCGGGCCGGTTTCGAGGCGGGGTGAGGGTGGGCGCAAGAGGGGGGGTGGCTCTGAAGGCGAGGGGCTGGTTTTTTTGGGGTGGTGGCGGGTTGTGGGTCGGGTGCGGGTGGGTGGGGGCTGGGCGCGCAGTTCCCCGCGCCCCTTACGGGGCTCCTCAGCCGCGGGCAGGCGTGCCGCAGGGCGGCACGGGTGGGCGCGGCGGCACCCGGCGAGCGCCGGCGAGCGCCGGTGAGCGTCCCCACCCCACGGCCCCACCCCCGGCCCCCCGCGACTCGCTTGGCCCAAAGTGCACTAGGGGCTGCACTCTCAGGGCACTATGAAGCACGTGGCAACCGCGAGGTCACCCCAACGGGCTGTAGGGGTCGGTAGCGGTGCGGGCCGGATGCGCGGTGCCGTCCGCTCGGTCGGGCGTGCCCTGCACCTTCCGGTGACCGGTACCGCCCGCTCCATCCGCAAGGCCACCCACGCGCACGGCGCCGGCGAGTCCGGGCTGGGGAAGCTGATCGAGCTGCACGCGGTCAACGGCGCGGGGGACGTGATGATCACCGTCGCGCTCGCCTCCACCGTGTTCTTCTCCGTGCCCACCGACGAGGCCCGTGGCCGCGTCGCGCTCTACCTCGCCATCACGATGGCGCCCTTCACCGTCCTCGCCCCCGTCATCGGCCCCCTCCTCGACCGGCTGCCGCACGGCCGCCGCGCCGCGATGGCCGGCGCGATGCTCGCCCGGGCGCTGCTCGCGCTCATCATCGCGGGCGCGGTGGCCGGCGGCGGCCTGGAGCTGTACCCGGCCGCGCTCGGGGTGCTGGTCGCGTCGAAGGCGTACGGCGTGGTGCGCAGTGCCGTCGTGCCCAGACTCCTGCCACCCCGGTTCTCGCTGGTGAAGGCCAACTCGCGGGTCACCCTGGCCGGGCTGCTCGCCACCGGGGTCGCCGCCCCGGTCGGAGCCGGGCTGCACGCGATCGGCGACCCGTGGCCGCTCTACGGCGCCTTCGTGATCTTCGTGGCGGGAACCTTTCTCTCCTTCTCGCTGCCGCCGAAGGTCGACTCCGCCAAGGGCGAGGACGTGGCGCTGCTCGCCGCCGACGAGGAGCATCTGCACGGCCCGCTGCGGCAGGGGGCGAAGCGGCCGGGGCTGCGGACGGTCGGGCCGGCCGTCACCCACGCCCTCGGCGCCAACGCCGCCCTGCGCTGCCTCTCCGGCTTCCTGATCTTCTTCCTGGCGTTCCTGCTCCGCGAGCACCCGCTGACCGGTGAGAGCGCCGCCGTGTCGCTCGGGGTAGTCGGGGTCGCGGCGGGCGTCGGCAACGCGCTCGGCACGGCGGTGGGGTCCTGGCTGCGCTCCCGGGCGCCGGAGATCATCATCGTGGGGGCGGTGGCCCTGGTACTGGGCACGGCGATCGTCGCGGCGCTGTTCTTCGGCGCCTTCCTGGTGGCGGTGCTGGCGGCGATGGCCGGTTTCGGGCAGGCGCTGGCCAAGCTCTCCCTGGACGCGCTGATCCAGCGGGACGTGCCGGAACTGGTGCGCACGTCCGCGTTCGCCCGCTCGGAGACGCTGCTCCAGGTGGCCTGGGTGTTCGGCGGTGCGGTGGGCATCGTGATGCCGCTGAACGGCACCCTGGGGCTTGTGGTGGCCGCCGCGATCGTGGCGGTCGGCTGGCTGGCGACCCTGCGTGGCCTGCTCGGCTCCGCCCGGCACGGCACCCGTACGCGCCCGCGAGTGGCGTAACGAACCGGGCACGCCGTACCCCACATGGGGAGACGGCCCGGAGCGCCCGATAGCCTTCGGCCATGACCACGCTGCACTCCCGCTCGCGACGCCGCCGCGTCGTCGCCGCCGCCGGCGCCGTTTCCGCCGGACTGCTCGTCCTGTCTGCCTGTGACAAGCCGACGCCGATCGCCACGGTCACCGTCGGCACGAACTCGGTCAACTCCGAGGCCACCTGCTACAACGACGGCAAGGCCCTGGACACCGCGTCCCTCACGAAGTGCCTGAAGGACACCGGGATCAAGTCCATCAAGGTGGACCCGGACGACACCGTCCGCTTCGGCGTCGACCCGAAGATCGCGGACAACGGCTGGACGATCCTGATGAACGGTCAGGCGCTCACCGACTCCAGCACCAAGACCTACCGCACCATCCCGGGCAGCGTGTTCTTCAACGCCCAGTACGGCGCCTCCGGCAACTCGACGCTCGTCTCCATCAAGGAGGGCGACAAGTCGGTGCTGGGCCTGTGGTCCTTCAAGCTCAAGAAGGACGCCTGACCACGTCCGCCGCGCGGATCCTCGTGGTCACCGCGGTCCCGGCCGAACGGGACGCGGTGGCCCGGGCGTTCCCCGACGGTACGGCGGAGGAGGTACGGCTGCCGGGCCAGGTCCCGCTGCTGCGCGCCGCCGGCGGGTACGGCCTGCTCGCCGCCGGGGTCGGTCCGGCCCTCGCCGCCGCCGGCACCGCGACCGCCCTCACCGCCGCCGCCCTCGACGGCCGCCCCTACGCGCTGGTCGTCTCCGCCGGGATCGCCGGCGGTTTCCAGCCGGAGGCCCCGGTCGGCTCCCTGGTCGTCGCCGACGAGATCACCGCGGCCGACCTGGGCGCCGAGACGGCCGACGGATTCCTGCCGGTCACCGAACTGGGCTTCGGAACCGTCAGCCACCGTCCACAAAATTCACTCGTCCGAGTGATGGCGCAGGCCACCGGGGCCCGCCCCGGAGCGGTACTCACCGTCTCCACGGTGACCGGCACCGCCGCCCGCGCCGCCGCGCTGCGGACCCGGCACCCGGGCGCCCTCGCCGAGGCCATGGAGGGCTTCGGCGTCGCCGAGGCGGCCGTCGCCCACGGCGTGCCCGTGCTGGAGCTGCGCGCGGTCTCCAACCCCGTCGGCCCCCGCGACCGTGCCGCCTGGCGCATCGGCGACGCCCTGGCCGCCCTGACCGAGGCCTTCGGGAAGCTCGTGCCCGCCCTGGAGAGTTGGAACCCACATGACCACCGCTGACTCCTTGCGCATCGCGTACTCGCCCTGCCCGAACGACACCTTCGTCTTCGACGCCCTCGCCCACGGCCGGATCCCGGACACGCCCGCGCTCGACGTGACCTTCGCGGACATCGACATCACCAACGGCATGGCCGAACGCGGCGAGTCGGACGCGCTGAAGGTGTCGTACGCCGTGCTGCCGTACGTCCTCGACGAGTACGCGCTGCTGCCCTGCGGGGGCGCGCTGGGGCGGGGCTGCGGGCCGCTGGTGCTGACGCGGGAGGCTGGGGCCGACCTGACCGGCCGTACCGTCGCCGTACCGAGCGAGAAGTCGACCGCGTACCTGCTGTTCCGGCTCTGGGCCGCGGACACGCTGACGGACGGCGGCGTGGGCGAGATCGTCGTCATGCCCTTCCACGAGATCATGCCGGCCGTACGGGACGGGAAGGTCGACGCGGGGCTGGTCATCCACGAGGCGCGCTTCACGTACCAGAACTACGGCCTGCACAAGCTCGCCGACATGGGCGAGCACTGGGAGAGCACGACGGGCCTGCCGATCCCGCTCGGCGCGATCATCGCGAAGCGCTCGCTGGGCGCCGAGGCGCTCACCCGGCTCGCCGGCTCGATCCGCGCCTCGGTCCACGCGGCCTGGGACGATCCCGAGGTCTCCCGGCCGTACGTCATGGCGCACGCCCAGGAGATGGACCCGGCCGTCGCCGACCAGCACATCGGGCTCTACGTCAACGAGTTCACCTCGGAACTCGGCGAGGACGGTTACGCGGCGGTGCGCGGACTGCTCACCCGCGCGGCTGCCGAGGGACTCGTCCCGCCCCTCGGCCCGCACGCACTCGATTTCCCCTGAAAAAACGCACGGGACTTACCCGCTTCCGAGAGGCATATGCCGCTTGCGCGGTCACGCGACTACCCGGCTACACGTCCAGCTGGTCCGCGACCGCGCGCAGCAGCCCGGCGATCTTCGATCCGGCGGCCTTGTCCGGGTAACGGCCGCGTTCCAGCATCGGCGTGATGTTTTCGAGCAGGGTCGTCAGGTCCTGCACGATCGAGGCCAGCTCGTCCGGCTTCTTCCGCTGGGCGGCGGCGACCGACGGGGTGGGGTCGAGCAGGACCACGGACAGCGCCTGGTCACCGCGCTGACCGGCGACGACGCCGAACTCCACGCGCTGGCCCGGCTTGAGTGCGTCGACCCCGTCGGGGAGAACCGAGGAATGGACGAAGACGTCACCGCCGTCGTCGCGGGAGAGAAAGCCGAAGCCCTTCTCGCTGTTGAACCACTTGACCTTGCCGGTAGGCACGTCTGTCCTCGTCCTCGTATCTCGTCGGAAACTGCTCGGAAAACTTCTGAATGCAACAGCTCTGGAACGGGCCTTGATAGCACTCGGGCGGGTCGACCACGACCCGCCGGTACCAAGGCTAATGGTCTTCGGGCGCGTGACAAGACGTCGCCCGGTTGTTCCTTCGGGCAGGGAACTACCCTGGTCGAGTGCGTGACAAAACCCAAGCGAATTCCGCCGGGCCCGGTGACCGACTGGTCCGCGCCGGAGCCGTGGTCTTCTTCATCGGTACGGTGGCCACACTCGTCACCGTGATACCGCTGTTCCTCGGTGCGAAGCCTTTTCCGACGTACATGTACCTGCTGAGCATGCTCATGGGCGTCGGCTTCCTGGTCGCCGCCGCCGGAGTGCTCCAGTCGGTCGCGGCCGGACGCCGTCAGGCGCGGGAGGCGTCCTCCCGGTAGCCGGCCAGCCAGGCGGGCAGCTCGGTGAGGTCGGCGAGCACCACGTCGGCGCCGGCCGCACGCAGCTCCTCCGCGTCGCAGGGCCCGGTGGCCACCGCCACCGACAGGGCTCCCGCCTTGCGCGCCCCGCGTACGTCTCCGACGTGGTCGCCGACGTACGCGCCGGCGGCGTGCTCGCGCAGCGCCACCGCCTTCTGCTCGGCCCACAGGTCGCCGACGACCGCGTCCGGGACTATGCCGAGGTGGCGGAGGTGCAGTTTCGCGTTGGGCTCGTACTTCGCGGTGACCACCACGCTCTTCCCGCCGGCCTCCCGCACCGCCGCGATCGCCTCCCGCGCGCCCGGCATGGCGGGCGTCGCCGCGATGGCGATCTCCGGGTACATCGCCCGGTACAGATCACCGACCTCCGCGATCCGCTCGGCCGGGAACCAGTGCACCAACTCCTCGGCGAGCGGCGGCCCCAGCCGGGTCACCGCCAGATCGGCATCGATGTACGTCCCGGTCCGCTCGGCGAGCGCCACGTAGGTGGCGTGGATGCCGGGCCGGGAATCGATGAGCGTCATGTCGAGATCGAACCCGACGGTGCCGAGGGGGAGGGGGCGAGGAGTCATACGGGCCATTTTGCAGGGTGGGGGGTGCCGGGTGGAGGGTGCCGTGGGTGGGGGCTGGGGTGGGGGTGGGGACGCTCACCGGCGCTGGCCGGGTGCCGCCGCGCCCACCCGTGCCGCCCTGCGGCACGCCTGCCCGCAGCTGAGTAGCCCCGCAAGGGGCGCGGGGAACTGCGCGACCAGCCCCCACCGGCCCGCGGTGGAGCGGCTGCCCGCGGCTATGTCTTTGTCTTTCAGGGGCGCGGGGAACTGCGCGGGCGCCCCGCCCCCTACCGCGTTCTCTGGGACCGCCAGACCACAAAGACGGCCGAGGCCAGCGCAGCGCCCCGTACGACCCACGGCCAGGTCTCCCCCACCGCACCGCTCATCTGCCCCTGGGCGATCGGCGCGCCCCAGCGCCCCGCGCTGCGGCCCCACAGCCACACCAGGCCGGCCGCGACGGACAGCCCCGGTACCCACATCACCGCCAGCTTCGTCTCCGCCGGGGTGAGCCGCCGGGAGCCGTAGGCGATGGCCCAGCCGAGGACGAGCGCGAACCAGTTGCCGAGGACCGCACCGACCACGAGCGCGGCGGCGGCCAGCAGGAGGAGCGGGTTGCTCCAGCCGACGGCCGCAGGGCGGAAGCGGCGGCGTCCGGACGGAGCGGCCTCCTCCACCACAGGGGGCGCCTCCGGCTTGCCCGGCTCCTCCTCCGCCGGCTCCGGCTTCCGCAGCCGCGGCCTGCTGAGCAGCTCCGGGATCTCCACCCCGCCGACGAACCCCGGCACCCCGTCGCCGTCCCCGAACGGGCTGCTGTCCACCCGCCACCAGTCCGGCGGCGGCGCCTCCGCACCGTCCGGCTCGGCGGGCCGGGGACGCGGCACGACGCGCCGCAGGTCCTCGGCCGGTACCGAGGGCTCCCCGTCCCGTTGGACGGGGACCGTGCCCGACGGCGGCTGCGGCGCCCCGGCCGCCGGCGTACCGCCCGCCGCCTCGACGACCGCGTCGGGCGTGCCCAGCCGGTCCAGGATGCGCCGTACCGCGGCCGGGCTGTCGACGGTCGCCTTCGCCCGCTGCCGGTCGATGTCGTTGCGCAGCCCGGAGACCAGCCGCATCCGCTCGGCCGACGACAACTGGCGCTGGTGCGCGATGTCCCCGACGCGGCTCAGATACTCGTAGACGACCTGGTCGCTCTCGATACCCACGAAGTCCCCTCCGGGGCCGGTGCGTTGTCTTGGCTTTACCGTCTTGGCTTACCCCGTCGGAACGACGGTAGCGCAGGCCACGGCTCATGTCGGCCTGCACACCAGCGGGTAACGGGTCTCGGAGCAAGGCCGGTTCCCGTACTCGCGCAGGATGTCCTTGCCGCCCTGGTCGGTGAGGTAGCGCAGGAAGGCGGCGGCGAGGGAGCCGGCGGGCGGTTCGCCGTAGGTGTAGGCGTACTCGGTCTGCCAGTACGGGTACGTGCCCTGCTCGACGCCTTCGAGGGTGGGGGGCATGCCGCCGACGTCCAGCTTGACGAGGTTGCCCGCCGGCACGCTGCTGACCTCGCTGTAGCCGAGGCCGCCGGGGTCGGCGCTCACGGCGTCCAGCAGGCTGTCGGTGGTGTTGACCTCGCAGACGCCGTACTTGTCCGTGCCGAGCGCCGCGCAGTCGTTGACGTCGGCCTCCGGGACCGACCTGCCCGCGAGGACCCGCTGTTCGAGGGCGTTGCGGGTGCCGGAGCCGCGGTGGCGGTTGACGAGGTGGACGGGGACGTCGTGGCCGCCGACCTGGGACCAGTTCCTGACCTTGCCCGCGTAGATGTCGCGGATCTGCCGGAGGGAGAGGTTGTGGACATCGGCGGCGTCGTTCACGACGAGGCTGAACAGGGAGTAGACGACCGGCCGGGGCAGCAGCTGGGCGTGGTTGCCCTCGGCCGGGCCGTCGGTGAAGGTGATGTGGTCGCCGAGCCCCTCGTCGCCCTTGATCCCGGCGGCCTTGCCGGCCTGCTGGAGCGTGGTGAGGCCGTCGGTGCTGCTCTGGAAGGTGCCGTCGTCGACGGGGATGTCCGCCTTCTTGGCCGCGCACAGCTTCGTGTACTGCCTGGCCGCCGCCGTCACCGCGGGCGCGAACGCGGTCGAGCCCGACAGGTGCAGGGTGCCGCCGACGCAGTCCAGCGGGGCGGGCTTGGCGGGGAAGAACAGGGTGAGGCTCGCCTGGACGAGGACCGCCGCCGCCAGCAGGGCCAGACCGCCCACGGCCGGCCGGGAGGCGAAGGTGTGGCTCTCGGTGTGGGCCAGCTTGAGCCGGGCCAGCCAGCGGACCCAGGCGAAGGAGTGGTCCATGCCCCCGGTCACCGCGGCCTGGAACTCCGGCGGCGGGAAGGGCGCGTGCTCGCTGCCGCCGCGCCGCTCCAGGACGGCCAGGATCTTGTAGTGGGCGCCGGGGTTCAGCGTCACCTTGGGCAGCCGGATGACGCCGACGCCGTCCTCCCAGTCCTTCCCGAAGCCGTCGGTCTCCTGGGTCCTGCCCTCGCGGGTGGTGACGAAGAAGTGCCGGAGGGTGGGCTGGCTGAGTTCGGTCACCGCCATGCCGACGACCCGGCGGTCCCGGAACAGCACCCGGATGCCGGTCTTGTCGTCGGGCGGGGTCAGGTAGTCGCCGGGGACGATCTCCCGCCAGCCGGCGTTCTCGATCCGCACCAGCACGAACGACGGTTCCACCAGCTCGTGGCCGTCGTCCCGCATCCGCGCCAGCACGTCGGCGCTCGGCGCGTGCGCGGTGTCCGTGGCCAGGGTGTCCATCTGGAGGCGGTAGCCGAGCCGTTTTCGGCGGATGACGACGAACTCCCAGAAGAACGCCAGCACCGGGATCACGACGCTGAAGATCGCGACGACGTTGTTGAAGTTGAGTTCGACGCCGAGCGTTCGCACGACCGCATCCCCCGAATCGTCGTGTCCCACCGCGTTGTTGACTTCGCGCGGTTGCCAGGGAGCCCAGGGTGACGACCGGGTGCCGAGTGTTGCCAGAGGTGCCGTGATCCTCCCGCTGAAATTCATTCGCCGGACATCTCCGCAACGTTCCGTTCGCCCGGTGGCTGCCCCTTACACAGGAACGGCCTCGGGGCAGGTGATCCCGGTGTCCGCCCCGCACCCGCTACCGTGGGTCGGATGAGCAACCCGGCCACCCCGCCGCGTTCCCTCGCGGAGGCGCTTCGGGCCAGGGACGACGCCTCCCTGGCCGCACTGCTGCGTGCCCGCCCCGACCTCATCACCCCCGTCCCCACCGACCTGACCCAGCTGGCCACCCGGGCCGGCACCCGCGCCTCGGTGCTGCGCGCGCTGGAACGCCTTGACCGCTTCGCCCTGCAGAGCGCGGAGGCGCTGGCGGTGGCCGGCGACCCGGCGTCGTACCAGGAGCTGCTCGGCCTGATGGCCGGGGACGGCGGGGACCCGGCGGTCGCCGCCGAGCTGCCGCGGGCCGTCGCCGCGCTCCGCGACCAGGCGCTGGTGTGGGGCGACGACGACCGGCTGCGGCTGGTGCGGACCGCGCGCGAGGTGCTCGCCCCGTCCCCGCAGCACCCGTCGCCGACCGGTCTCGGCCCGAGCGTGCGGGAGGCCACCTCGGGGATGTCGCCGGGTCGGATCCAGGAGATCGTGGCCGCCGCCGGGCTGCCCTCCACGCACGACTCGGTCTCCGCGGTGGACGCGCTCACCAAGCTGTTCGGGCACCGCAAGAAGATGGCGAAACTGCTCGCCGCGGCGCCCGCCGAGTCCCGCGAGGTCCTCTCCCGGCTGGTCTGGGGGCCGCCGTACGGGCAGATCGCCCCCGAGCCGGCCGCCCACCTGCGCTGGCTCCTCGACCGCGGCCTGCTGCTGCCGACCGCGCCCGGCACCGTGGTGCTGCCCCGCGAGGTCGCCCTGCACCTGCGCGAGGGCCGCGCCCACCGCGAACCGGAGCCCGTGCCGCCCGCCGTCGAGCCCGCCGCCGCCCACCGTCCACAGGTTGTGGACGCGACCGCGGCCGGGCAGGCGTACACCACCCTCGCGACCGTCGAGGAGCTGCTGAAGGACTGGGACGAGGGCGGTCCCGCGGTGCTGCGGGCCGGCGGTCTGAGCGTCCGGGACCTCAAGCGGACGGCCGTCGCCCTGGACCTGCCCGAGCCGGTCGCCGCCTTCTGGGTCGAGCTGGCCTACGCGGCCGGGCTGCTCGCCTCCGACGGCGAGGCCGACGAACGCTTCGCGGCCACCCCCGCCTACGACGAGTGGCTGGAACGGCCGCCCGCCGAACGCTGGGCCCGGCTCGCCGAGGCCTGGCTGACCGCGACCCGCACCTCCGGCCTGGTCGGCGGCCGGGACGCCAAGGACCGCGCCCTGTCCGCGCTCGGCCCCGGCCTCGACCGCTCCGCCGCGCCCGAGGTACGGCACCGGGTGCTGACCCTCCTCGCCGGGCTCCCGGAGGGCACCTCACCGACCGCCGACTCGGTGCTGGCCCGGCTGCGCTGGGAACGCCCGCTGCGCGGCCCCCAGCAGCGCGGCGACGACCTGCGCACCCGGCTGGCCCGCTGGACCCTGTCCGAGGCCGAGCTGCTGGGCGTGACGGGACGCGGGGCGCTGTCGGCGCACGGCCGCGCGCTGCTCGGTGCACCGGCCGCCGGGAAGACACCCGAGAAGGCGGCCGAGCAGGCGGCGGAACCGTCCGGTCCGGGCGACAAGCTCCCGGTGCACCGGCACCACCTCGCCCCCGCCCTCGAACCCCTCTCCCCGCCCGAGCAGGCCGTCGCCACCGCCACCGCGGGCCGGCTGCTCACCCCGCTGCTGCCCGAGCCCCTCGACCACGTCCTGCTCCAGGCCGACCTGACCGCGGTCGCCCCGGGCCCGCTGCGCCGCCCGCTCGCCGACGCGCTGGGGGTCCTCGCCGACGTCGAGTCGAAGGGCGGCGCCACGGTCTACCGCTTCACGCCCGCGTCCGTCCGGCGCGCACTGGACGCCGGCCAGACCGCCGCCGACCTGCACGCCTTCCTCACCACCCACTCCCGCACGCCGGTGCCGCAGCCACTCGCGTACCTGATCGACGACGTGGCCCGCAGGCACGGGCACCTGCGGGTGGGCGCGGCCTCGGCGTACGTCCGCTGCGACGACGACACCGTCCTCAACGAGATCATGGCCGACAAGCGGGCGTCGGGTCTGCGTCTGCGCCGGCTGGCCCCGACGGTGCTCGCCACCCAGGCCGACCCGGCGGCGCTCCTGGAGGGCCTGCGCGCGATGGGGTACGCGCCGGCCGCCGAGTCCGCCGAGGGCGACGTGCTGATCACCCGTGCCCACGCGCACCGCACCCCGCCGCGCACGGCGCCCGAGCCGGTGCCGGACGGGCCGCCGCCGCCGGACTCCACGCTCCTCGCGGCGGCGATCCGGGCGATCCGGGCGGGCGACCTCGCGGCCACCGCCCCGCGCAAGGCGGGCGGCGCGGCCGTCAAGGGCGGGGAGCTCCCGCGCACCACCGCCGCGGAGACGCTCGCCACGATGCAGGCCGCCGTCCTCACCGGCGACACGCTCTGGATCGGCTACGTCAACGCCGAGGGCACCGCCAGCCAGCGGGTCATCGCCCCGATCCGCGTGGAGGGCGGCTTCGTCACGGCGTACGACCACACGGCGGACGAGGTCCGCACCTATCCCTTGCACCGGGTGACGGGCGTGGCCGAGCTCGCGGAGGACTGAAACGCTCCGCTGGAAACGCCACGATGTGCCGTCGTTCGGCTACCGCACCGTCGTGGCTGGTCGCGCAGTTCCCCGCGCCCCTTTCGGGGCGCTTCAGTTCGGGGTGCTTCTGCCTGGCGCTGTCAGCAGTCCCGTACCGGTGCCTCGGCCGGGAGGCCGAAGTGGGTGCGGGCTGCGGTCTGGAGGCCGGTGGACGTCATTCCCTTGTCGAGGTGGGACGCCGCGTAGTGGCTGAAGTGGTGTTCCTCCCATTCGGCGCTGTCGTCCTCCGGCGCCTGTTCCTCGGAGACGACGCGATAGCCACTGTCGGACGGGGCCCTCTCCAGCCGCACCACCTCCGGTATCTCCGCACCGGTGCACAGCACCAGGGCACCCGCGCGCTCCCCGTACTCCTCGCACAGCGTGTTGACGCCGGCGCGCACCCGGCCCCCGCTCTCCTCCAGGTCCAGCACCTCCGCCCGGCAGAACCACCGCGACCTGAGAGCAGGCTCGCTCTCCCCGGCCCCGGTCCCTGCGGACTGTGTCACCAGCCGCGCCTCGATCGCGGGACGCACCTGGGCCCACAGCCCGGCGTCCACCGCGCTCGACCCGCGTGCCCACACACCGGCCGCCACCAGTATCGCCATGGCCCCCGCGCCGGTACCCCAGATGCGTACGGACGTCACCCCAGCCTCCCCACCGAGTCGCGGTCGTCCGCGTCTCCCTCGGACATGACATCCGAAACGGGCCCAAGGTTGCACAGGACGATCAGATGGCCACTGAAGCCGGTCACGGGCGGTGCGCGTTCCGCCGAACGGCGAAGGTGTTCGCTCGGACATGAGGCACACTGGAACTTTGGTCCGTGACGACGGCCGCCATGGCGATGGCCACACGGGCCGAAGGGAAAGGGTGCCGCGCGTGAATGGTCCTCTGATCGTCCAGTCCGACAAGACCCTGCTCCTGGAAGTCGACCACGAGCGGGCCGACGACTGCCGTCGGGCGATCGCGCCCTTCGCCGAGCTGGAGCGGGCGCCGGAGCACATCCACACCTACCGGGTGACCCCGCTGGGGCTGTGGAACGCGCGGGCGGCCGGGCACGACGCCGAGCAGGTCGTGGACGCGCTGGTCGAGTACAGCCGCTACCCGGTGCCGCACGCCCTGCTGGTCGACATCGCCGAGACGATGGACCGGTACGGGCGGCTGACGCTCTCCAAGCACCCGGCGCACGGGCTGGTGCTCACCACCACCGACCGGCCGGTCCTGGAGGAGATCCTGCGCTCCAAGCGGATCATCCCGCTGGTCGGCGCCCGGATCGACCCGGACACCGTCGCCGTGCACCCCTCCGAGCGCGGGCAGATCAAGCAGACCCTGCTGAAGCTGGGCTGGCCCGCCGAGGACCTCGCCGGGTACGTGGACGGCGAGGCGCACCCGATCGAGCTCGCCGAGGACGGCTGGGCGCTGCGGCCGTACCAGAAGCAGGCCGTGGAGAACTTCTGGCACGGCGGCAGCGGTGTCGTGGTGCTGCCCTGCGGGGCCGGGAAGACGCTGGTCGGGGCCGGGTCCATGGCGCAGGCCAAGTCGACGACCCTGATCCTCGTCACCAACACCGTCTCCGCGCGGCAGTGGAAGCACGAGCTGGTGAAGCGGACCAGTCTCACCGAGGACGAGATCGGCGAGTACAGCGGGACGCGGAAGGAGATCCGGCCCGTCACCATCGCCACCTACCAGGTGCTCACCACCCGGCGGAAGGGCGTCTACCCGCACCTGGAGCTCTTCGACTCCCGGGACTGGGGTCTGATCGTCTACGACGAGGTCCATCTGCTGCCGGCTCCCGTCTTCAAGTTCACCGCCGACCTCCAGGCGCGCCGGCGGCTGGGGCTGACGGCCACCCTCGTGCGCGAGGACGGCCGGGAATCGGACGTGTTCTCCCTGATCGGGCCCAAGCGCTTCGACGCTCCGTGGAAGGAGATCGAGGCGCAGGGCTACATCGCACCCGCCGACTGCGTGGAGGTGCGGGTGAACCTGACGGACTCGGAGCGGCTGGCCTACGCCACCGCCGAGACCGAGGAGAAGTACCGCTTCTGTGCGACCACCGCGACCAAGCGGAAGGTCACGGAGGCGATCGTGAAGCGCTTCGCGGGTCAGCAGATCCTCGTCATCGGCCAGTACATCGACCAGCTCGACGAACTCGGCGAGCACCTGAACGCCCCCGTCATCAAGGGCGAGACCTCCAACGCCCAGCGCGAGAAGCTCTTCGACGCCTTCCGCGAGGGCGAGATCAGCGTGCTCGTCGTCTCGAAGGTCGCCAACTTCTCCATCGACCTGCCGGAGGCGACGGTCGCCATCCAGGTCTCGGGCACCTTCGGGTCCCGCCAGGAGGAGGCACAGCGGCTGGGGCGGGTGCTGCGCCCCAAGGCCGACGGCCACCAGGCCCACTTCTACTCGGTCGTCGCCCGCGACACCATCGACCAGGACTTCGCCGCCCACCGGCAGCGGTTCCTGGCGGAGCAGGGGTACGCCTACCGGATCATGGACGCGGACGAGCTGCTGGCCGAGGGCTGAGAGCCGTCCGGCAGCGCGTCCGGCAGAGCGGCGCCCGGGCTGCCCGGCGGGGTGTCGCTCCGCCGCAGCCTCCGTCCCTGCCTGCGCCGGGCCGCGACGGCGCCTGCCAGCAGCGCCGGCGCCAGCAGCGGGTACGGCGATGCGCACAGCTGCTGCCACCCCGGCAGGTGCAGGTCACGGTCGCCCGCGTGGGGCACCAGCCACATCGTGCGGGCCGTGAAGACCAGCGCCGCCGTGGCCGCGAGGAGGGTCCGGCCCTCGGCCAGCAGGACCGCCAGCAGCGGTACGCACCACACCCAGTGGTGGGACCAGCTGATCGGGCAGACCAGCAGGGCCGTGAACGCGGTGAGCAGGACGCCCCAGCTCTCGGAGCCGTGCACACGGTGCGCGCGGGTGGCCAGCCACAGGCCCGTCGCCGCCACCACCGCCGCCGGGACCGCCCAGGCCAGGCCCGGTGCCGCCGTGCCCGTGGCCCGCGCCACCAGGCCCTGGAGCGACTGGTTGTCGACGATCCAGGCCTTGCCGACCCGGCCGGTCTCGAACAGGCGCCGCGTCCAGAAGTCCACGGTCGCCGCCGGGAGGAGCAGGGCGCCGAACAGGGCCGTACCGGCGAAGGACGCCGTCGCGGTGGCCGCCTCCTTTCTGCGCGCGGTGAGGAACAGGTAGGCGATGAAGATCGCCGGGGTGAGCTTGACGCCCGCCGCGATGCCCAGGGCCAGGCCCTTGGCACGGGCGCCGGGCGGACGGGTGAGGTCCCACAGGACCAGGCCGGTGACCGCCAGGTTGACCTGGCCGAACAGGAGGGTCTGGAAGACCGGCTCCAGCCAGAGCGCGAGTGCGGTCGCCGCGCACAGCAGCGGAAGGGGTGCCGTGCGGCCGGCCAGGCGGGCGGAGAGGGCGACGACCCAGGCGAGCAGGAGCGCGTTGCCCGCGAGGAACAGGGCCTTCAGGGCCGGGACCGGGATCACTGTCGTCGGGACGAACAGGACCGCCGCGAAGGGCGGATACGTCGCCGGCAGCCGCCACTCGGTGACCGTGAAGCCGTACAGGTCACCGCCGTGGACCACGGCCTCGCCCTCGGCCCGGTAGACCAGCAGGTCGGCCATCGGGGCGCGGAGCAGGATGCAGAGGGCGGCGAAGGAGCAGAGGGAGACCGTCAGTAAGGAGAGGGACAGAAGCAGGGGGCGGGAGGCGGGCGGGGCAGGGGGTGACGTCACCGTCCGGTTCGGCACGGAGGCGACCCTATGCCGTTACTTGCGGCGTATGCCCGCTTCCTCGCCGTACTCACCGAGTATCGCGACGCTGAACGCCGCGCTGACGAAGACCTTGACGGCGCGCAGGGCGTCGCCGAGGCGGTGGTGGGGTTGCGGGACTCCGTCGAGGGCCGTGGCGCCCGGGGGACGGCTGGGGGCTGGGTGGATGGTTGCTGCGCTCATGTCTCCATGGTGGAACTCCGGGTGCCGGTACGGCATCGGTCCACGGGTCCAATTTCCGGCATACCGCCGTCCACCCCCCGATGGACCCCGCCCCCCAGCCCGGCCCCACCCTGCGGGTGACGCTTCCCCTAGGGGTTGCGGGACGGGTGCGCTGCCCACGCTGCCCCCAGGAAATCCATTCGCTTCCCCCGCCCGCACCTCACTAGAATCTCCGCTCTTGCCCGCCTCCGTCTCCCGGAGTGCCGCCGCCCGGACGGAAACCGGTCGGCAGATCGCCACCTGTGCGCCATCCACACCTGAGCGCCATCGACCCGCAGGCCTTCGGAGGCACCCCCTTGTCCACGCCCGCCCACGACCCGCTCTCCAGGGAACGCTCCCACCTCGCCGAGTCCCGTTCCGCCCTGCGTGCCATGCGCGAGGACGTCGAGTCGCTGGACATCAGAGACGTCACCGCGAACTGGGTCAACGCCGAGGTCCTCGCCCGCCAGATGGAGGAGCGCGTCAAGGCGCTGGCCGACCTCAGCGACACCCCGTTGTTCTTCGGCCGCCTCGACTACCTGCACGCCCCCGGCGCCGACCAGGCGGAAGGCGCGTACGGCGAGCGTTTCTACATCGGGCGCCGGCACGTGCACGACCACGACGGCGACCCGATGGTCATCGACTGGCGGGCGCCGGTCTCCCAGCCGTTCTACCGGGCCTCCAAGAAGGACCCGATGGACATCGCGCTGCGCCGCCGCTTCGGGTACACCCGCGGCGACATCACGGCGTACGAGGACGAGCACCTCTCCGACCCCGCCGAAACGGCCCGCACCAGCAAGCTGCTCCAGCAGGAGATCGAGCGCCCGCGCGTCGGCCCGATGCGCGACATCGTGGCGACGATCCAGCCCGAGCAGGACGAGATCGTGCGCAGCGGGCTCGGCGGAACGGTGTGCGTGCAGGGTGGCCCGGGGACCGGGAAGACCGCCGTCGGCCTGCACCGGGTCGCGTACCTCCTCTACGCCCACCGGGAGCGGCTCGCCCGCACCGGCACCCTGGTCATCGGGCCGAACCGGTCCTTCCTGCACTACATCGAGCAGGTGCTGCCGGCCCTGGGCGAGCTGGCCGTGCAGCAGGCGACGGTGGACGACCTGGTGGCACGGGACGTCGACATCCGCGGCACCGACGACGCCCCCGCCGCGGTCGTCAAGGGCGACGCCCGGATGGCGGAGGTCCTGCGCAGGGCCGTCTACGCGCACGTCACGCCGCCCACCGAACCGGTCGTGGTGGTGCGCGGCTCCCGGCGCTGGCGGGTCCCGGCGTACGAACTGGAGGTCATCGTCCGCGAGTTGCTGGACCGGGGCATCCGGTACGGCGCCGCGCGCGAGGCCCTGCCGCAGCGCATCGCGCACGCCGTGCTGGTCCAGATGGAGCGCTCGGGGGAGGCGCCCGACGACCGCGTGCAGGACTCGGTGGCGCGCAACGCGGCGGTGAAGGCGGCCGTCAAGCAGGTCTGGCCGCCGGTCGACCCGGCGAAGCTCGTGCTGCGCCTGCTCACGGACGCGGACTTCCTCGCGGAGCACGCCGCCGGGATCCTCGACGAGGACGAGCAGAAGACGATCGTCTGGGCGAAGCCGGTACGCAGCGTCAAGGCGGCCAGGTGGTCGGCCGCGGACGCGGTGCTGATCGACGAGACGACGGACCTCGTGCAGCGCACGCACTCGCTCGGCCATGTCGTCCTGGACGAGGCGCAGGACCTCTCCCCCATGCAGTACCGCGCGGTCGGCCGGCGCTGCACCACCGGTTCGGCGACCGTCCTCGGCGACCTGGCGCAGGGCACCACGCCGTGGGCGACGCGGAGCTGGGACGAGGCGCTGGCCCACCTCGGCAAGACCGAGGGCGTGATCGAGGAGCTGACGGCGGGTTTCCGCGTCCCGACCGACGTCATCGCCTACGCCTCCCGGCTCCTCCCGCACATCGCCCCCGGCCTCACCCCGGTCGCCTCGGTCCGTGAGAACCCCGGCTTCTTCGCCCTCCGTCCGGTCACGGAGACCGCGGACGTGGTCGCGGCGTGCGAGGAGCTGCTCCGCAACGAGGGTTCGACGGGCCTGATCGCGGCGGACGCGCGCGTGCCCGAGCTGGCGGCGGCGCTGGCGGCGGCCGGCATCGGTCACCTGGCCCCCGGCGAGGAGACCACGGCCGAGACCCGCCTCACCCTGGTCCCGGCGTCGCTGGCCAAGGGCCTGGAGTACGACTACGTGGTCCTCGACGAGCCGCGGGCCGTCGTCGACGGGGAACCGGACGAGCGCACGGGCCTGCGGCGCCTGTACGTGGCGCTGACCCGGGCCGTGTCCGGCCTGATCGTGACCCACACGGCCGCGTTGCCGCCGCAGCTGGTCTGAGCCGGCCGGTCCTGCGCCGGAAGCGCCACGATGTGCCGTGTGCCGACTGCGGCGCCGTCGTGGCTGGTCGCGCAGTTCCCCGCGCCCCCTACGGGGCGCTGCGCTCAGGCCGACTCCGCGCGGGACTCGCCCTGCGCCTGCGTCTGCGTGTCGTCGTGTGTCGCGGCGAGCGGGCCCAGGTGCTGGGCGGCGCTGTCCAGCAGTTCGAGGTCGGCCTTGGTGTGGGCGACGGCGGCGTCGATCAGGACGGCGACCAGTGGCTCGGCGGCGTGGGCCCGGCGTTGCCGGGCCAGGCCCGCGAGTTCGGAGAGGTATGTCTGCCGCTGCGACTCGATCAGCGTGGTCAGGGCCTGCGGGCCCAGCGCGGAGGCACCGAGGAGCTTCAGGAAGAGTTCGTCGCGGAAGCCGCCGACCCGTACCCAGGCGGTGGTCGCCCAGGAGCGCAGTTCGGCCTCGCCCGCCTCGGTGAGCGTGTAGAGGTTCTTGTCGGGCCGGTCGGTCTGCGTGACCTGCGAGCGGGAGACATAGCCGTCGCGGACCAGCCGTTCGAGGATCTGGTAGAGGTGCCCGATGTTCAGGCCACCCCACTGCGGGCCGATGGCCTCCTCGAACCGGGCCTTGAGTTCGTATCCGTGATTCGGCCGGCGGGTCAGCAGCGCGAGCACGGCGTGGTGGAGCGGCATATACGTCCCTTCTACATTGTGACAACATACCCCTGAATTGCCGCAATGTAGGTGCGAGGGCGAGGCTGCATCGATGGCTGTGAGCGTGGCGTTGCGCGGGGTGAGCCGCCGGTATCCCGGGCTGACCGCGCTGGACGGGGTCGACCTGGAGGTCGCGGCGGGCGAGGTGGTGATGCTGACCGGGCCGTCCGGTGCCGGCAAGTCCACC
This sequence comes from Streptomyces sp. NPDC048278, assembly GCF_040652195.1. Classification (NCBI taxonomy): domain Bacteria; kingdom Bacillati; phylum Actinomycetota; class Actinomycetes; order Kitasatosporales; family Streptomycetaceae; genus Streptomyces; species Streptomyces sp. NPDC048278. The sequence goes on from NZ_JBEZLP010000015.1 coordinate 119,894, forward strand.
GTGCTGCACGTGACCGGGGGCATGGACCGGCCCGACGAGGGACACGTCGAGATCGACGGCACGGAACTCGTGCGCCGGGACCTGGACCGGCACCGCAGGCGGATCGGCTTCGTCTTCCAGCGCTTCCACCTGCTGCCCGCGCTGACCGCGCTGGACAACGTACTGGCCCCCGTCCTGCCGCGCAGGGTGGACTTCGACCGCCGTGCGCGCGGCATGGAACTGCTCGAAGCGGTCGGCCTGGACCACCGGGCCGACGCGTTGCCCTCGCAGTTGTCGGGCGGCCAGCAGCAACGCGTCGCCGTCGCCCGCGCGTTGGTCAACCGGCCGGGGCTGCTGCTGGCGGACGAGCCCACCGGCAACCTGGACAGCGTCATCGGGCGGGAGATCATCGACCTGCTGATGTCGCTGCGCGAGCGGTACGGGATGACGATGCTGATCGCCACCCACGACGCGGAGGTCGCGGCCAACGGCGACCGGGTGGTGCGGCTGCAGGACGGCAGGATCACCTCGGACCAGCGGGTCACGCCGTTCGGCGACGTACTGGACCGGCTGGGGGGCCTGCGCCCGTGATCACGATGATCCTCGACCAGCTCCGGCGGCGGCGCGGGCGCGCACTGGCCCTGGCCGCCGGGATCCTGGTGGCGGCGACCAGCTTCACCCTGCTGACCTCGACGGTGAGCACGAGCCAGGCGACCACCGTGGGCACCGTACGGAAGAACGCCCGGTCCGCGTACGACGTCCTGGTGCGCCCGCCCGGCTCCCAGACGGCCGTGGAGCGGCAGAGCGGCCTGGTCGCGCCGAACTTCCTGTCCGGCACGTTCGGCGGCATCACCATGGACCAGTACCGGCGCATCCGCGGCCTGGCCGGGGTCGACGTGGCCGCACCGGTCGCCAACATCGGCTACCTGATGGTGTCGAGCACGGTCACCGTGGACGTGTCCCGCTTCCTGGACTCCGACGCGTCCCGGCAGATCCTGCGCATCAGCCCGACGCTCACCTCCGGACTGGGCGCCTACCGCACCGCCGACGAGTACGTCTACCTCACCCGCTCCCCCCTGACCTCGGCGGGAAAGGAGGAGGACCTGTTCCAGTCCGACACCCTGGAAGCGGGCGCGGTCGACAAGAGCACCCGGCGGTATCAGCTGAAGGGGAAGTACGACGTCTGCTTCTACTTCAACTGGGACAAGACCGAGCAGACCGAGTTCAACCTGAACCTGCCGATGAGGCCGAACTTCATCGCCGAGGACCTCAGAGAGAGGTCGCCGTTCGACCCGGACCTCAGTTCGCGGATGAACTGCCAGTCCGGCCGGGACAAGGCCACCATCGACGTCCCGGTCAGTTACCCCGTGCTGCTGGCCGCCGTCGACCCGGCGGCCGAGGACGAGCTGGTGGGCCTGGGCTCCGCCGTCACCTCGGGCCGGATGCTCACCGAGCGGGACAAGCCGTGGACGGTGTCGTCCGCCAAGAGCGTCCACGGACAGCACGACTCCTACATCCCGGCGCTGCTCAGCGACGACCCGCTGACCACCGGAACGCTCGACGCCACCGTCCAGCGGCTCGACGTCGGCGACCCGGCCGAGCTGCCCTCGAAGCTGGGCAACCCGACGGCCGACAGCTTCGTCCGGGGCCTGCGCGGCACCACGGTGGGCAGGACCCGGGTCGACCTGGGCAAGGGCTACCGGAAGGCGCTGACCGAAGACTCGTTCGACACCGGGAACTACTGGACGGTCGGCCCGGTCACCTACCGCCGTACCTCCGACGGCGGCCTCGCCGCGCAGCCGCAGCCGCCCCAGAAGCGCGGCCTGTGGATCACCGCGGACCAGCAGCCGTTCCGCAGCGTCCCCGAGGAGAACCACCAGGGCATCCAGTACCGGAAGGTGACCAGTCACGCCGCCACGGACTGCATCGGGCTGGGTTCCTGTGACGGCGTCGACTCCGGGCGCCTGCCCAACCCCTTCGTCCGCCTGGTCGGCCGCTACGACACCGGCAGGCTGCACGGCTTCTCGGCGCTCTCCGACAACCCGCTGGAGACCTACCAGTCGCCGCAGGTCACCGGCGCGGACGCCGCGACCCGGGCGAAGCTCCAGGGCAGGCCGCTGCGGCCCGACCGCAACCTGGGCGGCTACCTCAGCCCGCCGCCCACCATGCTGACGACGATGGACTCCGTCACCGCGCTCACCAAGAGCCGCCGGGTCGCGGGCCTCCAGGACCGGGCGCCGGTGAGCGCGATCAGGATCCGGGTGGCCGGGGTGACCGGCGTCGACACCGCCTCCCGGGCCCGGGTGAACGCCGTGGCCGGGGCGATCCGGGCCGCCTACCCCCGGCTCCAGGTCGACGTCACCGTCGGCAGCTCGCCCGCCCCGCGGACGGTGGCGCTGAGCGGGTCGGCGCAGGTGACGGAGCGCTGGGTCGCCAAGGGCGTGGCGCTGCGCATCCTCCGGGCGGTGGACACCAAGAGCGCGGTGCTCTTCGTCCTGGTCCTCGTCGTGTGTGCGCTCTTCCTCGGGCAGGCGGCGCTGGCCTCGGTGCGCTCGCGCCGCACCGAGATCGGCACGCTGCGTTGCCTCGGCTGGAGCGGCGGCGAGGTACTCCGCCTGGTGCTCGGCGAACTCGCGGTGATCGGCCTCGCCGCCGGGGCCGCGGGCGCGCTGCTCGCGTACGTGCTGGGCCTGTTGCTGGGACAGCCCGCGGCCGGGGCCAAGGCGCTCCTCGTACTCCCGGTGGCGCTCCTGCTGGCGACGGCCGCGGGCCTGGTCCCCGCCTGGCTCGCCACCCGGCTGGGCCCGATGGAGGCCGTCCGGCCCCCGGTGGCGGCGGCCCGGCGCGCCCGCCCGGTGCGTTCGGTGGCCGGGCTGGCCGTGCTCAACCTGCTGCGGGTGCGGGGCCGCACGCTGCTGGGCGCGGCGGGGCTGGCGCTGGGCGTGGCCGCCTTCACGGTACTGCTCGCCCTGACACTGGCCTTCCGGGGGGAGGTGGCCGGGTCGCTGCTCGGCAGTGCCGTGGTGGCGCAGGCGCGCGAGGCCGACTACCTCAGCGTCGCCCTGTCCCTGCTGCTGGGCGCCGCCGGTGCCATCGACGTCCTGGTCATCTCGCAGCGCGAACGCGCCGCCGACCTCGCGGTGCTGCGGGCGACCGGCTGGACCGACCGCGAGCTGGCGCGGCTGACCCTCTACGAGGGGATCGGCCTGGCCCTGCTGGGCGGCCTGTCCGGCGCGGTGGCCGGTCTGGCCGGGGTGCTGGCACTGGGCAGGGGCGTGCTGCACGGACACCTGCTCACGGTCACCGGCGCCGCACTGCTGGCCACGCTCGCCGCGACCGCCCTGGTGGTGGCGGCCCTGACCGTGCCCATCCGTCGACTGTCCCGGATCGCCCCGGCCCACCTGCTCGCCGCCGAGTGAACCGGCGGGTGAACCGACGGGTGGTGAGCCGACGGGTGAACCGCTGAGGGAATCGCCGAGCGAACCGCCGACGGAGCCGCCGACCGGGCTGTCGCCACCAGAGCCGCCGACCGATCCACCGACCGAGCCGTCACCACCAGGCCCGCCGACCGATCCACCGACCGAGCCGTCACCACCAGGCCCGCCGACCGGGCCGGGTGCGGCTCGGTCAACGCGGTAGCGCGGCCTCCGACCCGTCCAGCGCCCGGCGCCAGGACCGCACCGCGTCCTCGGACACGGCGCCGGCCCAGCCCGTCGGCCGGGCGGCGCCGCCGATGTGGAAGGCCTCGATGCCCGCCGCCCGCAGCTCGGTCACGTGGTCGAGCCGCAGGCCGCCGCCCACCAGGAGCGTCTGCTCGTACCCCGGCTCGCCGCGCCGCCCCGCCTCGGCCAGCAGTCTGGGCAGCCCCTCGTCCACGCCCTCCGCGGCCCCCGCCGTGAGGTAGGTGTCGAGGCCGGGCAGGTCGGCGAGCTGCTTGCGCAGGGCGTCGCGGTCCGCGGCCCGGTCGATGGCCCGGTGGAAGGTCCAGCGGCAGCCGTCCAGCCCGGCCACCACCCGCTCCACCGCGTCCAGGTCCACCCCGCCCGACGCGTCCAGGAACCCGAGCACGAACTGGTCGGCGCCGGCCGCCCGCAGCTCCCCGGCCACCCCCACCAGACGGTCGGCGTCGCCCGCGGCGAACCCGTCCGCCAGCCGGATCATCACGCGCAGGTCGATGTCGACGGCGGCCCGGATCGCGGTGAAGGTCCGGGGCGGCGGGGTCAGCCCGTCGGCCGCCATGTCGGTGACCAGTTCGAGGCGGTCCGCGCCTCCGGCCTGGGCGGCGACCGCGTCCTCGGCGTCGAGGGCGATCACCTCCAGGACTGCACGCGTGCTCATAGGGCCCCTTCCGTGGTGTTCCCCGTGCACCCCGGGCTCCTCACACAAGAGGTCTAGTCCGGAGGTCTAGTCCAATCCAGGGTACGCGGGGAACACCGGGGGCCGCGAGACCGCCTCCGTCACACGGGGTCCGGATTCAGCCGTAGATGTTCAGCTCCGCCGTCTCCGCCCCCATCAGCTCGTACGACGCCCCGTCCGGCGACCGCCCGGTGTACAGCCGTACGAGCGTCGCCGCGTCGCCCATGAAGCGGGCCGGGGTCCGGGTCCCGCTGTTCTCGCCCAGGTGCAGCGGGTCGTCGAGGTCGTCCAGGTCGGCCTGGAGCCGCAGGTGCCCCCGGACCCGGGTCACCCGGGCCAGCAGCGAGAGCGCGTGCGGCAGGCTCGCGCCCGTGTAGGCGCCGGGTTCGCCGAGGGTGTCGCGGACGTCACCGGCGTGCACCCTCCCCCACTGCCTTAAGGGCGTGGGGGGACCCCCAGCCGAAGGCGACCGGGTCCAGGCGCCCGTCCGCCCGGTCCGCGATCACCTCGCCGGCCTCGGTCATCCCGCGCTCCAGCTCGTCGAGGACCCGGGAGTTCGTCCAGTCGGCGCGCTCGGCGATGTCCCGGTCGTTCGACTCGGGCGAGAACACCCCGGGCTCGAAACGGCTTTCGACCACCCGGATCAGCGCGGACGAGCAGTGGGCGAGCACGTCCCGGACCGTCCACCCGGGACAGGCGGCGGTCGGCAGCGCGAGGTCCGCGTCCGGGCGGGAGCGGAGCAGCGGGATGAGCGCGTCGCGTTCGGCGGTGAGGAGACGGCCGGGGAGGAGGGGGTCGCGTGCGTCGTCAGCAGCAGTCATGGCTCCCACGCTAGGGGGATGTCGGTGGCGGGCGGGAGAATGGGCGCATGGCCGATCTCGACGCCCTGCGTTCCCGCTGGCTGACCGCCTTCCTCAGGTCGCGGGACGACGACTCCTGCGCCCCGGACCCTTACCGCTACGCCGACGAACTGCTCCGCCGCTGGCAGGAGCCCCAGCGCCGGTACCACACGGTCACCCACCTCGTCGCGGTCCTCGACCGCATCGACGCGCTGGAGGAGTACGCGGACGAACCGGACCTGGTCAGGCTCGCCGCGTGGTTTCACGACGCGGTCTACCTGCCGGACCGCTCGACGAACGAGGAGCGCTCGGCCCGCCTCGCCGAACGCGCCCTCCCCGAGGCCGGGGTCTCCGCGGCGCACACCGCCGAGGTCGCCCGCCTGGTCCGGCTCACCGTCACCCACGACCCGGCCCCCGGCGACCGCAACGGCGAGGTCCTGTGCGACGCCGACCTCGCGATCCTCGCCGCCCCGCCCGCCGCGTACGCCGCCTACACCGCCGCCGTCCGCGAGGAGTACCACTTCGTCCCCAACGACGCCTTCCGCACGGGCCGTTCCGCGATCCTGCGGCAACTCCTCGACCTGCCACGGCTGTTCAGAACGCCGTACGGCCGGACCGAGTGGGAGCCGACCGCCCGCTACAACCTCGCCGCGGAGCTGGAAATGCTGTCGACCGCCGAGGACCCGGCGCCCTAGGGTGCGAGCCATGCGGGAAACGGGCGGGGACCAGGTGGAAGAGGCCGTCGCGGGCTGTGTGGCCGCGCTGCGGCCCGCGGTGACGAGGGACTGGGCGGAGGTGCCGGCCGGCCGGCTGGACTGGAACTGCCACGAGACGGCGGTCCATGTCGCCGACGACCTCGTCGCGTACGCCGCCAACCTGGCCGGGCGCGCCCAGGACGCGTACGTGCCCTTCGAGCTCAGGCTCGACGACGGGACCGACAACTCCGGCCTGCTGCACGTGATCCAGACGACCGGCGCCCTGCTCGCCGCCACCGTCCGCACGACCCCGCGCGAGGTCCGCGCCTTCCACCCGTACCCCTTCCGCAGCGCGGACCGGGCCGGCTTCGCCGCGATGGGGATCGCCGAAGTGCTGCTCCACACCCACGACATGACCACGGGCCTCGGGCTCCCCTACCAGCCCTCCGAAGAACTCGCCGAGTCCGTCCTGGCCTGGCTGTTCCCGCACGTCCAGCCCGGCCCCGCCGCCTGGCCGACCCTCCTGTGGGCCACCGGCCGCGGCGAGCTGCCCGGCCGCGCCCCGGTCACCGAGTGGCGCTGGCGCAACAACCTGGTCGTCCCCGCCGAGCGCCTCGACCTCGTCGGGATCCGCCCCGCCGAGGCCCGTGACCTGCGCCTCGGCGGCGACGGCGGCTTCGAGTGGATCGACGGCGGCCCCTACGAGGGCACCCGCGACGCGGCCGGCTTCCTGCTCAAGGCGTACGAAGGGGGCGTCCACCGGCCGGAGTTCGGCGTCTTCGCCCTGGTCCGCCGGGCGGACGGCCGCGCGGTCGGAGGCATCGGCTTCCACTCCGCCCCGGACGAGGAGGGGCGGGTGGAGATCGGCTACGACCTGGCCGAGGCCGCCCGCGGCCACGGCTACGCGACGGAAGCGCTCCGCGCACTGGCCGACTGGGCCCTGGCCCGCGACGACGTACACACCCTGTTCGCCACCGTCGAGACCGCCAACACCGCCTCCCAGGCGGTCGTCACCCGCGCCGGGTTCGGCAGGGTGAGCGAGGGCGAGCAGGAGCTGGCCTTCGCGCTGCGGCAATGAGCCGACCGACCGCAGACGAAGTCGAGCATCGCCGAACACAAACTCCCCTGATGGAACTAGAGTTGTCTGCCCCGCGTAGCTGGCGACGGGCGTGACATGGCTGAGGGGAGCCAGACGGCATGAGCGAGCAGGCCTTGGTCCGGGTCGGAGAAGCCGAAGGAGCCACGGAGAGCAGCACGGTCCAGGACACCGACGACGCGCGGACCCTGTCGTTCTGGGTGACGGCCACGGATGAGGACATCGCCCTCGCGGCGCAGAACAGCGACACCATGGGCAGTCTCTTCAGCCGTGACGGCGACTCCGTGTTGCGTTCGGTGCCGCTCGGTCCCCTTCGCAAGAATCTGGCCGATGCCGTCGACGCTCTTCAGCGTGTCTTCCAGGAGGTCGCCGACCGCGGTGGCCCCCTTCCTCTGGCCGAGGCTCAGCTGTCCTTCCAGGTCACCGCGAGTGGCGGGGTCCAGTTCATCGGATCGGGGCAGATGCAGGGCGCTCGGAGCCTGACACTGACGTTCAAGCGGCCTGCCTGAGCCGGCGCCTCCCATGGCGAGCAAGCACAAGGCCCTGCTGATCGGAGCGAGCGACTACTCCGACATCCCCGGCTACGGCGACCTGCCCTTCGTCCGGGACGACATCCAGCGGCTGCGCGAAGTCCTGACCGGCCGCGGTTTCCAGGCCGACACCCTGGAGAACCGGCGCGGCATCACGCAGAACACCGTGCGCGGTGCCGTTCACCGGTTCCTGGCCGACGCTCGCTCCGGCGACACCCTGCTCATCGTGTTGAGCGGACACGGTATCCACATCGAGGGCAAGGACTACCTGGTACCGGAGGACGCCCCCGAGGCGGAGCCGTTCACCGACGGCTGCATCGAGATCGGCTGGCACAAAGAGGTGGAGAAGTCCCTCTGCGAACGCGTCGTCTTCCTGATCGATGCCTGTCGCGAGGGCCGGGTGCCGGACACCAAGTCGGTGCCCGGTACGCGCCCGTGGCGGGCCCCTGAGATCATCGGCACGCTGCGCCGCAAGGTCGCCTACGTACATGCCTGTGCGAAGCCTCAGTCGGCGTTGTTCGTACGGGACACGGACACAGTCCGCCCCGGCTTCGAGGTCGGTGTGCAGCAAGGCGAGTCGTTCAGTCTGTTCTCCCGCGCAGTCGCCGACGTAATCGCCACCGACCAGCACGCCCTCTCCCTACGGGAGTTGTCCGGGCAGGTACAGGATCGGGTCGACCTCTATCACCGTGCCTACGGCAAGGCCGGGCAGCCTCAGCAGGTCAAGGTCACCTGCGAATCCGGGGCCGACGGCGGAGACTTTCCTCTGCTGCCGGGCGCCGAACGGCGGACCGAGGTGCACGCCTGGGTGCGGGACGTCGACGAGTTCCCCTGGCACCGCGCCCTGGAGGGCACGACCCGGGAGACCATCAGGGAAGTCTGCCGGGCTCTCGCCGGGCAGTTGGCCGCGACGTACCAGAAGGCGACGCAGGACGCGGCCCGGGCAGCAGGCAGCGACCCGTGGCATGATCCCGTGCTGGCGGAACGCACCCATGAACGAATGGCGTTCATGGTCGGCCAACTGGCCAAGGACGTGGTGCTGTCTCCGACCGAGGCAGCGCTCGCCTTCCTCTTCCCGTTGGTCGCCCAGACGTTCTGGGCCCAGGAGGCGGCGCAGCGGATCGGCGTCCTCACCACGGATGTGTCCCCTCACCGCAACGCCCCGGCTGCACCCGACGCGGCTGTGAACAACGGCCCAGACCAGCACAGCTTCGACAAGTTCACCCAGGGCTTTCCCCGCCTCAAGCGTCGGCTCGGCGCCCTGGAACACCGCAAGGACTCCGGCGACTCGGTCCGCCGTATCAAGTGGTGGCTGTTCCATCGCTGGCTCATAAAACAACCCGAACTGTACACAGCGGAGCGGCTCAAGGCGCTTCTGGGAGAGGTCGCTTCCCGCCGCGACCAGCCCTCCTGGGTCGCCGACGCCCTCTCTGGGGAGCGGCTGGCGGGATTGCTCCGCGAGCACCGCACAGCACCCTTCACCATGCGCCGCGCCACCGCCGCCCGTCTCGACGAGCTCCAGGTGTACGACAACGACAACGACCACGACGTCATCGCCGCCACCACCGGCGACGAACACGAGGTACGTACCGCCCTGGTAGCCGCGCTGGTGAAGGCGGCCTCTGCGATGGCGGTCGATCCGGTCGACCTGCCCGAGATCGTCGTCGAACACATCGGCGTGCATGACAGCGTCGATCCGGGGGGACTGCTGGCCACCGTGCAGCGTTCCGACTGGCGGGTCTCCGGTCTCGGCCGCTCGCTGAACGCCGTGTGCACGCACCCCGCGGTCCAGGTCGCCCTGCGCGAGCACGCGACCCGCGTCGACGTACTGCTGCGTGACATCAACCGCGGCGACCTGCCCGCCCTCGCCCCGCTGCGCACCCTCCCGCCTTACGCCGACGGCAGCCGGGTCCGCCTGGACGGCAACACCCCGGACCAGCTCTCCGACGGTATCCGCTTCCAACTAGCCGAGGACCGGGTCCAGGAGCTCCTCATGGGCGAGGAGCTCTACGGCACCAGCGATCTGGCCGTACGCGAGCTGTACCAGAACGCGCTGGACGCCCTCCGGTACCGCGACTGCCGTACCCGGTACCTGCGCCGCACGGGCCATACGGTCGCAGACTGGGAGGGCCGGATCGAGTTCGTGCAGGGCGTCCGTTCCGACGGCCGTGCCTACCTGGAGTGCCGCGACAACGGCATCGGCATGGGCATCAGCGAACTCAGTACCGTCTTCTCCCAGGGCGGCGCCCGCTTCGTCGATCTCCCGGAGTACGTCGAGGAGCAGGCCGCCTGGTCCCAGCTTTCGGACCCAAAACCGGAGTTGTATCCGAACTCCCGGTTCGGGATCGGGGTGCTCAGTTACTTCATGCTGGCCGACGAAATCGTCGTACGAACCTGCCGAATGGGACGCGAAGGACATCCCGGTCGGCTGTTGCAGGTGACGATCGCCGGTCCGGGCAACTTCTTCCGGGTGGAGGACCTGGGACCGGGGGACGGTTCCGGCACCACCGTGCAGCTGCTGCTGAGCAACCGGCGCAGGTCCGTGTCGTGTGTGGAGGCGCTGGAGGAAGTGCTGTGGGTGGCGCCCTATCTCACGACGGCGACCCATGGTGCCCGGTCGCGCGATTGGCTGCCGGGCGAGTTGTCTCCGGAGAGCCTGGAGATCCACGGCCCCCGGACGTACGCCCCCAACGGGTACATGCTGTGCGTCCCGTCGGACCAGCCGGACGTGTGGTGGATCAAGGGCGAAGGCGTTCTACTGGCCGACGGGCTGCTGGCGGAGACCGATTACAAGGACCGGGTGTACGGGGCGGTCGTCAACCTCACCAACAGGCACGCGCCGGACCTCACCGTGGACCGCAAGAAGGTGCGCTCCTTCGACGAGAAGCATGTACAGGCCCGCATGACAGCCGCCCTGCCGAGCCTCATCGCCCATGGGAACGGGCTGCTGGGCCCTCAGTGGCTGGAGGAATCGAGCAACTGGTCCGTGTCCTTCGCCGACCGGGTGGCCGAGGAGGCACACCGGGCTGATCTTGCCTGGCCGCTCGGAGAGAACATCACGGCTCCCTTCGGCCAGGTGGGAGGCTTCCCAGCCGACACCGCCCTACTGCCCCTGGTGACCGGCCGCTACAGCGATCACTATGACCGGGCGGCACTCGCCTCGTTCTTTCTCACCGTGCCGCCGCATGTCCTGCGCTGGAGGCTGCGGACGCTGTACCGGGCCGGGCTCGGTGGACCTGCCGCACTGGACGACGCCGATACGGCGCGCTGGGCGCGGCCGTCTGATCTACGGCTGCTCAGCGATTCCCGGGTCTTCGTCTATGGCTGGGGACGAGCCTATGACGGATGGCTGCGAGGGCCTCTGTGGCCCCTGTTCGGGGACCCGCCTTCCCCGCAGCTGGCCGACACCGGTCTGCTCAGCATCATGGGGCTGTCGGACTGGCGCGATCCAGCGGTTCCGGTCCGTTCGGCGGACACCTTCACACTGAGTTCGCGCACCGAGCGCTCACCCGCTGAGACGGCCGAGCGGCTGACAGAACTGGGCTACCGGGTCGAGCCGATGCTCGGTTGCGCGGCGGCCTCGTACACCGATCTGCCGTTGCTCCGGCCGCTGGGCAACCTGGACGGCTGGCTGAGCCCCGGAGCCACGCTCTCGGCGGCCCAGATCGGCGTCAGTGCCGTCACGGCCGAATGCAGCACCTCATGGGCCGCCCGGCGACTGGCCGAGTTGGGCTTCACCGTGCCGGCCGAGTTCCCCGCCCGGGAACAGTGGAGCGAGGAAGAGCGCAGCATCGTCGCCGGGTTGTGGCCGCCGTACGAGACCGAACCCTCGCCCGAGGAGGCGGAACGGGTCTCCCGGGCCCGGTTGAACTGGGTGGCGCGCCGGACGGACCTGCCCCTGCGGTCGGTCGTGGACTTCCTCGGCGAACTCGGCTTCGCCCTTCCGCCGAACGCGGCCGACCTGCCCGAACTGACCGACGACGACCGGGGTCTGCTCGCCGAGGTACGCCGTGTGAACCAGGACGTGAATCTCCGCGCCGTGGCTTCCGCCGCCCGCCGGCTCAACAGCCCGCCCGGTTTCCTCGTCGAGAGGCTCCGGGAGCTCGGCTACGGGGTGGCCGACCTACCCGACGACGAGCGGCTGCCCTCCCGCGAGGACATCACCCTCCTGGGCACTGGCCCCGAACTGGACGACATGAGGCGCCCGTTGCCTCTGGTGGACGTGGCGGAGATGGCCGACCAGGCAGCCGTCACGTTGGCCGCAGCCGTGGACCGGCTGGGAGCCCTGGGTTACCGCTTCGGCTTCGACCCGGCGGCGGTTTCCGCGCTACGGGACCAGGATGTCCAAGCCGTCTGCTTCGGGCGGTTCCCGGCACCGGAGTTCTTCGGCCCCGTCTCCCCGGACGCCGTCCGCGCCGCCGCACACCACACCGGCCAGGAGCCCGAGAAAATCACCGCCGCCCTCACCGCACTCGGTTACCAGGTCGCCCCGGTCAGCAAAGAGTGGGCCGAGGAACGCCGGCTTGAAGACTTCCTGTACGCCATCATCAGCAAGCCACCCAACGCCCCAGCGCTCCTCTTCCGGGAGCGCCCCGCGATGTCCCTGACCGCCCTCCTACTGACCGCCATGCGGCTCGGGAAGCCCCTGCGCGAAGTCGCCGAGACCGCCACGACGATCGGTATCCGGCACGAGGCCGAGACCTGGTTCATCCGGGCGCCCGAGGAACCGTCCGCCCCTTCCGCCGCCGTAGACCGGCTCGTGTGAGCAGCCGCACCACCTCGCGGCTGCTGACCTCCACGGCGCCGGCCCGGACCGCGTCCGGGTAGCGGTGCGAGGGGATGTCGTAGTGGTCGCGCTCGAAGGCGCGGCGCTGTACGCCCATGCCATCGGCGAAGGCGTGCAGTTCGGCGTACGACACGTCGCTGACGAGGTGGGACCACATCCGGCCGTGGCCCGGCCAGTCCGGCGGATCGATGTACACCGTCACGAGGACGCCGTCCCGCCCATGGCACCGCCCAGGGAGCCGACCGAGGCGACCTTCACGCCCGCCTTGTGGCACACCCAGTGCGGGTCGGGGCCGAGTTCCGGTTCGACGTCCAGGGCGTGCGGGTCGCCGGAGCCGCACACCGGGCACAGCGGCCAGCGGCCGTACCGCTCCAGGAGCGCGTCCTGTACGTCCTGGGCCACCAGCCCCGCCACGTATCCCGCGCCCTCCGGCCACTGCTCCACCCACCAGCGGCGCTGTACGACGGAGTCCTCGACCAGCGAGACCACGTCCGCCTCGGCGACCTCGCCCGCGACCAGATCGGCGAGCACGAGGGCGCGGGCTGCGTGCAGCGCCTGTTCCAAGGGGCTTACGGGGTCCATGGTCCTATTGTGCGCGGTCTTGACCGGGTACCCGAACCGAAAATATCTTTCAAGGGTGACCGAGAAGGTGAAGGAAATTTTCGGCGGCCGTGGACCCGGCGGCCCGGGCGGCGCGCCGCCGGCTCCCGCCGCCCTCGCGGCCAAGGTGCGGACCCTCGCCCCCTCCATGACCCGCTCCATGCAGCGCGTCGCCGAGGCCGTCGCCGGCGACCCGGCCGGCTGCGCGGCGCTCACGGTCACCGGCCTCGCGGAACTGACCGGCACCAGCGAGGCGACCGTCGTCCGCACCGCCCGCCTGCTCGGTTACCCCGGCTACCGCGACCTGCGGCTCGCCCTCGCCGGGCTCGCCGCGCAGCAGCAGTCGGGGCGGGCGCCCGCGATCACCACCGACATCGCCGTGGACGACCCGATCGCCGACGTCGTCGCGAAACTCGCCTACGACGAGCAGCAGACCCTCGCGGACACGGCCGCCGGTCTCGACACGGTGCAGCTGGGGGCCGCGGTGAGCGCGCTCGCCGGGGCGCGGCGGACCGACGTGTACGGCATCGGGGCGTCGGGTCTTGTCGCGCAGGACCTCACGCAGAAGCTGCTGCGGATAGGGCTGATAGCGCACGCCCACAGCGATCCGCATCTCGCGGTCACCAACGCGGTGCAGTTGCGGGCCGGGGACGTGGCGATAGCGATCACGCACTCCGGGTCGACCGGGGATGTCATAGAGCCGCTGCGGGTGGCCTTCGAACGGGGTGCCACGACCGTCGCGATCACCGGGCGGCCGGGGTCGTCGGTGACGCAGTACGCCGACCATGTGCTGACGACGTCGACGGCGCGGGAGAGCGAGCTGCGGCCGGCGGCGATGTCGTCGCGGACCGGGCAGTTGCTGGTGGTGGACTGTCTGTTCGTGGGGGTCGCGCAACGGACGTACGACGCGGCGGCGCCGGCGTTGGCGGCGTCTTACGAGGCGTTGGCTCATCGGCACCGGAGTGTGCCCCGATAGACCGTACGGGGAAGCGTTGTGGAGCGAGTGCGGGCCGCATACGGCTGATCGCGCCCGCGCGGCGGTAGCCGCACATTCGATACCGCCCCGCCCCCCTGAGTTAGTGCACTCGTCCGCGTTGGAAAGAGCCGTCTGCCGATGACCACCGAACATCACACCCTCCGCACCGAACTCGAAACGCTCACCACCGAGGCGTTCCGGCCGGAACTCGCCGAGATCGACACGTTGCCCACGCTCGACATCGCGCGGCTGATGAACGGGGAGGACGCCGGGGTGGCCGGGGCCGTGGCGTTGCGACTGCCGCAGATCTCGGCGGCGATCGACGCGATCGCCGCCCGGATGGCCCAGGGCGGCCGGCTGGTCTACGCCGGGGCCGGTACCGCCGGGCGGCTCGGGATCCTGGACGCGTCCGAGTGTCCGCCCACCTTCAACACCCGGCCCGGTCAGGTGGTCGGGGTCATCGCGGGCGGTCCTGCGGCCATGGTCACGTCCGTGGAAGGGGCCGAGGACTCCGCCGAACTGGCCCGCACGGACCTCGACGCGCTCGCGATCGGCGCCGCCGACACCGTCGTCGGCGTCTCGGCCTCCGGCCGCACCCCCTACGCCGTCGGCGCCGTCGGGCACGCCCGCGCCCTGGGGGCCCTGACCGTCGGCCTCTCCTGCAACGCGGGCAGCGCGCTCGCAGCCGCCGCCGAGCACGGGATCGAGGTCGTCGTCGGCCCCGAACTGCTCACCGGGTCCACCCGGCTCAAGGCCGGCACCGCGCAGAAGCTCGTCCTGAACATGCTGTCGACGATCACGATGATCCGGCTCGGCAAGACCTACGGGAACCTGATGGTCGACGTCCGCGCCTCGAACGAGAAGCTGCGGGCCCGCTCCCGCCGGATCGTCGCGCTCGCCACGGGTGCGCCGGACGCCGAGATCGAGGCGGCCCTCACCGCCACCGACGGCGAGGTGAAGCCCGCCGTCCTGGTGATCCTGGCCGGTGTCGACGGGCCCACCGCAGCCCGCCTTCTGGAGGAGTCCGGCGGTCATCTGCGCGCGGCGCTCACCGCGACGGGCGGCTGACCCGCACGCTCGGGGGGTGCAGAGATCGTCGTACGACACCGCCGCCGCGCTGCTGCCCCTGGTCGGCGGCCCCGGGAACGTCAGCTCCGTCGCGCACTGCATGACCCGGCTGCGGCTGGGCGTCGCCGACCGGGAGAGGGTCGACGCGGAGGCGGTGCGGGCGGTGCCCGGGGTGCTGGGGGTGGTGGCGGACGGGGACACCCTCCAGGTGGTGATCGGGCCGGGTGCGGTGGTGGCGGTGACCGCCGAGTTCGAGAAGCTGCTCGGTGGCGGCCTGCCGGGGTCACCGCAGCGCGCCCCGGAGGGGCGCGGGGAACCGCGCGAGCAACCACGACGCGCCCGCACCCGGCCCGGCAACGACGGTGCCGCGGACCTCGCCGCCCGTGGTGCCGAGCTGAAAGCGGTCCGCGCCCGGCGCAACGCGACCCCCCTCAAGACGGCCCTCCGCCGCATCGCCGACGTCTTCGTGCCGCTGATCCCGGCCCTGATCGGCTGCGGAATCCTCGCCGGGCTCGACGGGCTCCTCGTGAACGCGGGCTGGCTGCCCTGGCTGACCCCCGCGCTCGCCGCCGTCGCCTCCGGCTTCATGGCCCTGATCAGCGTCTTCGTCGGCTACAACACGGCGAAGGTGTTCGGCGGCACACCCGTCCTCGGGGGCGCGGTCGCGGCGATCGTCGTCTATCCGGGCGTCGCGAAGGTGACGGCCTTCGGGGTGGCGCTCGTCCCCGGTGAGGGCGGGGTCCTCGGGGCCCTGGCGGCGGCGCTGCTCGCCGTCGGCGTCGAGAGGTGGTGCCGGGGCCGCGTCCCCGACGCCCTCGACGTGCTCCTCACCCCCACCGTCACCGTCCTCGTCGCGGGCCTCGCCACCCTCTACGGCCTCATGTACGCCGCGGGTCTCGTCTCCTCCGCCATCGGCACCGCGGCGGACTGGCTCCTCGCCACCACCGGACCGCTGGCCGGCCTGGTCCTCGGCGGCCTCTTCCTCCCCCTCGTCATGCTGGGCCTGCACCAGGCCCTGATCCCCATCCACACCACCCTGATCCAGCAGCAGGGCTACACCGTGCTGCTCCCCCTCCTCGCCATGGCCGGCGCGGGCCAGGTCGGCGCGGCGCTCGCCGTCTACGCCCGCCTCCGCCACCACACGCAGCTCCGTACGACGATCAGATCGGCGCTCCCGGCGGGCCTGCTGGGCGTGGGCGAGCCCCTCATCTACGGCGTCTCGCTCCCCCTCGGCCGCCCTTTCCTCACCGCCTGCGCGGGCGGAGCGGCGGGCGGCGCCTTCGTCGGCTTCTTCGCGGTCCTCGGCGACCGCGTGGGTGCCACCGCCATCGGCCCCTCGGGCTGGGCCCTCTTCCCCCTGCTCACCGGCAACAGAGGCCCGGCCCTCGCCGCCGCGATCTACGCGGGCGGCCTCCTGACCGGCTACGCGGTGGGCTTCCTCACGACGTACGCCGGCTTCAGCGGGGCGGAGGTGCCGGATGACGCCGGTAGCGCGAGCGACCCGGCAACTCGGCGATCCGGGTGAGCCGCACCCGGAGGGCCCCCGTCCAGGCGCGTCACGGCGCGGCGGCGTCTTCGAGGATCGACCGGAGTCGCGCCAGACATTCGGCGACGAAGGCGGGAAAGGTCCGCCAGTAGTAGGCGACTCCGGCGACACCGACGGCGATCGCCCACGCGCGGGCCCGCGTCCAGGTCGGATCATCGACGCCCAGGGCGTCCCAGTAGATCTGCCGAGCTTCCCGCGGCAGGTCCCAGAGCACGGAGTGTTCCGCGTCCGGACGGCCGACCGAGAGAGACCCGAAGTCGATGACCGCGTGCAGCCTGCCCTGCCGGACCAGGAGGTTGGTGGGCTTGAGGTCGCCGTGCAGCCATACGTGCGGCCCGCGGGCCTCGGGCAGCGCGAGCGCCGCCCGCCACAGCCGCTCCAGGGTCTCGACGTCGAGTTCGTCCCCGGCGACCTCACGGCATTCCTCGAAATACGGACCGACCCAGTCGGCACAATCCCGCAGGCTGCCTCCGCGGTACCAGCTCAGGTCATCCGCGCGCGCCGCCCCCATGAGGCCGACGCCGTGCAGCTCCCGTACGACCCCCGCCAGGTCGGCACCGAAGGCTGCCCAGTCCCGGACGGTGTCCGGACCGGCCTCGTCACCCTCGATCCACCGGTACACCGACCAGCGGGCCGGGTAGGCGCCGGTGGGCGTCCCCGCATGGACAGGCTCGGGAACGCGACACGAAAGGGAGGGCGCAAGGCGCGGCAGCCACTCCTGCTCCTTCCGCAGGGCCCGCCCCTTCTCCACGGTCCGGGGCAGCCGCACCAGCAGGTCATCGCCCAGCCGGTACATGGTGTTCTCCGTACCCGCTCCGACCCGCTTCAGAGGCAGCCCGGCCCACTCCGGCCACTGCGCCGCCAACAGCTCCCGGATCAGCGTCTCATGGACCGGTATCTCGCCCTCATGAAGAGTCATGTCGGCAGTCTCGCCGCCGTGTTCGCCCGCCGCACCTGCTCCCGCAGCACGTCGTCCGGCAGCGCAGGCTCCAGCGACCCCGGCGGGCAGTCCCACTCCCGCCCACCCGCCACGGGCCGCAGCTGCACCTTCCCTCCGACATGCCCCCTCACCTCCCCGATCCGCCCGTCCCGTACGTCCGTCACGAACGTCCCGAACGGCGGCCGTTCGCCCCGGACCACCGACGCCAGCCGCTCCGCGACCCGCACATTGCACCGCCCCAACTCGACCAGGGCGAAGGGCTCGTCGCTCGCACCGGTCACCGGGTCGACGCACAACGACGGCAGTACGACACCGGCGCCCCGCAGGGCCGACCGCAACGTCTCGACGACTTCTTCGGTGGGTCGCAGCACCATTCCCTACCTCCACGCTGAGTTCTCGGTTCGCGACACAGCGTGGCGGGCGGGCCTCTAACCTGGCCAGACAGGACATCCCAACAACCTCGGGTGTTCAGAGCGGGAGTTGCCCATGACAGGACCGAAAGACCTGGACCCGTCGTCCTCACCGCGAGCCATGCTGGGGGCGGAGTTGCGGCACGCCCGGGAGAAGGCGGATCTGAGTCAGGCGGAGTTGGGGCAACGGCTGTTCGTGAGCGGGTCGTTCATCGGGCAGTTGGAGGCGGGGACGCGGCGGATGCAGCCGGAGTACGCGCGGATGCTGGACGAGACCCTGGGGACGGACGACTTCTTCCGACGGAACAGTGAGGCTGCGGCCAAATCGAAGTACCCGGACCACTTCGCCGAAGCCGCGGAGGCGGAGGCGCGAGCCACGGCGATCAGCCAGTACGCGGCGCTGCTGATTCCGGGACTGCTTCAGACAAGCGCCTACGCGGAGGCGGTGTTCCGCGCCTACAAACCGACGGCCCCGGAGCAGGTGATCGCGGAGCTGGTAGCCGCCCGCATGGAGCGGACCCGCCTTCTCGACGATCCAACAGAGCCGGTGTTGTGGGCGGTGATCGACGAGGCAGCGTTACGCAGGTTGACGGGCGGGCCCTCCGCGATGGCCGAAGCCCTGCAACACCTGGCCAGGTTGATCCGCCGAAGGCGGGTGATCGTGCAGGTGCTGCCGTTCCGCGTCGGAGCGCATGCCTCGCTGGACGGCCCGCTGAAACTGATGGAGTTCGCCGACGGGCCGCCGCTCTCCTTCGTGGAGGCACCCGACATGGGAAGGCTGCTGGACGACCCAGCCGTCGTTGCCCGCCATACCCAGATGTTCAAACTCCTGGTCGCCGCCGCCCTTTCCCCGTCGGATTCCCTAGCCTTGATCGAGTCGGCGGCGCAGGATTACGAGCATGAGGAACTTGCCTGAGTACGACCTGAGCACCGCCACATGGCACAAGTCCAGCTACAGCGGCGGTCAGGGGGGCGACTGCCTCGAAGTCGCCCGCTGGCGCAAGTCGACCTACAGCGGCGGCAGCGGCGGCGATTGCCTCGAAGTCTCCGACGCCCACCCCACCCTCATCCCCGTCCGCGACTCCAAGGCGGCCCCCCACGGCCCAACGCTCACCTTCCTCCCGGAGGTCTGGGCGGCCTTCGTCAAGGGTGTCAAGCGCGGTGGTCGTGGCCCTGAGGGCGCTGTGACAGGGTCTGGGCGCGGGCGGTGATGTCGGCCGGGGAGAGGACGGACAGGTCTGCGAGTACGTCTTCCAGGGCGCCCAGCCACAACTGGTAGTACTGGTAGGGCTCTTCGCGGGGCGCGGACGCGATGCGGGCGATCAGTGCGGCCTGGAACCGGGGCCAGGTGAACGCGCCGGACTCGTAGAGGCTGACGGCCATGCCGAAGGCGCGGCTCTCCCACGGTTCGGCGAAGGTGAGTTCGCCGTTGGCGCGGGGCGGGGCGGCCGGGCCGTCGGTGTCGAGGGGGGCGGTCACGGGGCCGTCACCTTGGCGACGCCGACCATCGCGTCGCGGGTCACGAGCGGCACGAGTTCCTCCTCGGTCAGGTGGGCGGTGCCCGCCGGCCGCTCGGGGAGGACCAGCCAGCGGACCTCGCTGGTGGAGTCGTGGACGGTGATCTGCACGTCGTCGGCGAGGTCGAGGCCCATCTCGGCGAGCACCCGGCGGGGCTCTTTCACGACGCGGGCGCGGTAGGCGGGGTCCTTGTACCAGCTGGGCGGCAGGCCGAGTACGGGCCAGGGGTAGCAGGAGCACAGCGTGCAGACGACGACGTGATGCGTGGTGGGGGTGTTCGCCACGACGACGATGTGCTCGCCCTGCGGTCCCGAGAAGCCGAGTTCCTTGATGGCGGCGGTGCCGTCGCGGAGCAGCCGGTCCCGGTACGCCGGGTCGGTCCAGGCCCTGGCGACGACCTGGGCGCCGTTGAGGGGGCCCACGTTGGTCTCGTACTCGGTGATGATCCCGTCCATCACCTTCGGGTCGATCAGGCCCCGTTCGGTGAGCAGTTGCTCCAGCGCCTCGGTGCGCAGGGCGGGGGGCGGGCGTTCGCCGGGTCCGGCGGTGGTCATGCGGCGGCCTCCAGGTAGCTCTCGTACATCTCGACGGTGACGGCGAAGGGCTCGGCGTCGGCGCCCCACAGCTCGCGGGAGTCGAACCGCACCTAGTAGACGTACTGCGGGTTCTCGCCCTGGAAGTGGGCGTTGGTGTCGGGCAGTACGGCGGCGGGCTGTACGGCCTCGACGGTGCCGGTGTGGCCGCGGGCGTAGCGGGGCAGCCGGGTGTGTCCGGGCACGGACGCGGCGCGGGCCCGGACCCGCTCGCCGGCGGTGAAGGCGGGGGCGGTGTCCAGCGTGCGCAGCGAGCCCGCGGCGGTCGGCGCGTAGTCGGGGCGGTGGGGCTCGGGGCTCGGGGGCTCCGGGACGTGTTCGCCGCGCAGGTTCCGGGCGCGGGCGTCGATCGCACCGGGCGCGAGGACGGCGCTGTCGTCGAGCATCAGCTCCCCGGCGTTGAGCCAGCGGCCGTAGTAGCCGTCGTCGAAGTAGGCCGCCCGGTCCAGCCGCTCCAGCGCGTGCCGGAAGGCGTCGGCGTTGACGCCGCCGGACGCGACCCGGCTGGAGAGGATCGCCAGCGCGAAGGCCCGCCGCTGCCAGGACTCCGCGAAGACCGGTTCACCGGACACCGGAGGCCGGACGGAACCCCAACCGGCTGTGCCGCCCAGGTCGGCGATACCGTCCATAACAGATCTCCCCATACGGGACAAAAGTTCTAAAAGTGCTCTACGTGAAGCGTAGGCGACAGGTCCCGCCCATGCCGGGTCTCTCCCCCGGCCCCGTCTCCGCCACCGACGGCCTCGGCAACCTCGCGTCCAGAACACTCCGGCGGTGTTGTCGGTGCCCTGTGCAACCCTGGTTCCCATGAATCACGCGCAGCTCACCGCCCTGGGCCGGGCCCTTCGTCTGCTCGGTGAGCACGGGGAAGCCCTGACCGGTGACACGCCCGACGGCAAGTTGCACGAGGTCAAGGACGATCTGCGGCGGGCGCTCGACCTGCTGGAGGAGAGCGTCACCGGTGCCGCGCCCACGACCCGGTGCGCCGAGCATCCGCAGGGGCCCGTGGACGAGAGCGCGCCCGATCTGTGTCTGCTGTGCGAGACGCGACGGCGGGCCGCGCGGAGGTCGGAGTACGGCGGCGGGCCGCGGCCGGTGCCGGGCGAGGCCGCCGGGCCGTCCATGTCGCGGTACGGGGTGCGGGGCGACCGGCCGCAGCCGCAGCAGCGCTGGCTGCCGGAGGCGTGGAACGGCCGGGAGTGGGAGCTGTGCGGCACCCCCCGGCGCGACCGGCAGGAGGCGGAGCTGTATCTCGCCGCCCAGCGGCGCGGGTCCCGGCCGGCGATGGCCTACCGGCTGGTGCACGAGTTCACCGACTACGAGGTGCTCCGGGTCTGGGGCACTCCGGTGCACGTGGACATCGAACCGCTCGGCAACCTCTGACGCCCCGGTGCCGCCATCCAGGCACTGAACACCCGAACCCACCATGCCGGGACGCCCGCCCGGGTACCTGAGCGGGGACACGTTCACGGAAGGGGTTCGGCGGGATGAGGATCGATCTGACGGGGCGCACGGCACTGGTCACCGGCTCCACGCAGGGCATCGGCGCGGCGATCGCCGTCGGCCTGGCCCGGGCCGGGGCCCGGGTGGGGGTCAACGGCCGGGACGCGCGGCGCGTCGAGGAGAGCGTGGCCCGGCTGAGGGAACAGGCGCCGGGGGCCGATCTCGTGCCGGTCGCGGCGGACGTGACCGGCGAGGAGGGGGCCCGGCGGGCGGCGGAGGCGCTGCCGGGGGTGGACATCCTCGTCAACAACCTGGGGATCTTCGGCGCCGAGGACCCCCTGCGGATCACCGACGACGAGTGGCGGCACTACTTCGAGGTGAACGTCCTGGCCGCGGTACGGCTGACCCGCCTCTTCCTGCCCGGCATGACCGAACGCGGCTGGGGGCGCGTCCAGTACATCGCCAGCGACTCGGCGATCGTGATCCCCGCGGAGATGATCCACTACGGCATGTCGAAGACCGCGCTGCTCGCGGTGGGCCGCGGCTTCGCCAAGCAGGCCGCCGGCACCGGCGTCACGGTGAACTCCGTGATCGCCGGCCCCACCCACACCGCAGGCGTCGAGGACTTCGTCTACGAACTCGTCGACCGCGACCTGCCCTGGGACGAGGCCCAGCGCGTCTTCATGCGCACGCACCGGCCGCAGTCGCTGCTCCAGCGCCTGATCGAGCCGGAGGAGATCGCCCACATGGTCGTCTACCTCAGCTCCGACCAGGCCTCGGCCACCACCGGCGGCGCCCTCCGGGTGGACGGCGGCTACGTCGACTCCATCCTGCCGTGACCGGCGCCGACGGCCCCCGCTGGACCACCGCTCCATTCTCTGACTAGAGTCAGAGAATGGAGGCTGCACAGATCGACCAGGTACGGCGGTTCAACCGCACCGTCACCGAACGCGTGGGCGTGCTCCACGACCGCTACCTGGGCCGCGACCGGCCGATCGGCGAGGCCCGGCTGCTCTGGGAGATCGGCGAGCAGGGCCAGGACGTCCGGCGCCTGCGCGAGCGGCTCGGCCTCGACTCCGGGTACGTCAGCCGGCTGCTGCGCTCCCTGGAGGCGGACGGCTTGGTGGCCGTGGAACCGCAACCCCAGGACCGGCGGGTGCGCACCGTACGGCTGACCGGGAAGGGGCGGGCGGAGCGCGCACTGCTCGACGGCCGCAGCGACGACCTGGCCGCTTCGATGCTCCAGCCGCTCAACGCCGGGCAGCGCGCCCGGCTGGTCGCGGCCATGGCCGAGGTCGACCGGCTGCTGACCGCCGGGACGGTCACCCTGGACGTCGTCGACCCCGACCAGCCCGACGCCCGGCACTGCCTGCTGGCCTACTTCGCCGAACTGCAGGAGCGCTTCGACACCGGCTTCGACCCCGCCCGCAGCCTGCTGCCCGACGCGGGCGAACTCCGGCCGCCGCGCGGCCTGTTCCTGGTCGCCCGGCTGCACGGCGAACCCGTCGGCTGCGCCGGCGTGAAGCTGCCGGCCGGCGCCCCGGCGGAGATCAAGCGCATGTGGGTCGCCCCGGCGGCCCGCCGGCTCGGCCTCGCCCGCCGGTTCCTGACCGAACTGGAGGCACGGGCCGCCGGGCACGGCTACGACACCCTGCGCCTCGACACCAACAAGACGCTCGACGCCGCGATCAACCTCTACCACTCCTTCGGCTTCGAGGAGGTCCCCGCCTTCAACGACGAGCCCTACGCCCACCACTGGTTCGAGAAGCGGATCACCGCGCCGTCAGCCGAGCAGCGGTGACGGACCGAAGTCGTATCCCTCCCACAGCCGCCTGGCCTTCTCCTCCGGGTACGCCGTCACCGTCGGGGTCGCGTCCAGGACCTGGGTGGTGCGGGCCTCGGTGTCGTAGGCCGGCCAGCCCGGGTCGCCGGTCGCGGCGAAGGACGTCCACGCGGTGCGGAAGCGGTCGGAGAGGGCCTCGGCCTCGGGGGTGACGCCGGCGCCGGCCCAGAGCAGGTCGGCGAGGTCCGCCTCGAAGGTGCCGAAGAGAAGCGGGATGTCCAGGCCGTGGCAGGCGCCGAGCAGTCCGCCGTTGCCCGGGGCGGCCCAGGCCAGTTCGTAGAGGTGGGCCCGGCCGCCGCCCGCGGTCTGCGCCTCGGCCAGGCGCAGGGACGGCATGGCGAACAGCCAGTCGGTCTGGACCCGTTCGTACAGGTCGCTCGGCGAGGCGTCGGGGTGGGCCGCGCGGTAGGCGCGCTCGCCCGCCGCGCCGCCCGGTGCGAACAGGCGCAGGGCGCCGGTCGCCTGCTCCTCCGTGATCTTGCCGTACATCCCGCTCATCACCAAGAACAGGCGGAACTCGTCGCGGTTGTGGCCGACGAGGAGATCCACGTCCCGGGCGGAGCCGGAGGCCAGCGCCTGCCAGGGGGTGCTGGGGAGCACCTCGCCGTCGACCACCGGGGAGAACGGGGTGACCGTCGGCGCGATCTGGCCCCAACGGTCCACGTACTGGGGCATCTTGGTGCCGAGCGCCTGCCCGGCCTCGGTCAGCCGGCGCGGGTCGGTGGTCGCCAGGTCGGCCACCGTGGGGCGCAGGCCGGCCTCGGCCGCGAGGGCACGGCCGATGTCCTCGGCCAGGTCGAGGGAGAGGAACGTGCCCGGGACGCTCTGCGCGATCGCCCGCCGGAACAGCCCGCGCGCCCTCTCCATCGCCAGCAGGGACGCCACCGATCCGGCGCCCGCCGACTCGCCGAAGACGGTGACCAGGTCGGGGTCGCCGCCGAACGCCGTGATGTTCTCCCGGACCCACTCCAGCGCCGCCACCTGGTCCAGCAGGCCCCGGTTGGCGGGCGCCCCCTCGATCTGGGCGAAACCCTCCATGCCGACGCGGTAGTTGAGGGAGACCACGACCACGTCGCCGTCACGGGCGATGCGCCGGGCGTCGTAGCCGGGGCTGCCGGAGTGGCCCAGCTTGTAGGCGCCGCCGTAGATCCACACCATCACCGGGCGGCGGGCGGCCGGATCCGGGTCCGGTGTCCACACGTTCACCGTCAGCCAGTCGTCGCCCTCGGGGGCCTCCAGGACACCGGTGCGCCCCTGGATGCCCAGGTCCTGCGGGGGCGGCGGACCGAAGGCGTACGCCTCGCGCGTCCCGTCCCACGGGCGTGCAGGGCGGGGCGCCGCGAACCTGGCCGCTCCCACCGGAGGTTCGGCGAACGGTATCCCCCGGAAGACCGCCAGACCGTCCTCCCGCAACCCGCGCACGGCACCTGCGGTGGTGCGCACGACGGGACCCTCGGTGGCGGGCGCGGGCCCGGCGGACTCGTTCGTGATCATGATCGCTCGCTTTCGACGGCTGGTTGCTGCCAGATTGCTGACACTTCCGACGACTGACCGCTGCCGGTTTCACAGCCGGTCACCGATGAAACGTCCGGCGCTTCGCACGAGTGCCGAACACCCCTCACCCGTTGGAGTGAATCAAGGCAATCCAGGTCAGCCGCGCCGGGCCATGAACGCCCTGGCCTCCGCCTCGCCGATCTCGTACACCCCCTCATGGGCCCGTGGATCGCACGCAGGGAACACCTGTCCGCTCGGCCGGAACGGCACCGGTGGCATCGACAGCACCGACAGCACCGACAGCCATCACGAGCCGATAACGAAATGTCCGTGGCAAGTGGGCCGGTTCCGCACCCCACTTGAGACGTTCCGGCAGGTCAGCCTCGCGTCTTGGGGCCGTTCCCGAGGATCTTCCGCACAGGATCCTGTCGTGTTATATCTCAACAGCCCGCCGCCGACCGAAGAGCCGAACCGTGACGAACCACCCGATCCCCGAGCCGGGACCAGCGCCGATGAGCGGCCTGCTCAAGCAGTTGCGGGTATCCCTGCTGATCACCCTCGGGGTGTCCGCCTTCATCGCGGCGGGGGACCTGCTGGACGGCCTGGTGCGCGGCGACTTCCTCGGGGCCCTGGTCGAACGGGCCTCGGGGACGGCCGTCGTCTGCGCCCTCGTCGCCCTCGTCCACTCCGTGGTCTACGGCGTGATGCGCTTCGGGCGCCCCGAGACGCGCGACGTGCGGGGCGTGTGGGCCGGGGTGGGGGTGCTGATGGTGCTCGACGTGGTCCCGCTGTTCGCGGCGGGTCACCTCGTACTGGCCCTCCTCCCCCTCCTGGCCGCCGTCGGGGGCTGGGCCTTCGGGAGGCACACCGGCGCGACGGCGGACGCCGCGCCCTACGGGGCCCTGTTCTTCGGCCTCCTGTCGCTGCCGGTGCAGCTCGTGGTCGCCGTGGTCATGAGCATCGCGGGGTGGCTGTGACCGTCTCCGCGGACACCGCCGCCGCCTGGGCCACCGTGCTGGCACTCGCCGGTCTGCCCGCGATCGGGTACGCGCTCCTCACCAGGCTCACCGGCCGGGGACGCGCGGACGCCGCCCCGTGGCGGGTGCAGGCCGATCCGACGACCTGGGTCGGGGCGGGTGCGGCGGTCGTGGGCCATGTGCTGGCCGGGGTCGCCGTGGTCGGCGAGTGGGGCAGGGTGCTCGGCTTCCTGGCGACGGCGTACATGGGCGGGTGCGTCGCCAGTGCGTTCGTCTATGCGTACGACACCTGGGTGCGCGCGGGCGAGCAGCGGCGGCAGGCCCTGCGCCCCGCGCTCCTGCTCGTGGTGCCCTACTCGGTCGCCCTCGGGTTCTTCGGCCGGATCGCCGGCTGACCCGAGGGCGGACCGGGCAGGGTCGGCTCAGGTCAGCTCAGGGTCTGGAGCGACGCGGCGTCGTAGGACCTGAGCTCGCCCGTGCGGCCGGCCAGGACCTTCGCCGCCCACTCAGGGTCCTGGAGGAGGGCGCGGCCGACGGCGACCATGTCGTACTCGTCGCGCTCCAGGCTGTCGAGGAGGTCGTCGATGCCCCTGGTCACGGAACCCTCGCCCGCGAAGGCCTTGATGAAGTCGCCGTCCAGGCCGACCGAGCCGACGGTGATGGTGGGCTTTCCGGTGAGCTTCTTGGTCCAGCCGGCCAGGTTGAGGTCGGAGTCCTCGAACTCGGGGAGCCAGTAGCGGCGGGTGGAGGCGTGGAAGGCGTCGACGCCGGCGGCGGCCAACGGGGTCAGGATCGCCTCCAGCTCCTCGGGGGTCTCGGCGAGGCGGGCGTCGTAGTTGTCGGACTTCCACTGCGAGTAGCGGAAGAGGACGGGGAAGTCGGCGGAGACGGAGTCCCGTACGGCCGCCACGATCTCGGCCGCGAACTTCGTGCGGGCGACCGGGTCGCCGCCGTAGGCGTCGGTGCGGCGGTTGGTGCCCGCCCACAGGAACTGGTCGAGCAGGTAGCCGTGGGCGCCGTGCAGCTCGACGCCGTCGAAGCCGATGCGCTCGGCGTCGGCTGCGGCCTCGGCGAACGCGCGGATGACGTCGTCCAGATCCTGCGAGGTCATCGCCCTGCCCTCGCCCTCGGTGCCGTCCAGGCGGATGCCGGAGGGGCCGACGGCGGGGGCGTCCGCGAACGGCGGCTGGCCCTGCTTGCGGACCATGCCGATGTGCCACAGCTGCGGGACGATCGTGCCGCCGGCCGCGTGCACGCCCTCGGCGACCTTCGCCCAGCCCGCCAGCTGCTCCTCGCCGTGGAACCGCGGGATGCGGCTGCTCTGCCCGGCCGAGTCGTGACCGACGTACGTCCCCTCGGTGACGATCAGACCGACACCGGCCGCGGCCCGGCGGGAGTAGTACGAGACCACGTCCTCGCCGGGGACGCCGCCGGGGCTGAACTGGCGGGTCATCGGCGCCATCACGATCCGGTTGGGGACCGTGAGCCCGTTCAGGGCGAGGGGACGGGAGAGGATCTCGGCCGCGCGGGAGGCGGGGGGCGTGGTGACGGTCACGTGGGGGGCTCCTCGTGGGTGGGGCGGGGACCCGGGCCGTGCACCCGGGCCTTATACCGTTCGGTATGTGCACACGCATCGAGTGCACGCCGGTGCAAACGACCGGCCAGGCGGTGCGCATTCCCGCTCCCGCGCGGATGCCGTGTGACCCGGGACACGGACCCGCGGCCGTCCCGGCTAGCCGACGAGCAACTCCCGCTCGAGTGCGCGCAGTTCCCGGTCGTCGACGCCCAGACCCTGCTTCAGGTACGCGCCGAACGAGCCGTACGCGTCCTCGACCTCGTCGAAGCCGGAGTTCAGGTATTCGGCGCGGACGTCCAGGAGCGGCTTGTAGACCTTCGCCTGGGCCGGGGTCATCGCGGCGAGCGTGGCGGCGTTGGCCGAGGCGCGGTAGGTGTTGCTGGCCAGGTAGTCCGCCGTCACCGTGTCCCGGGGCACGCCGAGCGCGGTGAGCAGGGCGGCGCTGGACCAGCCGGTGCGGTCCTTGCCCGCGGTGCAGTGGTAGAGGAGACCGTGCTCGTGCTCGTCGGCCACGCCCGCGAAGACGGAGGTGTAGGCGGCCCGCGCGGTGGCACCGCTGACCATGAACTTCTCGCCGTCCACCATCATCTGGACGGCGGCTTCCTCGGTCGTCGGCATGGTGCTGGTCATGCTGGACCCGGCCAGCACGTCGGCGACGTGGTAGGTCACCCCGGACGGTACGACGTCGGGTGCGGAGGCGCGCTCGGAGGCGGTCCGCAGGTCGTAGTCGGCGCGGATGCCGAGGCGGCGGAGCTTGGCGACGTCGGCGGCGGTGAGCTTGTCCAGGGCGTCGGAGCGGTAGATCTCGCCCATCTTCACCCAGTGGCCGTCGGCGGTCCGGTAGCCGCCCGCGTCACGGAAGTTGACCGTGCCGTCGAGCTTGATCAGCCGGTCGGCGAGGTGCAGGGAGCCGCCGCGCCCGGGGACGAAGTCGAACCACTGGCGGTCGGCGGCGGGCAGCCCCCGCACGGTGACGTCGCCGGTGGCACCGCCGCGCGCGACGACACGGCCGTGCGCGCGGACGGTCACCGAGCGGACGCCGGGCGCCGTCCAGACGAGCCGGTAGGAGCCGTCGTCGTTCGCGGTCACGGTGGCCGCGGTGAAGGGGATGCGCGAGGAGTGCGGCGCGTGCGCGGCCGGCGCGGCGGAGGCCGCGGGCGCGGTGAGCGTGACGGAGGCGGCGCCGAGGGCGAGGACGACGGCGGCGAGTCTGGTGTTGTTCATGAAACGGATGCTGTGTGCACTTACCGACGGCCGCGTGAACGGCAGATGACTGGCTGAATGTGCAGAGATGGCAGTTTGTGCCACTCGTCACCCGCCCACCGGAATAACTTGATGGCACCCTCAAGTTTTGTTACGTTGAATTTGAGGCCACACTCAAGTTGGGTGGCCGAGCGCATGCTGCCCCACTGACCTGCAAGGAGACCTTCCATGGCCACCCTTCTGCACATAGATTCCTCCGTCCTTCCCGCTGCCGAGTCCGCGTCGCGTCAGGTCGCGGAGACCTTCCGCAAGGCGTGGCTGGAGCAGCACCCGCAGGGGCGGATCGTCCACCGCGACCTGGCGGTGTCGCCGGTGTCGCACATCGACGCCGCCGCGCAGCACGCGGGATACGTCGACCCGGCCGCGCATTCGGCGGCACAGGCCGCGGCGTTCGCCGAACGGCGGGAGCTGATCGAGGAGTTGGAGGCGGCCGACGCGGTGCTGGTCGGTGCGCCGATGTACAACCTGTCGGTGCCCTCCAGCCTGAAGGCGTGGATCGACAACGTGGTGCTGATGGGGCGCACGGCGATGGGGGCGGCGACGGTCGCGGGCAAGCCGGTGACGGTGATCGCCAGCCGGGGCGGCGCCTACGGGCCGGGGACGCCCCGGGACGGCTTCGACTACGTGCAGAACTTCCTTGAGGGGGTGTTCGGGATGATGCTGGGCATGGAGGTCGACTTCATCGTGCCCGAGCTGACGGGTGCTCCGGTGGATCCCAGGATGGCCGAGCTGCTGCCGCTGTTCGAGGCGTCCCGTGAGCGCGCGCACAGCCAGGCGCTCCTGCGGGGCAGGGGACCGGCCGCCCGGCCGGCCGAGGCCGCGTGAGCCGACACCCTCCGGCGCGGCCGAGGGGCAGGGCAGGTGCCGGACGGTCGGCCGCGCCGCGTCTCAGGGGGCGTCGGCGGGGGCCGCGGCTGCCGTCGGGCCGGTCCCTGTCGTCCGGCCGGTCCACGCGGAGTCCAGGGAGCGCATCAGGACGCGGCGCCATCCGGGCGGTGCGGTCGCTTCGCGGTGGGCGGTGCCGGCCATCCACAGCAGGCAGAACAGGTCCTCGCCGGTGAAGCCCGGATCGAGGGAGCCCTCCCGGTGGGCCTGGGAGACCAGGTCGTCGCCGAGGGCGGAGGAGACCGCACAGGTCTCGACCAGCGCGGTCGCCTCGGGGAAGCGCCGCATGATCGCGTCGTTGAGGGCGGGGTCGTCGTGCTGGAGGTCGATCATGCCGTGCACGAAGGTCTCCAGCCGCTGCCGTGCGCTCGCCCCGGCCGCCACCTTCTCGCCCAGTTCCCTGAGCCTGCCGCCCGCGATCTCGGGGACGACCGAGTCGATCAGGGCCTCACGGGTTCCGAAGCGGTTGTAGAGGGTGCCGACGCTCACGCCGGCCACCTTCGCGATCTCCTCCAACGGGGCCCCGAGCCCCTTGGCCGAGAAGACCTCGAGGGCCGCGGCGCGCAGCTTGGCCACGTTGTCCCGCGCGTCGCGCCGCAACGCCTTCGCCTGTGCGGCCATGTCCGCTCCCTCGCATCTTGGGTGCACCCTCGAGTCAGGCGCCACGATTCATCTTGAGGCACTACTCAATTTACCGGAGCGCGGTCCCTTCCCGGAACCGACCGCAACCGGAGCCGTAGCGGAGACGCCGAAGGGCGGCACCCCCCGAACAGGGGGTGCCGCCCTCGGTGCTGCTTCGGAACTGCCGAGCCGTCAGGCTCAGAAGTCCATGTCACCGCCCGGCATGCCGCCCGGAGCAGCCGCGGCGGCCTTCTCCGGCTTGTCGGCGATGACGGCCTCGGTGGTGAGGAACAGCGCGGCGATGGAGGCGGCGTTCTGCAGGGCAGAGCGGGTCACCTTCGCCGGGTCGATGATGCCCTCGGCGATCATGTCGACGTACTCGCCGGTCGCGGCGTTCAGGCCGTGGCCGACCTGGAGGTTGCGGACCTTCTCGACGACGACGCCACCCTCGAGACCACCGTTGACGGCGATCTGCTTGAGCGGGGCCTCCAGGGCGAGCTTCACGGCGTTGGCGCCGGTCGCCTCGTCACCCTCGAGCTCCAGCTTCTCGAAGACCTGGGAGGCCTGGAGCAGGGCCACGCCACCACCGGCGACGATGCCCTCCTCGACGGCCGCCTTCGCGTTGCGAACGGCGTCCTCGATGCGGTGCTTGCGCTCCTTGAGCTCGACCTCGGTCGCGGCACCGGCCTTGATGACGGCGACGCCACCGGCGAGCTTGGCCAGGCGCTCCTGGAGCTTCTCGCGGTCGTAGTCCGAGTCGGACTGCTCGATCTCGGCGCGGATCTGGTTGACCCGGCCCTGGACCTGCTCGGTGGAGCCGGCGCCGTCGACGATGGTGGTCTCGTCCTTGGTGATGACCACCTTGCGGGCGCGGCCCAGCAGGTCGAGGGTCGTGTTCTCCAGCTTGAGACCGACCTCCTCGGAGATGACCTCGCCGCCGGTGAGGATGGCGATGTCGTTCAGCATCGCCTTGCGGCGGTCGCCGAAGCCCGGGGCCTTGACGGCGACGGACTTGAAGGTGCCGCGGATCTTGTTGACGACCAGGGTCGACAGGGCCTCGCCCTCGACGTCCTCGGCGATGATCAGCAGCGGCTTGCCCGACTGCATGACCTTCTCCAGGAGCGGGAGCAGGTCCTTGACGGAGCCGATCTTCGAGTTGGCGATCAGGATGTACGGGTCGTCGAGGGACGCCTCCATACGCTCCATGTCGGTGGCGAAGTACGCCGAGATGTAGCCCTTGTCGAAGCGCATACCCTCGGTGAGCTCCAGCTCCAGACCGAAGGTCTGGGACTCCTCGACGGTGATGACGCCTTCCTTGCCGACCTTGTCCATGGCCTCGGCGATGAGCTCGCCGATCTGGGTGTCGGCGGCGGAGATGGAGGCCGTGGAGGCGATCTGCTCCTTGGTCTCGACGTCCTTGGCCTGCTCGAGCAGGGCACCGGAGACCGCCTCGACGGCCTTCTCGATACCGCGCTTCAGGGCCATCGGGTTGGCACCGGCGGCCACGTTGCGCAGGCCCTCGCGGACCAAGGCCTGGGCGAGCACGGTCGCGGTGGTCGTACCGTCGCCGGCGACGTCGTCCGTCTTCTTGGCGACTTCCTTGACCAGCTCGGCGCCGATCTTCTCGTACGGGTCCTCCAGCTCGATCTCCTTGGCGATGGACACACCATCGTTGGTGATCGTGGGGGCGCCCCACTTCTTCTCAAGGACGACGTTGCGGCCCTTGGGGCCGAGGGTGACCTTGACGGCGTCGGCGAGCTGGTTCATACCGCGCTCAAGGCCGCGCCGCGCCTCCTCGTCGAACGCGATGATCTTGGCCATGTGAAGTGGTCCCTCCAGGACTGGGGGTGAGTCTTCGGACCGCGCCCGCGCCCGCGACGGACGGCTCGCCGACCCGTGGGTTTCTTGCCCCACCCGGCCTGCGGGCCTCACCGACCCGGTCCTTCGTTGTCACTCTCACCTTCAGAGTGCTAACGCCAATGATTAGCACTCGCCCATGCCGAGTGCAAGCGCCTCCCGGGGATCGGGCGCCCGGAGTCCGGCTCGCGCGGGGCACGCCCGGGCATGCCGAAGGGCCCGTGCCCCGGGAGGCACGAGCCCTTCGGACAAGTACAGAAGAACGTCGCTGTCAGTCGGCGCGTGCTTCAGCTGGTCGCCAGCCGGACCATGTCCGCCTGCGGCCCCTTCTGGCCCTGCGAGATCTCGAAATCGACTCGCTGACCTTCCTCCAGGGTGCGGTAGCCGTCCATCTGAATCGCGCTGTAGTGGACGAAAACATCCGCACCACCGTCGACCGCGATGAAGCCGTACCCCTTCTCCGCGTTGAACCACTTGACGGTGCCCTGAGCCATGCCTAACTCCCCTATTACTGGCCCTTGCACAGATCCACACTTCGCGGATCCGGGTCAGACCTCACCCCCCATTGGTTGGGGGCGTGCGCCGGAACGCGTCGACCGCGGCTGAATGTATCTGTCCAACTGCCGTCTGCAACAGGTCAATCGGACGAGAATTCTGGACGGAAGGGGTCCGGAATGTAGCAAGAATTCGGCCGAATTCAGGGCAAGTCGGGCCCCGTAAAGGCCACAAAAGCCGCATATAACCCGCGCACTTTGGCTACTTCTTGCCGGGCTCGCGGTATCGAATACGGGGCTCCCGACCTGGAGATCGGGACCGTGTTCCCCAACTCTACCGCGCTCAACCACACAGAATTGCCCCCTCCGCTTCTCTCACGGAGGGGGCAATCAGATGAACAGTCGGTGATCGGCGTTACCGAAGGTAATGTTCGGTCATTCGATCAGCCTGTCAAGCAGGTCGGCAGGTCAACCGCCGGCGACGGCCGGGATGATGGAGACGCCGGCGCCGTCCGGGGTGGCGGTCTCCAGGCCCTGCTCGAAGCGGACGTCGTCGTCGTTGACGTACACGTTGACGAACCGGCGCAGCTTTCCCTGGTCGTCGAGAACGCGCGCGGAGATCCCGGTGTGCTTCTTCTCCAGGTCCGAGATGACCTCGCCGAGGGTGGCCCCTTCGGCGGCGACTTCGGCCTGACCACCGGTGTAGGTGCGCAGGATGGTGGGGATGCGAACGGTGACGCTCACGTTTTTACCTCCGGTCTGGGCAACGCCCTATTTCTCGGGGGACTCAGGCGAGCCCGGCTTCGCGGAAAGACTCCAGATTCGGGCGAATGGTCGCGGTGAGTCCAGTCCCCGCCACCGCGTCCAGCGTCTTCAGTCCATCACCGGTGTTGAGTACAACGACCGACTTTGCCGGATCAATCAGCCCATTCTCAATGAGCTTTTTGGTGACTCCAACCGTCACTCCGCCGGCTGTTTCCGCGAAGATTCCCTCGGTCCGCGCGAGCAGCTTGATGGCGTCGACGACCTGCTCGTCGGTGACGTCCTCCACCGCACCGCCGGTGCGCCGCGCGATGTCGAGGACGTACGGCCCGTCCGCCGGGTTGCCGATGGCCAGCGACTTGGCGATGGTGTTCGGCTTCTGCGGGCGGACCACGTCGTGGCCCTCCTTGTAGGCCACCGACACCGGCGAGCACCCCTCGGCCTGGGCACCGAAGATCTTGTACGGCTTGTCCTCGACGAGACCGAGCTTGATCAGCTCCTGCAGCCCCTTGTCGATCTTCGTGAGCTGCGAGCCGGAGGCGATCGGGATGACCAGCTGGTCCGGGATCTGCCAGCCGAGCTGCTCGCAGATCTCGTACGCCAGGGTCTTGGAGCCCTCCGCGTAGTACGGCCGCAGGTTGACGTTGACGAAGCCCCAGCCCTCGCCGGCCGGGTCGCCGATCAGCTCGGAGCAGAAACGGTTCACGTCGTCGTAGTTGCCCTCGATGCCGACGAGCTCGCCGCCGTAGATCGCGGCCATGACGACCTTGCCCTGCTCCAGGTCGTGCGGGATGAAGACGCAGGAACGGAAGCCGGCCCGGGCGGCGGCGGCACCGACCGCGCCGGCCAGGTTGCCGGTGGAGGAGCAGGAGAGGGTGGTGTAGCCGAAGGCGCGGGCGGCCTCGACGGCCTGGGCGACGACGCGGTCCTTGAAGGAGTGCGTCGGGTTGCCCGAGTCGTCCTTCACGTACAGCCCGCCGGTCACCCCGAGCTCGCGGGCCAGGTTGTCGGCCTGGACCAGCTTGGTCCAGCCGGGGTTGATGTTCGGCTTGGTCGCCACGTCCGCGGGGACGGGCAGCAGCGGCGCGTAGCGCCAGATGTTCGCGGGACCCGCTTCGATCGTCTTGCGGAGTTCCTCGGTGTCGTAGGCCGAGAAGTCGTACGCGATCTCCAGCGGGCCGAAACACTCCTCGCAGGCGAAGACCGGGCCGAGCGGCACCCGGTGACCGCACTCGCGGCAGCTCAGGGCAGCGGCGGGGCCGAGGTCTACGGTGGAATCCGTGGTGCTTGCAACAGTCTGCACAGCCATGTGAGGCGAGGCCCTTTCTCCTCATCTTCCTCACGACGCATCTCGCCGTGAGACGGATTTGGCACCTTCCCTAGCCGGGAGCCTCGCGAACGATCGACACTGATCGGCGATCTACGAGAACCGACTGGAGGGTTGCCGGGGCTTCAACGGGCCGTTTCCCTCTGCCCCTCTGGATGAGCGGTATGTGGTTGTCAACGCCGGGTGACCCCAGGACATGCGATGGTCATCGGCGTTGTTCAAGACTGTAACCGAAGGCCAGGACAGTTGAGAGAGTCGTCCGAACCGCGAGATGGATCACACGTCGTCGTGTGGCCGTGACAGTGAGGAGCCGCTGACCGTGCTGGAAGAAGTCGAGCGCTGGCTGGCCACCCGCTCCTGGTCCGTAACCGATCGCCCGCTGCACCGGGTCATGGCCGCCAAACGGTCCTCCGGGCAGACGGTCAGCGTGGTGCTGCCCGCGCTCAACGAGGAGGAGACCGTCGGCGACATCGTCGCGGTCATCCGCCACGACCTCATGCAGCAGGTGCCGCTCGTCGACGAGATCGTCGTCGTCGACTCCGGCTCCACCGACCGCACGGCGGCCGTCGCCGCGGCGGCCGGCGCCCGCGTCGTGCACCGCGACGCGATCCTGCCCCGCATCCCCGCCGTCCCCGGCAAGGGCGAGGTCCTCTGGCGCTCGCTCCTCGTCACGTCGGGTGACGTCGTCTGCTTCATCGACGCCGACCTGCGCGACTTCTCCTCCGACTTCGTCACCGGCATCGTCGGCCCGCTCCTCACCGACCCGGACGTGGACCTGGTCAAGGCGATGTACGACCGCCCGCTCGGCGGCGCCGCCGGACAGGGCGGCCGGGTCACCGAGCTGATGGCCCGCCCGCTGCTGAACATGCACTGGCCGCAGCTGGCCGGTTTCGTCCAGCCGCTCGGCGGCGAGTACGCGGCCCGCCGCTCGCTCCTCGAACAGCTCCCCTTCCCGGTCGGCTACGGCGTGGAGCTGGGCATGCTGGTCGACGCCCTGCACCTGGTCGGGCTCGACGCGCTGGCCCAGGTCGACGTCGGCGTCCGCAAGCACCGCCACCAGGACGGCCAGGCCCTCGGCCGGATGTCCGCCGCGATCTACCGCACGGCCCAGCTGCGGCTGGCGCGCGGCCACCTGATCCGCCCCTCCCTCACCCAGTTCGAACGGGGCGAGGACGGCTTCGAACCGCGCACGTACTCCGTGGACACGGAGGAACGGCCGCCGATGGCGGAGATCGCGGAGTACGCGGAACGCAAAGTGGCGTGAGTTCGCCGTACGGCCGTATACGGCGGCGCGTCGGGCGCGGCCGTACGTTTGAGCGTTTCCGGGCCGGGCTAGGTTGACGCGTATGGCTTCCCCCATGGCTTCCACCGGCGGTGCCGAGGTGCTGGTCGCCTCGAACCGCGGCCCGGTCTCGTACGACCTGCGCGAAGACGGTTCGCTGCACGCCAAACGGGGCGGCGGCGGGCTGGTCTCAGGGCTCTCGGCCATCGGGCCCGACGCCGACGCCGTATGGGTGTGCGCGGCGCTGGGCGACGGCGACCGCGAGGCGGTACGGCGGGCCGAGGGCGGCCGGCTGCCGGCCGGGGACACCGGCGGGCAGCAGGTCCGGATGCTCGACATCGACGCGGACGTCTTCGCCGACGCGTACAACGGCATCGCGAACTCGGCGCTCTGGTTCGTCCACCACATGCTCTACCAGACCCCGCTGGAACCGGTCTTCGACGCGGAGTTCCGCCGCCGGTGGGCGTCGTACCAGGCCTACAACCGCGCGTTCGCCGAGGCGCTGGCGCAGGAGGCGGCCGAGGGTGCGGTGGTGGTCATCCAGGACTACCACCTGGCACTGGCCCCGCGGATGCTCCGCCGGCTCCGCCCCGACCTGCGGATCGGCCACTTCTCCCACACGCCCTGGGCGCCGCCGGACTACTTCCGGCTGCTCCCCGACGACATCGCCGCCGAGCTGCTCAGCGGGATCCTGGGCGCCGACCACGCCGCGTTCCTGACGCGGCGGTGGGCGGACGCGTTCGTCGACTGCTGCCACGCGGTGCTGGGCCCGGGGATCCCGGCCGCCGACCCGGCGTC
Source organism: Streptomyces sp. NPDC048278 (assembly GCF_040652195.1). Taxonomy (NCBI): domain Bacteria; kingdom Bacillati; phylum Actinomycetota; class Actinomycetes; order Kitasatosporales; family Streptomycetaceae; genus Streptomyces; species Streptomyces sp. NPDC048278. Next base: position 156,448 of record NZ_JBEZLP010000015.1, read on the forward strand.
CGGCGGGACCAGGATCGGGGTGCACGGGCTGGGCGCCGACGCGGACTTCCTGCGGAAGCGGTCGCACGAACCGGACGTCGGCGAGCGGATGGCCGCGCTGCGGGAGGAGATCGGCGGCGAGGGGCGGAAGACGATCGTCCGCGTCGACCGCACGGAGCTGTCGAAGAACATCGTGCGGGGACTGCTGGCCTACCGGCAGCTGCTCGACGACCGTCCCGAGTGGCGGGAGCGGGTGGTGCACGTCGCGTTCGCGTACCCGTCGCGGCAGGACCTCGCGGTGTACCGCGACTACACCGCCGAGGTGCAGCGGGTCGCGGACGACATCAACTCGGCGTACGGGACGGCGGGTTGGACGCCGGTGGTACTGCACGTCAAGGACGACTTCGCCCGCTCCCTCGCGGCGTACCGGCTGGCCGACGTGGCACTCGTCAACCCCATCCGGGACGGGATGAACCTGGTCGCCAAGGAGATTCCCGTGGTGTCGGACGAGGGGTGCGTGCTGGTGCTGTCGCGGGAGGCGGGGGCGTACGAGGAGCTGGGCGAGGACGCGGTCGTGGTGAACCCGTACGACATCGGGGGGACGGCGGAGGCGCTGGCGCTGGCGCTGGCCATGCCGGTGGAGGAGCGGGCGGAGCGCTGCAAGCGGCTGGCCGCCGCGGCTACGGGGTTGCCGCCGGCGGCCTGGTTCCTCGAGCAGCTGGAGGCGTTGGGCGGGTAGAGCCGAATCCGCGGGCCGGTGGGGGCTGGTCGCGCAGTTCCCCGCGCCCCTTACGGGGCGCTTCAGTCAAGGGGCGCTAGAAGTTACGGGGCGCTCAAAGCTGCCAGGCTTCTCAGGAGGCGTACTACCCCTTCCGGGCCTTCCACCACCAGGTCGGAGCGGTCGGCCAGTTCGGTGACCTCCTCGCTGCCGCTGCATACGAGCAGGCCGGGGACGCCCTCCTCGCGGAGTTTCTCGACGGCGGCGAAGGCGGGGATGTCGCCGAGGTCGTCGCCGGCGTAGAGGATCGCGCCGGCGTTGAGGTGCCGTGCGTATGCGCGCAGGGCCACGCCCTTGTCCATGCCCGGGGGGCGGAGTTCCAGGACCAGGCGGCCCGGTTCGACGATCAGGGCGTGGTCGGTGGCGAGGTCGGTGAGGGGGGCGCGGAGGGTTTCGAAGGTGGCCTGGGGGTCGGGGGCGCGGCGGGTGTGGACCGCGATCGCCCGGCCCTTCTCCTCGATCCAGGTGCCGTGCGCGGCCCCGGCGCGGTCGAGGAGGGCGGGGAGTTCGGCGCGGACGGCGGCGATGCCGGGGTGCGGGGGCGGTGCGGTGAGCTCGCCGGTGGCCGCGTCCCAGCGTTCGGCGCCGTAGTGGCCGAGGACGACGAGGTGTTCCAGGCCGGGCACGCCCGCGAAGCCGCCGTAGCGGACGGCCACCTCGGCCGGGCGCCCGGTGACCACGGCGACGGCGGCCACCTTCGGGGCGAGCGCGGCCAGCACCGGTACGGCGTCCGGGTGGGCCCGCGCCTGCTCGGGGTCGGCGACGATCGGCGCGAGCGTCCCGTCGAAGTCGAGTCCGACGAGCGCGGTGCCGGGCTGAGCGAGGAGAGCGGCGAGGCCGTCGCGACCGGCCTGGGTCCGCGGCGTCGGGAGGGGTTCCGTGATGTGGGTTCCCATGAGCCGACACTATCCGAGCAACGCCCCGTACAGCGCCCCGTAAGGGGCGCTGGGGGTCCCCCCGGCCGAAGGCTGGGGGAGGAACTGCGCGACCAGCCCCCACCGGCCCGCGGATCAGGTCACCGCTCCTCCCGCCGCGCGTCCCGCACGCGCCGCAGCCTGTTCACCGTCACCGGATCATGGGCCAACGCCCGCTCGTCATCGAGCAGGGCGTTCAGGAGCTGGTAATAGCGCACCGGCGCCAGGTCCAGCTCCTCGCGTATCGCGCGTTCCTTCGCGCCGGGGCTCGGGAAGCCCCGGCGTTCGAGGGCGAGGACGGCCCGCTCGCGCTCGCCCAGTTCATGCCGGTCCATGGCGAGAACGGTAGCGCTCAGCCGGTCGCCGCCGCCGTACGGCTGTCCGCCGTCGCCGCCTCGGCCTGGATGCGGGTGAGGACGCCGGTCGGGTTGCCGGCCGGGCTCACCGCCGTACCGATCTGCTTCTTGATGTCGGCGCTGATCGCGGCCCAGGAGGTCTTGCCCGCGGGGTAGAGCTGCGAGGTGGGCAGCTGCTCCAGGAAGGGGCGCAGCTGCTTGTCCTCGGCCCGGGTGGAGTCGGTCATCGTCTGGGACGCGGAGGTGGTGACGGGCAGCAGGCCGTACTCGCGGGAGAAGGCGAGGACGTTCTTCTCGCTGTACACGTAGTCCAGGAAGTCGCCGACCTGCTCGGCGTGGCCGTTCTGCTTGAACGCGGCCATCCAGTCGGCGACGCCCATGGACGCGGTGGTGGTGCTCTGGCCGGCGCGGGCCGGCATCGGGACCGCGCCGAACTTCACGCCCTTCTTCTCGGCCTGCTTGATCAGCGTGGGGTGGCCGTTGACCATGCCGACCCGGCCGTCGGCGAAGGCGGCGAACGCGGTCGCGCGGTTCAGCTTGGCGGGGGCCACCGGGCCGGTCAGGCCCTTGCCGACCAGTTCGTCCTTGAGCCAGGTGAGGGTGTCGATGTTCTGCGAGGAGTCGATCGTGTACGTGCCGGTGTCGTCGGTGTAGCCGCTGCCGCCGCTGAGCAGCCACTGCATGGTCTCCGCCTGCGCCTCCTCGGGGCCGAGCGGCAGCGCGTACGGGTATGTCACGCCGTCCGCCTTGAGCGCCTTCGCGTCGGCTTCGAGCTCGTCCCAGGTGGTGGGCGCGGTGGTGATGCCGGCCTGGGAGAAGAGGGTCTTGTTGTAGAAGAGGACGCGCGTGGACGCGGCGAAGGGTATGCCGTACTGCGCGTGGTTCCACTGGCCGGCTTCGGCGAGCTGGGAGGGGAAGTCGGCCTGGACCGGGATGGAGAGCAGGTCACCGGCCTCGTACAGCTTGCCGGCGGCGGCGTAGTCGGCGTACGCGCCGATCTGGGCCAGGTCGGGGGCGTCGCCCGCGTCGACCATGTCCTTGACCTTGCGGTCGACGTCGTTCCACGAGTAGACGGTGACGTCGACCTTCACGCCGGAGTGCTGGGCCTCGTAGGCCTTGGCCAGCTTGGACCAGTACTTCTGGGAGCTGTTGGCGGCGGAGTCTCCGTAGTCGGCGGCGACGAGTCTGAGGGTGACGTCCGAGGATCCCGTCGTCCCACACCCACCGAGGACCGCCGTCATGCCCGTTGCGGACACCACCGCGATCATTCCTGCCCTACGCCGCCGCACGTGTACTACCCCTGTTTCTTACTGTCTCGCTGTTCAATATGTGGACCTATAAGGTCTACACCACGCAAGTGGACTAGACCTCTTGCGGGTCGACGGGCCACACTGTTCCCGTGAGACATGTCATCGCCCTGGACGTGGGCGGCACCGGAATGAAGGCCGCGCTGGTCGGCCCGGACGGCGAGCTGCTCCACCGGGACCGCCGGGCGACCGGCCGGGACCGCGGCCCCGACGCCGTCGTCACCGCCATCCTCGACTTCGCCGCCGAGCTGAAGGCGTACGGCGAGCAGCACCTCGGCGAACCGGCGTCCGCGGCCGGCCTCGCGGTCCCCGGCATCGTGGACGAGCGGGCCGGCGTCGCGGTCTACGCGGCCAACCTCGGCTGGCGCGACGTCCCGCTGCGCACCCTCCTCGCCGACCGCCTCGGCATCCCGGTCGCCCTCGGCCACGACGTCCGCACCGGCGGCCTGGCCGAGGGCAGGCTCGGCGCGGGCCGGGGCGCCGACCGCTTCTTCTTCGTGGCCCTCGGCACCGGGATCGCCGGCGGCTTCGGCCTGGACGGCCGGGTGGAGTCGGGCGCGCACGGCTTCGCGGGCGAGATCGGCCATGTCGTCGTACGGCCGCAGGGTGCCCCCTGCCCGTGCGGGCAGCGCGGCTGCCTGGAGCGGTACGCGTCGGCGGCGGCGGTGAGCGAGGCGTGGGCGGAGGCCGTCGGCGACCCGGACGCGGACGCGGCGGACTGTGCGAAGGCGGTCACGTCCGGTGACCCGAACGCCGTCCGGATCTGGGACGAGGCGGTGGCCGCCCTGGCCGACGGCCTGGTCACCGCCCTCACCCTCCTCGACCCCCGGGTCCTCATCATCGGCGGCGGCCTGGCGGAGGCGGGGGACGTCCTCTTCGAACCCCTGCGGGAGGCGGTGGAGGCCCGGGTGACCTTCCAGAAACTCCCGTCCATCGTCCCGGCCGAGCTGGGGGACACGGCCGGCTGCCTGGGCGCGGGCCTGCTCGCCCAGGACCTACTCACGACGACCACTCCGGAGGTAACCCCCTGATGGCTGCAAACGAGCGTGACTACAGCGCCCCGTCAGGGGCGCGGGGCGTAGTTCAATCTGCGGCTACCGCCGCGTGCGCGCGACCAGCCACAACACTCCCGCAGCCGGCGTCGAACGGTCTGATCCTCAACGGTGCCCGAACAGTCCTCCCCACCGGAGTGGTCGACAGGGGACGCCTGGTCGTCAATGGCACGAAAATCGCCGCCGACGCCCCTGAGAACGCCCAGGTCATCGACCTCACCGGCCACTGGCTCCTGCCAGGCTTCGTCGACCTCCACAACCACGGCGGCGGCGGAGCCTCCTTCAGCTCCGGCACCGCCGAACAGGTCCTCACCGGCGTCCACACCCACCGCACGCACGGCACGACCACCCTGGTCGCCTCCACCGTCACCGACGACATGGACGTCCTCGCCCGCCAGGCCGGCCTTCTCTCCGAGCTCGCCGAGCAGGGCGACATCGCCGGCATCCACTTCGAGGGCCCCTTCATCTCCCCGTGCCGCAAGGGCGCGCACTCCGAGGCGCTGCTGCGGGACCCGGACCCGGCGGAGGTCCGCAAGCTGCTCGACGCGGCGCGCGGGCACGCGAAGATGGTCACGCTCGCCACCGAACTGCCCGGCGGCATCGAGTCGGTACGGCTGCTCGCGGAGCACGGCGTGATCGCCGCCGTCGGCCACACGGACGCGACGTACGAGCAGACGGTGGAGGCGATCGACGCGGGCGCCACGGTCGCCACCCACCTCTTCAACGCGATGCCGCAGATCGGCCACCGCGCCCCCGGCCCGATCACCGCGCTCCTGGAGGACGGCCGTGTGACGGTCGAGCTGATCAACGACGGCACCCATCTCCACCCCGCCTCGCTGCAGTTGGCCTTCCACCACGCGGGTCCGGACCGGGTCGCGTTCATCACGGACGCGATGGACGCGGCCGGCAGCGGTGACGGCCGCTTCCTCCTCGGTCCGCTGGAGGTCGAGGTCACCGACGGGGTGGCCCGGCTGGTGGACGGCGGTGCCATCGCGGGCTCCACGCTGACGCTGGACCGCGCGCTGCGGCGGGCGGTCACCGTCGACGGGCTCCCCGTCGAGCACGCCGTCGCCGCCCTCTCCGCCAACCCGGCCCGCCTGCTGGGCCTCTACGACCAGGTCGGCTCCCTGGAGCCCGGCAAGGACGCCGATCTCCTGGTCCTGGACGCGGACTTCACGCTGAAGGGCGTGATGCGGAAGGGTGCGTGGGTGGTCGCACCCGAACTGTCCTGATCCCTCCCCCTGTCGAGAGACGGCGACCCTAGGCCGGTCGCCGTCTCTTTGGCATGATCGAGGCCCCCCAACCGACGGCACGGGCATATGCGAGGGAGGTCGCCCGGTGATCCTCACCGTCACGCTGAACGCCGCCCTGGACATCACCTACCGGGTCGGCACCCTGCGCCCGCACACCACGCACCGCGTCTCGGACGTGACGGAACGGCCGGGCGGCAAGGGGATCAACGTGGCCCGGGTGCTGGCCGCGCTCGGGCACGAGACGACGGTGACCGGGTTCGCGGGCGGGGCCACCGGGAGGGCGGTACGGCAACTCCTCGCGGACACCCCGGGCGTACGGGACGCACTGCTCCCGGTCGCCGGGCCGACCCGCCGCACCATCGCCGTCGTGGACGAACTGACCGGCGACACGACCCAGTTGAACGAACCCGGCCCGCAGACAGCGCCCGCCGAGTGGGGCACCTTCCTCGACCGCTACGAGGAACTGCTCGCCGGAGCCTCGGCGGTGGCACTGTGCGGCAGCCTGCCGCCGGGGGTGCCGGTGGGGGCGTACGCCGGGCTGATCAAGGCCGCCCGGTCCGCCGGGGTCCCGGTCCTCCTCGACACCAGCGGGGAGCCACTGCGCCGCGGGGTCGCGGCCCGCCCGGACCTGGTCAAGCCGAACGCCGACGAACTGGCCGAACTCACCGGCTCCCACGACCCGGCCCGCGCCACCCAGGACGCCCGCCGCCGCGGCGCCCGCACGGTGGTCGCCTCCCTGGGCGCCCAGGGCCTGCTGGCCCTCACCCCGGAGGGCCGCTGGCGCGCCACCCCACCCACCCGCGAACACGGCAACCCCACCGGCGCGGGCGACTCCGCCGTAGCCGGCCTCCTCTCCGGCCTGGTGGAACAACTCCCCTGGCCAACCCGCCTGACCCGCGCGATCGCCCTGTCGGCAGCGACGGTACGGGCCCCGGCAGCGGGCGAGTTCGACCGCGTGACCTACGAGAGGCTGCTCGGCCAGGTCACGGTGACGGGCGGCGCGACGGCTGCTTAGCCCTTGTTCGTGTGCTTGCCCTGCTGCACCCACAGCTGGTCCAGCAGGACGTCGCAGCTGTCCCCGCTCTGGCAGGACAGGGAGATCGTGTTGGTGCCCTTGGTGAGGGTCGGCCACGTGTAGCTGGTGGTCCAGGCCTTGGTGGGGTCACTCTGGTGCGTGTAGTTGTCCAGACTGAACTTGCTGCCGAACGCCTTGCCATTGATGGTGAGCGTCATGCTCCCATCCGTTGTGGCGCTGTAGTGGGCGAAGATGGTGTAGAGCCCGTCCGCCGGGATGCCGTTGACCGTCCAGGTGACGCCGGCGCCGGTCTGGTTGAGGTTCGTCACATAGATGCCGCCGTCGGCCTTCGCGCCCTTCACGTCCGACGCCAGCGAGGCGCCGCCGTCCAGGCGGAGGGCCTTCGCGTCGATCGGCGGGATGTCGCCCGTGGAGTCGGCCGAGCTCGTGCTCGACGGTGAAGGCGAGGCGCTCGTCGACTGGGTCGGGGTGGTGGAGGCGTCGCCGCTTGCCTTGTTGTCGTCTCCGTTGCCGTTCATCATCGCGACGCTGATGCCTATGACGACGGCGGCGACGACCGCGACGGCTCCGATGAGGAGGCCCTTGGTGTTGGGGCCCCGGCCGCGGCCGGTGTTCTGCGGGGCGTGGCGGGTGGTCGGGGCGCCGCCCGGGAAGGTCTCCGGGGCCTGGTAGGCCGCGTTCGGTGGCTGGCCGTAGCCGCCCGGCTGCTGGGGGATGGTCTGGCCGCCGTACTGCGGCTGGGGTGCCTGCTGCTGGCCGCCGTACGTACGCTCGCCGACCGAGCGCACCCTGCTGACCTGATGCGGGTAGCCGTAGCCACCGCCGCCGGACGGCGGCTGGGCCCCTCTGGCCTGACCATCGGCGTAGAGGTAGCCGAACGGGTCGTCGTCCTCGGGCGTGCTCGCGCCGTTGTCGCCGGGCGTCATCCCTTGGTACTCCTCAACAGGTGCGGGCGGATGCGGTACAGGTATTGAGAGTCGAGCCTACCCGGTCTGGCTGAGCCAATCGGGTGACTCGGATCGCATCAACGCGATGACCTGCGGATCATCCGGCGCGGCGATGTGCTTTGGGACGAGATCGTTTCTCTACGTACATCCGCTCGTCGGCGGATTTCAGGACTTCGTCGGCCGTCATGCCGCAGTGCGCCCATCCGATGCCGAAACTGGCGCCCACCCGGACGGCCCGGCCCTCGGCGCGGATCGGCTGGATGATCTCGTTGCGCAGGCGTACGGCCAGGTCCTGGGCGTCGGCCTTGCCGAGGCCGTCGGCGAGGATCACGAACTCGTCGCCGCCGAGGCGGGCCACGGTGTCGCCGTCGCGGACGCCCCGGGAGAGCCGTCTGGCGACCTCGATGAGGACCGCGTCGCCCGCGTTGTGGCCGAACCGGTCGTTGATCGACTTGAAGCCGTCGAGGTCGCAGAAGAGCACCGCGAGCCCCTTGGCGCCGTCGTCGCGGCCCTCCTCGGGGGCGACGGTGTGCACGTGGTGGTCGTAGCCCTCGTACGTCGTGGTCGCGCCCGCGAAGTCGAAGCCGTGGCCGTTGACGTCGTAGGCGGGGTGGCCGTAGGCCGCGTCCAGGGATTCCAGCTCCCCGGCGTGCCCGGCGCGCCGGCAGAGCCGGGAGGAGAGCCGGGAGCGCAGCTCGGCGGAGTTCGGGAGGCCGGTGAGGGAGTCGTGGGAGGCGCGGTGGGCGAGCTGGAGCTCGCGGCGCTTGCGCTCCTCTATGTCCTCGAGGTGGGTGAGGAGGAAGCGGGGTCCGTCGGCGGCGTCGGCGACGACCGAGTTGCGCAGGGAGACCCAGACGTAGGTGCCGTCGCGGCGGCCGAGGCGGAGCTCGGCCCGGCCGCCCTCCGCGGAGGTGCGGAGCAGGGTGCCGATGTCCTCGGGGTGGACCAGGTCGGAGAAGGAGTAGCGGCGCATCGCGGAGGCGGGGCGGCCCAGGAGGCGGCACAGGGCGTCGTTGGAGCGCAGTATTCGGCCGTGCTGGTCGCCGCCCATCTCGGCTATCGCCATGCCGGAGGGGGCGTACTCGAAGGCCTGCCGGAAGGACTCCTCGCTGGCCCGCAGCGCCTGCTGCTCGCGCTCCAGGCGGACCAGGGCGCGCTGCATGTTGGCGCGCAGCCGGGCGTTGCTGATCGCGATCGCGGCCTGGAAGGCGTACATCTGGAGGGCCTCGCGGCCCCAGGCGCCCGGGTGGCGGCCGTTGCGCGGGCGGTCGACGGAGATCACGCCGAGCAGTTCGCCGCAGGAGCTGCCCGAGACGCCGGGCGTGTACATGGGGGCGAAGAGCCGGTCGGAGGGGTGCCACTCGTCCTCGAACCGGGGCGCGGGGCCGTCGGTGTACCACTGCGGGACGTCGTCGTCGTCGAGGACCCAGCCCTCGGTGTGCGGTATGAAGACGAGGTCGCCCCAGTTCTCGCCCATGTTCAGCCGCCGCTCCCAGGACTCGCGGGAGCCGACCCGGCCGGTGATCAGGGCCTCGGCGGCGGAGTTCCCGGCGAAGGCGGCGACCACGAGGTCGCCCTCGGCGGGGCGTACGAGGTTGATGCACGCCATCTCGTAGTTGAGGGCGGTGATGACGCCGTCGGCGACGGTCTGCAGTGTGTCCGCCAGGCTGCGGGCCGTGTTCATGTCGGCCATGACCTGGTGCAGCTGTCGCAGGGACGCAAGACGGACGTAGGGCTCCGACTCGGTCTCCATGCTCGCCCTCCCCCCGAGACCTCGCAGCGAATCAAGGGTCTGCTTCGGCGCTACTTTTCCCCGCCACTGAATCACAGCGCGCTGCCCACTCGGTACACAGGGTCAACAATTAACGTGCCTTGTGACTCAAGTCACAGGAGAACGTGAACAATTGCGTGGAGTTTCCGCGTTTTCCCTGTGCGTTTACTGAACACAGCCTTTGCGGGTGTGCGCACATGGTGCACGTTACGGCCTTTCGCCCCGCCACACCCGCCGTTGGTCCTAGGACCCGGCTCGGGCCGATGGCCGATGTGGCCGCGCCGGGTCCGACACTAGCGTTTCCGGCGTGCTGAAGACTCCCTCCACCGCCGCCGCAGAAGCCACCGGGCATGCTGTGGGGGTGAGCAACGAAGCGTTCAAGGCCGCCCTCTCCCGGCTCGCCGCCGGCGTGGTCCTGGTGACCGCTCAGGAGCCGCCACTGGACCCGGACGACCCGCTGGCGCCGGCCGGCGAGGACGTCGGCATGACCGCCACCGCGTTCCTGTCGGTGTCGCTCGACCCGCCATTGGTGCTGGTCAGCCTGCGTGAGGGCTCCCGGATGGACGACCTCCTCGACGAACAGCCACGCTGGGCGGTCTCCGTGCTCACCGAGAGCCAGCGGCACATCGCCGGCCGCTTCGCGATGAAGGGCCGGATCAGCGACCGCCTGCTCTTCGAGGACATCCCGTACGTCCGCGGCGAGGCCAGCGGCGCCCCACTGGTCGGCGGCGCCCTCGCGACCCTGGAGTGCCGCACCGAACAGCGGATCACGGCGGGCGACCACACCCTCGTCATCGGCCGCGTCCTCACCGCCGAACTGCCGAGTGCGGAAGGCGGACCGCTGATGTATTTCCGGGGGCGTTACCGGCAGTTGGGATGAGACCGCACGGTCGGTTTTGCACATTCCGCAGACGGCTGCCGACGGGTTGCCGAATGGGCCTTCCGGAGTGCGCGAATGCCTTCTCTGCCGCGCCTCGAAGAAGTGACCACCGCAAATCCGACCACGGCCCTCTGCATTCGCGTGCGGCCCGAGCAGGAACAGAACGTCGAACCGGTCGCCGATTCCCTCACCGAGGCGTACGTCCGTCCATCCCTCACCGAGGCGTACGTCCGTCCGCCGGGGGTCGCCCGGCCGCATCCGATCGTCGACGGAGACCGCACGGTCGGCTTTCTGACGGCCTTCCTCGACACGGCGGAACAGGGCAGGGGCTACGGCGGGTTCGCGGTGGCGACGAGGTCAGCGGCGCCCAGCCGGTGGGCGCACTGGACCTCCGACTCCCACCTGGCTCCGCCTCCCCTGCCGCCCCCGCCGCTAGGACCAGTCGCGGCCGGTTCGCCCCCGCTTCGTGTCCGAGCGCTGCTTCTTCTCCCGCAGCCGGCGTTCGTTGATCCCGCGCGGGATCCGGGTCGGCCGGCGCGGCTTGGGCGGGGGCGCGGTGGCCTCCGCGAGGAGCGCGGCGAGGCGTACGGCGGCGGTCTCGCGGTTGCGCCACTGCGAACGGTGCTCGGACGCCCGTACGACGATCACCCCGTCGACGAGCCGCCCCGCCAGCCGCTCCAGCGCCCGTGCCTTCCAGACCGGCGGCAGCGCGTCGGTGTTCGCGAGGTCGAAGCGGAGCTCCACCTGCGAGTCACTGGTGTTGACGTGCTGGCCGCCCGGGCCGGACGACCGCGAGAAACGCCAGTTGAGCTCGGCCTCGGGGAGGGAGACGGAGCCGCGGATGACGTAGGGACCGGACATGCCCCTATGGTCGCGCGCCTGACCGGCACACGTCACGCGAATATCGTTCATCACCCGTTTGGCAAAGAAAGTAAAGCGAGGTGGAACCTTCGGTACCCCTCGTGGCGTTCATACGGGTAGCTGTAGCTTCAAGCCCGTACGCCGCACGGCCGTACGCGAAACGAGGGAAAGGACTCCCGACCATGGCTGTAAGCCTCTCCAAGGGTGGCAACGTCTCGCTCACCAAGGAGGCTCCGGGCCTGACCGCCGTCACCGTGGGCCTCGGCTGGGACGTCCGCACCACCACCGGCACGGACTTCGACCTGGATGCCTCCGCCATCGCGGTCAACACGCAGGGCAAGGTCTACTCCGACGGCCACTTCGTCTTCTTCAACAACAAGCAGACCCCGGACCAGACCATCGTCCACACGGGCGACAACCGCACCGGCGAGGGCGCCGGCGACGACGAGGCGATCAACGTCAACCTGGCGGGCCTCCCCGCCGACATCGACAAGATCGTCTTCCCGGTCTCGATCTACGACGCGGAGACCCGCTCGCAGAACTTCGGCCAGGTCCGCAACGCCTACATCCGCATCGTCAACCAGGCCGGCGGCGCCGAGATCGCCCGCTACGACCTCTCCGAGGACGCGGCGACGGAGACGGCCATGGTCTTCGGCGAGCTCTACCGCAACGGCGCCGAGTGGAAGTTCCGCGCGGTCGGCCAGGGCTACGCGTCCGGCCTGGTCGGCATCGCCCAGGACTTCGGCGTCAACGTCTGACGGTCGCTGCGCAGTGCAGAAGCCCCCGGTCGCTTGGACGCGGCCGGGGGCTTCTCCGCGACCGGGCATCTCAGTTCGGGCCGCGCGCGGTTCGGGGAGCAGGTCACCACGGCCAGGGACAGGTAGGCGGGCCGCTCCAGATAGAAGCCGTACGAGACGTCAGTACCGGAGTGCAGTTGCTCGGCCGCAACGTTCACCAGTCGGGCCAGGCGCGCAGTGTCCCGGTCCCTCTCGGAGGCGAAACGAGGCGTGTACTCGACCAGCCGCTCGCCCAGCCATGACGCGGCTTCCTTCGCCTCCTCCCATGTGCCACGGACCGAGGGACGTGGCTTGATCAGCCAGTACGCCGTCTCCAGCGGCGGCAGATCCGACGTGGGGAACTCCGCGGCCACCTCGCGATACCGCTGGATCAGCTCCGGCCTGCTTCCGGCCGGGGGCGGCTCGGAGTGCGGGGGCCGCCGTAGCGCTTCCTGGTCGAAGCGGTCTTTCGGGCCGGTCCACAGGTAGCCGTGGTGGTGCACGAGTCGTTCCCGTTCCGAGAAACGCCGACCGGACCGGCCCCGGGAGGGTGCGGAAGGGACGGCCCGGCCGACCGAGGGCGAGGGATCAGACGTGGAGGCCGAAGCGCACCGGGTCGATACCGGCCGCGTCCAGTTCCTCCGAGGTGAACCGCAGCGGCTGCGCGTCGGGCCGCTTGCTGTCACCCAGCGCCCAGGCGCCGTCGCCGATCCGGGCGAGGGTCACGCACCCCTCGGTGCAGGGTCCGCCGCACGCCTTCACGAACGAGGCCCCGTCGATATCGAGCGCGTACAGATCACTTCCGTCCAGCATCACTGCACCTTCCTGCTCAACTGATCACGGCCACGACCGACCGCCGCCGCCCGTGAAAGGGGCGGGAGTTCAGGGATTCCACCGCTAGGCCGGTGTGGCTCTACTCGGCGCGAACGACCATGGCGAACGAGGTCCGGATGCGCCGGTAACCGGCGTGACCGGACCGGCCTGTGTGGCTCAGGCACGCCACGTCGACGGGCGCCGAGTCATCGGCCGACGTCGACTTCCAACCGCAGTGCAGACACTCGGCCTCGAACGTCGCACCTGTATCGGGATGCTCGGTGATCCGGTGCATCACGTACCGCATCGCCGTCCGAACGCTCACAGTCCGCCCCTGCGGCTGCGCGCGTTGGCTGCGGCGACTCTGGTGCTCAGTCCTCTTGCCGAGTTGGTCGACGGGGGCTTGTAGTCAGGACACTTCGGGCTCCCGCACTCGCACGGAGGCCAGTGCAAGGCCGGCCCCGGTGCCAGGTCGGCGCCTTCGGGGCCGGGGTCACTCTTCTGCACCATGAGCACGCCGCCGACGCCGAACGCTTCGGACAGACGGGAGAGGAACTGCCGGGCCTCACTGCTGCCCGGATGATCGGCTGCTCCGGTCCCCTGCGCCCTGCTGTCGCTCGCCATGGCCCGCCCTCTCCGATGACTTCTCCATGGCAAGGACGTTAGAGAGAGCTGGAAGCGTGGGACCACGAAGTTGCATGGGATTGCATGGCAGTCACCCGAGTGAGTGCATAGCCGCTGTGATCAGGGCGCGGGCATTCGCGCCGTAAACGGCAAGGTCGGCCAACTCAGCGAACGTATCCGCGTACATGGCTACCTCGCTGGGCTGTGTGAGCGTGAGGTATCCCGAAACCAACTCGACGTTGACCTGTGCCGCGTCGAAGATCCAGAATCCCTCTACCGGCATCCGCGAACGGTCCGTGCTCATGGGCACCACGCCCAAGCTGACGTTGGACAGCGTGCCGACCGTGAGCAGGTGGCCAAGCTGGCCAATCTGCACATCGGTCCCTCCGATGCCGTTCCGTAGAACCGATTCCTCAACGAGGAAGGCGAAGCGCCGGCCTCCGTCATAAAGCACGCGCTGCCGCTCCATACGAGCCGTTACCGCTTCCGCCACGTCATCGACTTCGACCCGTCGGCGCTGAACGGCCCGCAACACGGCTTCCGTATAGCCGTATGTCTGGATCAGCCCCGGCACCAACCATGACGAGTAGGACCGGAATCGGTGCGTGCGCTCAAACAGCGGCGAGCGCGCCTCTTGCGCCTGCCTGAGCCCAGCCCGCTCCATTCGCCGCCAACCGACCCACATGCCTTCAGCGGTCCGTAGCGAGGCGATCAGATCGGCGGTCTGATCCTCCGCACCACATGCCTGGCACCAGGCCCGGAGGTCTTCCGCCGATGGGGGCGTGCGGGCGTTCATGATCCGGGATGACTTGGACGGATGCCAGCCGCAGCGCTCAGCGATGTCGCGCCCGGACAACCCAGCGTCCCGGCATAACTCCGTAAGCCGATCAGCGAGAGCCTGCCGGGCTTGCTGGGCACTTGAAGATGGGGAAGCAGCCATGGATCAGATGCCTCAGCGAGGCCGGTACTCCTCGTGAGGTATCGCGCGTCGCCAAGCTGCGTCAAAGGCGTCTGTGCAGAGCTTCACCCGTGCGAAATCGTCCGTGTACTCTCGCCCGTTCTCATCCAACTGTCCGTCACCGGTGAAGTGATGAAAGAGAGCTTGCGCGTCATCGAACACCCAGAAATCGGTGCCGGGCAGCGCGAGATCCGTCGTCTTCCGCCTTGGCAGCCATTTGACTGATTCACCGGCCGCGATATTGGTGAACGTACAGTCGTACTCATACCTCACGTAGTCACTGATCGGCTCAGAGACGATACGCACACGCCGGACGGCGACGCCACGAGCTCTCGCGTCACGCACCGCGTCATGCCAGCCACCCCACCATGCCGACGGGTCGCTGGGGTCGAGGCGCTTCCCCTGTTGCCACGCGATGAACTCGGGGTCATCCAGCATGTAGCTGTCGCGCAGCTCAAGGTGCACTGCTGCCCACTGAGCCTTCGCCAAAGCGCTACGCGCTGGTGGTTGCACTTGCGGTCTCTCGGTTGTCGCCGTGCGGACGGGGGATGTACTGAAGCATGACCGCGGGGAGCCTGATGATCGTCTCGTGTTCCGGGACGTCAGTGGAGTGGCCGGGGATCGAACCGATCTTCTGGCACTCCTTCACTTCCTCCTCAGTCGCCTTGTACGACTGGATCAGGAGGTCTCCCGTCTCCTCATGAAGCCAGATCGTCGGAGACTCGTCGGTCGGCGTGTTGGGGATGATGCCGAGAAACCTTAAGGGCACGTTCGCTCCCGCTGTCGAGTGGTTGCACCAGCGTGCACGAGCGTCACGCGTCCGGCTGTTCAGCGCAAGGGGGCGCATGGGGCAGAGTTGGTGCAGGCGGTTACTCACGCGACGGTGCGCCCGAGATCGCGGTGGCGCCGAAGCCCGGAAACGCGGGCTCCGGTCGTGAGGGGCGTCACTACCAAAGGAACGACGGGGAGAAAGAACCCGACCAAGCCCCACCCCTCCCGCCCGTCGCGCAGCGTCACTCCGGCGAGTGAATATGCGCAAGTGGGCTGGATTTGGGGCGGGTTGCGTGGCCTACGCTCAGCGCAACACGACCGCGATCACCGCGGAAAGACTTCGGCCCCCGCCGGGACGGCAATCCCAGTGCGAGGGCCTGACCACCCAGGAAGTGAACCCCTCTTCCCGATGGATACCGAAAACCCTAGCGCGCCCTCGTGCGCCGAGTCCCGTGTTGCCGCCAGGAAGCACCCGAATCGGGGGTCCGGCGGCGGGCTCATTCACGAACACACCCGCCACACCTCGCACTTCACCGTCGTCGGCAACGACCTGGCCCAGCACCCCGACCTCTCGGGGCTCGCGATCGGCATCGGCACCCACATCCAGTCGCTTCCCGCCGGTGCCCGCGTCGACATCAAGACGCTGGCGGAGCGCCTGAAGGAGGGCAGGACCCGTATCGCCGCCGCGCTGCGGGAACTTGAGGCCGTCGGCTACCTGCGCCGCGAACACGTGCGGCTGCCCGACGGCCGCATCATCACCCGCAC
Source organism: Streptomyces sp. NPDC048278 (assembly GCF_040652195.1). Taxonomy (NCBI): domain Bacteria; kingdom Bacillati; phylum Actinomycetota; class Actinomycetes; order Kitasatosporales; family Streptomycetaceae; genus Streptomyces; species Streptomyces sp. NPDC048278. Next base: position 172,289 of record NZ_JBEZLP010000015.1, read on the forward strand.
GGTCTTCTGCAACCGACCCGGCCACAGCAGCCAGACCCGTCGGCCCGCAGCCGCACCCACACCCGCAGCACGACCGAAGCCGCCGCAGAAGCCGGCCCGAAAGGCCGCCCTCCCGCCCGTACCGCAGCCCTCGTGTGCCGCGCCCGCGCTGCTCCGGCAATCCCTCGACCTGCTCGTACGCCTGCGCCGCCACGACTCCCGGCTGCTGCTGTCGGCCACCGACACCGAGCACCTGGCCCCCGGAGTCGCCGCCTGGCTGGAACGGGACGTCAGCGCAGCCGCCGTAGCGCGCGCCCTGACCACCGACCTGCCGGCCGAGGACCTGCGCCGCCCCGCCGCCCTGCTCGCCCACCGCCTGACGGACCGGCTCCCGCCACCACCGCCGTTCCGCACCCCGGCGCCACAACCGCCCGTAGCGACCAGAGTGCACAACTGCGACAGCTGCGACCGTGGCTTTCGGTCGCCCACCCCCGGACTCTGCCGCGACTGCCGAACCGAATGACAGGGAGTGTCATGACCATCGTCGGCGACAACACCGGGCGAACGGGCTCCCCGAGCCGGGATAGGTTGCCCGCATGATTCTCGCCCCCGTTCCTCTCACCGCCGATCGCGACATCCCGGCGCCGGTTCTCACCGAGCTGACCGCGTTGTATGCGTCCAACCGGGAGTTCCACGCGCTCAGTGGTGACTTCCCGGATCCGGACGGCGTCCGGCCGGAGCAGGTGGCTGCCGCGCTGGCCGACGAGCTGGCGGAGCCGGAGGCGGAGGTGCTGCTCGCGCGGGCCGGGGGGCGGCTGGTCGGGGTGGTGGTCACGCTGGCCCGGCACCCCGACCCGGCCGACCCGGATCCGTGGATCGGGCTGCTGATGGTGGACGCGGAGGCGCAGGGCAAGGGGTACGGGCGGCGGATCGCGGAGGACGTGGAGCGGCGGTTCCGGGCGGCGGGGCGGGACGCCGTGCGGCTCGCCGTGCTGGAGGACAACCCGAAGGGGCTCGCCTTCTGGACCGCCCTCGGGTACGAGGTGACCGGCCACCGCCCGGACCGCGAACGCGGGCGGCCGTGCGCCGTACTCCGCAAGGAGCTGGGCGAGGGCGCGTAGGCACGCCGCCGGAGGGGGCGCGGCGCCATGACACCATCAGCACGTGCTCGACATCGGATACGCCCTCTCCAACCGCTTCCCGGACCCGCCCCAGGCGGACTACCGGCGCGTGGACGTCCACGCGCTGCGCCACGACCTGTTCTGCGGGGACGTCTACCTCGCGGACACCAAGGCGGACCGGGAACTGTCCACAGCCTGGGGATGGGTGCCGGTGCTGGACTTCGCGTGGGCGCTGTGCGACATCGTGGAGCGGCTGGACCGGGATCCGGCGGGGTCCAGGGCGGCCCGGCCCCAGCACGCGGAGCTCGACTTCACCGAGTCCACCGACCGCATGCTCTTCGAGCGCCGCTTCGGCTGGGTGGACATCGAGGCGGACTGGATGCCGGCCGAGGAACCGCCCCTCACCTTCTCCCACGCCGAACTGCGCCGGGAGGCGAGGGACTTCCTGCACGACCTGGTCGCCGACCTCACCGACCTGCACGAGGACCTGGCGGACAATCCGGCGATCTGGACGCTCCAGGCCCGTTTCCCGAGGGTGTCGTAGCCGTTTCGGACGTTTGAACGACCCCCCGGTGTACGGAAGTTGATCACCTGCCGAGGCGGCGGTGACAAGTGGTGCGGCAGGCGTTCCCGTCGGCCCGGCCGCGCCTACGTTGACTCCGTGCGGACGCAGCAGCAGGCAGGCGGCAGCGGAAAGGACGCCTCTTCCGAGGCCTCCCGGACCCCGGCCACCGTCACTCCCCTCGGCTCCACGCGACCCGTCGGGCCCACGGAACACGCGATGCTCGCCCTCCAGGGTCGGGCGGGGAACGCGGCCACCACGCTGGCGCTGCGGGACGCGAAGGGCAAGGGCATCGCACGGCCCCCGGCGGTACGCGGCCGGCCGGTGGCGCCCGTGGCCACCGTCGAGGAGGAACGCACCGAGCCGGGCCTCGTACTGCCCCCGTACCTGATGGACTTCCAGGCCGCCGGGCTGTCCACGGCGTACGGCCTGACCGGGCACGAGTTCGTACGGAACGCGGTGACCGCCGTCGTCGGGCACGGCGACGGCACGGTCGCCGAGATCGGCGCCGAGCTCGCCGGACGCCCCGGTTCCTTCTACGGGCAGGGCCGCGCCTTCGCCGTCGAGGGCAGGACCGGCAAGGAGTGGTACGACGTCACCGTCACCGTCTCCCGCGCCCCCGACGACCGGCCGCCCGTCTTCCACCCCAAGGACCTGCTCGCCCAGACCGTGCCGGACCCGGACGGGGCGCCGCTCGCCGCGGTGGACGACACCGAGGGCAAGGACACCAAGGTCGACGTCCAGCACAACACCGCCGCCACCGTCGCGACCACCGCGAGCGGCAGTTCCAGCAAGGGCGCCGGCGGCATGGCCTTCGGGCTCGCACCCGTCGTACCGGGGCTGTGGCTGGGCGGCGCCGGCCTGCTGAACGCGCAGCCCTGGCAGTCCTCGCGGGAGTCCCGCGGCCAGCGCAACGTGGCCGAACCGCGCGTGCTGCGCAGCGAGAAGGGCTCCGTCGAGGCACCCCGCAGGGTGCGGTACGGCGTACGGGTCAAGAAGCAGGGCACCCAGCAGGCGCAGACCTTCCACGGCTCGGGCGCCCTCACCCAGCGCGTGCCCACCGAACACCTCGTCCCGGCCGGCACCCAGGCCCCCGCAGCCCCGCAGCCCGTCGACGCGGACACCGCCCGGCTCGTCTCGCTCGCCGACTCCATGGCCCCGGTCGCCGTCACGGACACCGCCGCCCCGCACCAGGGCGGCGGCGGGCTCTTCGACACGGTCGCCTCCGTCCTGCACCCCTCGCTCACCGCGCCCGGCGCCCCCGGCCGCTCCCGCCTCTACGAGGCCACCTCCACCGCGACCGTCCTGGAGGACATGCCCCGGCTGCTGCGCGACGGCGTCACCGGCGAGGACCTGGCCGCCAAGGACGGCGGCACCGTCGGCAGCTACCGCCTGCACGCCGAGATCACCGGCATGTCGCCCGCCTGGGGAACCGGCGGGACCCAGCTGCGCACCCACCAGCAGACCCAGCACACGGTCACCGAGAGCGCCGGCAAGGGACGTGCCCTCGCCGGCGGCCTGGGCCCGGCCATCGGCGTCGGCGTGACCGGCAACGCGGCCGTCCTGCGGGGCACGGCCATGCCGGTCGCGGCGGCCCGCAAGGCCCGGTTCACCGTGGCCGAGCAGACCGTGTCCAGCCGCCAGGGCGCGGAAGTGCGCGGCGACAAGGTGCTCTACCTCGCGACCGTCCAGTTCACCGCGGAGGGTACGGGGCAGCGCTCGGCCGAGATGGTGCTGCGCCCCGGGACGCGGGTCGCCCGGCACCCGATGCGGGTCTGGATGAGCCTGCGGGCCGACGAGGCGCGCTCCCTCGGGCTGCCGCTGCCCCCCGGCGCCGAGGCCAAGGACGCCGAGGATCCCAAAGAGGCCCAGAACCCCAAGGCCCCCAAGGACCCCAAGGACCCCAAGGACCGGAAGAGCGCCAAGGAGTTCATCGAGAAGGCGAAGCGGACCGACGAGAACGGCGACGAGGCCGACGTCGAACGGCACCTCCCGTTCGGCGCCATGGGCTCCAGCGTCACCCTCAGCCAGCTCGACACCCGCCCCCTGGTACAGGCCGTGGAACAGCTGTTCGCGACCGATCCCCAGCTGTCCGGCTACCTGCCCTCCTTCGGCACCGACGCGCGCCCCACCCCTTCGTCCAAGGAGGAGGCCGCCCTCCAGCGGCGCAACCACCGCGAGCTGATGGCCGCCCTGTCCGAGACCAACCTCCGGGTCAACAAAGACCAGTTGACCAGCACCGGCATCCGGGTGCGGCTGCGCCGCAAGTCCACCCTGCACTCCCACGACGTGCAGGTCCACGTCCGCGGACAGCTCCGCGAGACCGGCTACCTCGGCGACACCGACGACTGGCTGGTGCGCAGCCACTCCGGCGTCACCGCCAACACCCAGAGCGGCCGGGGCAGTTCGCGCTCGATCGGCGGTCTGGTGCTCGGCCAGGCCAGGATCGTCCCCGGCATCCTGACCGGCTCGGCCCGCTACGAGAGGCACAGCACCGGAACCCGCCGCAACCAGGCCGGCCCCACCACCCGTACGGACGTCCTCACCAACGGCTCCGAGAAGGCCAGCACCTTCGGGGCGGCCCTGCGCTTCGACGTCGACGTCACCATGACCTCCCGGCAGCGCAAGCTGGGCCGCGCCCTCACCCCCGGCGCCCCCGGCCGGCAGGCGCCCGAGGCGCGGCAGCTGGCGGACCTGCACCTGGACGAGCAGGACGTACGGCTGGTCACGCCGACCGAGTTCACCCTCGACGAGGAGGGCAAGCAGCGGCAGGACGCGGTGGGCGACCGGCGCCGGGCACAGGCCCCGCGCCCCGAGCACGCCGTCACCGCCGAGGGCATCGGCGACCTGGCCGGTCTCGCGCCCCGGCCGTCGGTCGGGCAGCCGCTGCGGGACTGGCAGCTGGTGGAGACGGTCGGCGACGGCCAGGCCGTCCGGGACCTCGCCTTCCAGCTGCTGTCCAAGGCCGCCGCCCGCAACAAGGGGGTCCGCGAGGATCCCGCGCTGCAGACCGAGGGGCTCGCGCCGCGGCTGGCGATCGAGGAGCGGTTCGGGCCGCAGGCCATCACGGCGTCGCTGCGGCAGGCCGCGTCCTCCGGGTGGGTGGTGAAGAACCTGCGCTATCCGCGCCGGCTCGCCGCGCTGAACGGGGCCGTCGGCACCCGGCTCACGCTGACCAACCCGAAGTTCCTGCACCGGGGCGCGGGTCCCGGCACCGAGACCTTCGTGCTCGGCGGCCACCAGGCCGCCGGTCAGGAGGGGCAGGGCACCACCAGCACCTGGCAGTTCGGGGCCACCGGCTCGGAGAACGACGCCGAGTGGCGGCTGGGCCAGGGCCTCTCCGGGAACCGCACCACGAGCCAGGGCGACGCCCGGACCGCGGCGCTGTCCGGCACGGTCGAGCGCAACGCCCACACCCCGAAGAAGGCGCCGCTCTACCTGGTCCAGTGCGACCTGCTCGTCACCATGGTCGCCGAGGTGAAGGTCACCGGCGGCGGCCCCTACGTGGCGACGGCCGCCCGCACCCTGCCGGCCGAGGCGGCGGTGTGGCTGACGGAGGCACAGCTTCCGGCACCGATCCGCCGCCAGCTGAAGCTCGACCCCGAACCGGCGCCGATGACGTCGTCGAAAACCTCGCCGAAGACCTCGCCAGCGGACTCGTCGCTGACGTCGCCGTCCCGGCAGCCGGGGCAGCGGCCCGCGGAGAGCTCCCGGGCGGGCGCCGAGCGCGAGGGCCGGGAGCAGGCGCGCGCCGCGGACACCGCCGGGTCCTCGACCTCCGCGCCGCCGCGCACCGCCGCCCCCTCCTTCGCCCGCACGCTCCCCCTCGGCTTCGGCATGGTCGAGAACCTGCCCAACTTCGTACCGCTGCTGGCCCGGCTGCGCAGCCGCCTCGCGGAGAACGGGCAGCAGAGCCTCGCCGACGACCTGCTGCCCCGGCAGCAGCTGGCCGACCGCAACGACAACGTGCAACGGCTGCTGCGCGTCCTGGACCGCGACGGCAGCGCGGGACTGCTGTCGGGCGCGATGGACGGCGGGGTCACCGTCGAGCTGTTCGACGGCCGCAAGACCCCCTACTGGGCGGTGTTCAAGGTCAACCGGGTCGCCGACGGCGCCTACGACGGTGCCGCGGACGACGGCCGGGACATGGAGTACATCACCGCGGCCGTCGCCCAGCAGGCCGCCACCCACGACGAGGGCGCCTCGACCGGCGTGGAGGGGATCTTCGCCGGCTCCGGCAAACCGGACGGCGGGGCCGGGCAGCTGAAGAGCATGGGCGGCGCGGCGGGGCTCGGCGTCGGCTCGGGCGGCGCGCGGCGCTCCGGCACCGCGAGCCGCGGCCAGCTCGGCATGAAGACGGTCGCGGAGGCGAAGACCGCGAAGTCGTCGAAGATGCGGGTGCCGATCGAGGCCACCCTCGAACTGCACCGCGGCGACCGCCGGCTGGCGCTGGTCTCGCTGGGCCGCCAGGCGGTGACCCACCGCGTCCTGGACAAGGACCTCGCCGCCCTCGGCCGGCTGGCCGCGCCCCGCCGGCAGGCGGTGGCCCCGGCACCCGGCCCGGGGGACGGCCGCCCGGCCGCGCTCGGCGGCTGGCGCTCCGGCGGGGTGCGGCTGCCGATGGAGGCGCAGGTGAACGGCTTCCAAGGGGCCCCGCAGGTACGGGAGCTGGTCAACTCCGCGGTCCGGGAGGCGGGCGGCGGGGACCGCTTCCGGTCCAAGGGCCAAGCCGCCGCGTACACCCTTCAGGAGGCCGTCTCCACCGAGTGGCTGACCGCGGCGCTGCCGCTGCTGACCTCGGCCGGGGCGGAGCTGCCGCCGGTGCACGCCAGTGGGGCGGCGGGCCAGGATCTGCGGGCGTCCCTGCACGCGCGGCTGCGGGACGGGCGGGTGCTGGGCGTCGGCGACAAGATGACCTTCGAGACGGTGGGACAGAGCCATCTGGACGCGCCCCGGCCCACCCAGACCGACGGCCTGAGCTCCGCCGACCACGGCCGGTCGGCGCGCGGCCTCGCGGGCGCGGGGCTGCTCAACGCCGACGAGTTCCGCCTCAACCAGATGATGGGCAACGCCGGTGGCGCGGGCGGCGCGGCCGACGCGGCGGTGAACGCGTCCGGCTCGATGCCGCTGCACAAGCCCAAGTCGGCGTCGGTCCTGGTGCAGTTCACGCTGGACGTGCGGGTGGTGGCGCAGGTGACCGACCGCGTCCGCGCCGGCCGTACCGGGACGGCCGTGCGGGAGCTGACGCTGCCGCGGCCGGTGGTGATCCGTATGCCGGAACCGGCGGTCCGCCGCATGCTTGCTGCGCAGCCGGACCGGCTCCAGGATCCGGACGATCATCTGGGGCTGCGGAAGAAGGCGGCGCCGGTGCCGGTGCCTCCGGCGAGCTGAGGGCCGACGGGCTGCGTGGCTGTGGCCGGTGCTCGGCTGACGGTCGGTGGGGGCTGGTCGCGCCCACGCGGCGGTAGCCGCACATCGACACGGCCCCGCGCCCCTTACGGGGCGCTGTCCTCGGGGTTGGTCAGTCCTCGACCCGGATGCCCAGCTGTGCTGCCAGTACCGGGGCCAGGTCGAGCAGTTGGGAGGTGCTGATCACGGCGCCGGACAGGCGCTCCACGCCGGTCGCGATCTCCAGGGACGCGGCGCCCCGCAGATCGACGTCCTTCATGGTCACCCCCCGGAAGTCGGCGCCCTTCACCGTGCAGCCGATGAACTCGACCCGCTCCAGGGCCGCGTTGCCGAAGTCCGGTTCCACCAGGACGCAGCCCTCGAAGACGACGTCTCTGAGCTTCGCGGTGCGCAGGTTGAGGTAGTCGATCTTGCCGCCGCGGATCACCACGCGCTCCAGGACGGAACCGTGCAGCTGGGTGCCGCCCAGCCGGGCGTCGACCAGCTCGACGTCGCGCAGGGTCGCCTCGGCGAGATCGGTGCCGACGCCCCTTATGCCGGTGAGCACCGTGTCCAGCACGCGCGCGTGCCGCAGCCTCGTCTCGTCGAAGGCGCAGTCCGTCAGCGCGCAGTCCATGAAGCGGGCGCCCGCCGCGTCCTGGCCGACGAAGTCCGCCTCCCGGAACGCCTGCCCGTCGTAGTCCCCGTCCGGCTCCAGCTCGCCGCCGGTCCAGGGCGCCAGCTCGGGCAGCCGCACCTCCGGCCGCCGCGCGCCCTTCACCCTGCCTCCGCCGGCCCCACCGGCCCCTGTCCTCGCCATGCCCCCATCTTGCAGGCTGCCACTGACAATCACCGCGGCCCGGGTGCGGGAGCGGCCCGCCCTTGACCTCAAGCGCACTTGAGGACGGAGAGTCGCACGGGTCAGAGAGCCGGACCGCCGGACCGGCCGTCACCTCGGGGAGTCCCTGTGCACGCCATCGTTCTGCACGCCTTCGGCCCTGCCGAGAACCTCGTCCACGAGAAGGTGGCGCCCCCGGTGCCGGGCCCGGGCCAGGTGCGGATCGCCGTCGCCGCGGCCGGTGTCCACCTGCTCGACACCGCGCTGCGGGCGGGCCACCAGGGCCCGGCGCCGCACCCGACCGTGCTGCCGACGATCCCCGGCCGCGAGGTCGCCGGGGTCGTCGAGGCGCTCGGCGACGGCGTCGACGGGGGCTGGCTCGGGCGGCGCGTCGTCGCCCACCTCGGCTTCGTCCCGGGCGGGTACGCGGAGCTCGCGGTCACCGAGGTCGAGCGGCTGCACGAGGTCCCGGAGAACCTCGGCTTCCCCGAGGCGGTCGCCATGATCGGGACGGGGCGTACGGCTCTGGGCATCCTGCAGTTCGTGGAGCTGGGCCCGGATGCGGTGGTCCTCGTCCCGGCGGCGGCCGGCGGCATCGGCACGCTGCTCGTCCAGGCCGCCAAACACGCGGGCGCCACGGTGATCGGCCTCGCGGGCGGCCCCGAGAAGGCGGCGCGGGTCCGGGCCGAGGGCGCCGACCTCGCCCTCGACTACACCGACCCCGGCTGGGCGGACCGGGTCCGCGACCACTCCGGGACCGTCACCGTCGTCCTCGACGGCGTCGGTGGCGAGACCGCCCGGGAGGCCCTCGCGCTGCTCGGCGAGGACGGCCGGCACCTGGTCTTCGGCTGGTCGGCGGAGGGTATCGCGGCCGGCGGCGGCCACCTCGCCGACAGGCGGTCGGAGTCCCTCCTCGGCCCCGCGATGCTCCGCCGGACCGGCGGCCCCGACCCCCTGCGCACCCTCGAACTCCGCGCCCTCGCCGAGGCCGCCCACGGCCGGCTCCGCCCCGCCGTCACCCGCTTCCCCCTGCCCGAGGCAGCCACCGCACACCGCGCCCTGGAAACCCGCGCCACCATCGGCAAGGTGATCCTGGAACCGTGACCGTGAGCGGCCGAGTGCGGGTCGTGGTGGGTTGCTCGCGCAGTTCCCCGCGCCCCTTAAAAACAGCGAGTCACGGAAGCGCCCCTTCAGGGGCGCGGGGAACTGCGCGGCCAGCCACGGCGGTGGCGCGGCCGACCTGCGAGAAGGTGCCGCGCAATCCCGCCGATGACCTGTGGCCACCCGGCCAATTCGCAGTATCCGGCTGACGTTCCGCAATCCGCTCGCTACTCTCCGGCCCTGTGAAGGCAACCGGCACGGATCCGCTCCGGTTCTCGCTGCTCGGCCCCCTGCGCGCGTGGCGGGCCGAGTCCGAACTGGAACTGGGATCGCCCCAGCAGCGCGCCGTCCTGGCCGGGCTGCTGCTGCGCCGGGGCCGCGCGGCCGGGCTCGGCGACCTGGTGGCCGGTGTCTGGGGCACCGACCCGCCGCCCGGCGCGGTCTCGGTGCTGCGCACCTACGTCTCCCGGCTCCGCAAGCTCCTGGAACCGGAGCGGGAGACCGGCGAGCCGCCCCGGCTGGTGGTGTCCCTCGGCGACGGGTACGCCCTGCGCACCGACACGGTCTCCAGCGACCTCGACACGTTCGAGGAGTACGTGGCCCGCGCCGAGCGGCACCGTGCGGCCGGCGACCCGGGCAGCGCGGCCGACCTGCTCCGCACCGCGCTCGGCACCTGGTCCGGCACCCCGCTCGCCGGGGTCCCCGGCCCGTACGCCGAAGCCGAGCGCACCCATCTGGACCGGCGGCGGCTGGGCATGCTGGAGACCAGGCTGCGCCTGGAGCTCGACCTCGGCCGCCACGAGGCGGTGCTGCCGGAGCTGGCCGCGCTGCGGGACGCGCATCCGCTGCGGGAGAACGTGTGCGAACTGCTGCTGCTCGCCCTGTACCGGGCGGGCCGGCAGGCCGAGGCGCTGGAGGAGTACGCCCGTACCCGCCGAACCCTCGTCGACGAACTGGGCATCGAACCGGGGCCGTCGCTGCGCGCGCTGCACGCCAGGATCCTGGCCGGGGAAGGGGAGCCGGAGGAGCCGGCCGCCCGAAGCGCCGCGAGCCCCGCCGGGGACCCGGCCGCGCAACCGCCCGCACAGACACCGCCGTTACCCAAGGCCGTGCTGCAACCCGCCCAACTCCCCGCCGACCTTCCGGTGTTCACCGGCCGCCGCAGCGAACTCGACCGCGCCACCGCACTGTTACCCGAGGACGGACCGCCGGCCGGTGCGACGATCGTGCTCGTCGAGGGGATGGCCGGCACCGGCAAGACCAGCCTCGCCGTGCACTGGGCCCACCGCGTCGCCGGCCGCTTCCCCGACGGCGCCCTCTACGTCAACCTCCGCGGCTACGACCCCGGCGGCACCGGCATGCCCCCCTCGTACGCGCTCCAGACGTTTCTCGTCGCGCTCGGCGTGCCCCCCGGCTCGGTACCGGACGGACTCGACGCCCAGGCCGCGCTCTACCGCAGCGTCCTCGCCCGGCGCCGGGTCCTGATCGTCCTCGACAACGCGCGCGACGCCGAGCAGGTCCGGCCGCTGCTGCCCGGCACCCCCGGCTGCCTGGTCGTCGTCACCAGCCGGTCCCGGCTCAGCAGCCTGGTCGCCGGACAGGGCGCGTACCCGCTCACGCTCGGCCCGCCGACCCCGGAAGAGGCCCGCGAGATGCTCGTACGACGGCTGGGCCCGGCCCGGGTCGCGGCCGAACCGGAGGCGGCGGACGCCATCGTCGGCCTGTGCGCGGGGCTTCCGCTGGCCCTCGCCATCACCGCCGCGCGCGCCGCCCAGCACCCCGGCTTCCGGCTCGCGGACATCGCCGACGAGTTGCGGGAGAACCACGGCGGCCTCGACGCGTTCGCCGGCGGCGACGCCGAGACGGACGCGCGGGCCGTCTTCTCCTGGTCCTACCGCGCGCTGCCGCCCGCCACCGCGGAACTCTTCCGCCGGCTCGCCCTGCACCCGGGACCGGACGTCACCAGCCCGGCCGCAGCCGCCCTGGCCGGGGTACCCATCAGGGCGGTCCGTGCTCTGCTGGCCGAACTCACCACCGCGAACCTGCTGATGGAGCGCTCCCCGGGCCGTTTCGTCTTCCACGACCTGCTGCGCGCATACGCGACGGAACTCGCGGAGGCGGAGGCGGAGGCGGAGACAGAGGCCGAGGCCGAGACGGAGCCCGAGGCTGAGGCGGGGGCGGGGGGCTCCGCGGCCGGGCGTGCGCTGCTGCGCATGCACGACCACTATCTGCGCACCGCCCACCACGTGGCCGCCGTACTCGGGCCGTTCCACGCGACGGTGCCGCTGCCCGAGGCCGTGCCGGGCAGCTCCCCGGGCCGGTTCGAGGACCGCAAGCAGGCCACCACCTGGCTGCGCACCGAACGGCAGGTGCTCGGCGCGGTCGTCGCGCACGCCGCCGCCCACGGCTACGACGAGCACGCCTGGCGCACGGCCTGCGCGCTGGACCTGTACTTCAACCGCCTCGGCTACAACCACGACCTCGTCGAGATCAACGCCATCGCCCTGCGCGCCGCCCGCGCCCTCGGCGACCGCGTCGGCCAGGCGCACGCCCTGCGCGGACTGGGCTACTCGGCACTGCGGCTCGGCCGCGCGGAGGGCATGCGGCAGCTCGAACACGCCCTGGAGCTGTTCCAGGAGGCCGGCGACGGCTTCGGCGAGGCCCTCACCCGCCGTTCGCTGGCCTTCCAGACCAACCAGGCCGGCCGGCACGACGTCTCGCTCGGCCACTACGACCGTGCCCTCGCGCTCTACCGCGAACTGGGGCTGCGCAACGGCGAGGCGGGTGTGCGCAACGAGGTCGGCTGGACGTACATCCTGCTCGGCGAGCACGAGAAGGCACTGCGCGAGTGCGAGCAGGCCATCACCGTCTACCGGGAGACCGGCGACCTGTTCGGCCTGGCCTCCGCGGAGGACAGCCTCGGCTACGCGCTGCACCATCTCGGCCGGTACGACGGGGCCGTCCCGCGGTTCGAGCGGTCGGTCGAGCTGTTCCGGGAGATCGGCGACCGCTACATGGAGGCCGACTCGCTGCGGCACCTCGGGGCCACCCACCGCGCCGCGGGCGACCCGGCCGGCGCGCAGACGGCCTGGTCGAGGGCGGTCGTCCTGCTGGCCGAGGCGGGCAACCCGGAGGCGGAGGAGGTACGGGAGGACCTGCGCGCACTGGGCGGGACCGGCGCGGTGGGCAACGGCCGGTCCGGTGTCGCGAGTGCGGCGGCGGGGCATCAGGAGGGGTCGCGTTCGGCGTGACCGCCGCCCGGTAAGGCGGGCCCGGTCCGCGGCGGGGGCGGGGGCGGCGGGCCCTCGCCGAGCGAGATCCCCTGTTCCTGGAGGGCCAGTTTGAGGTTGCGCAGGGCGTAGTAGACCCGGGACTTCACGGTCCCGTGCGGTATACCGAGGGCCTCCGCCGCCTCCTGCGTGGTGCGGTCCGCGAAGTACGTGGCCTCCAGCGCCTCCCGGTGCGCGGGCGAGAGCGCGTCCAGCGCCTCCCGCAGCACCATCGCGGAGAGCATCCGGTCGATGTCGTCGGTCCCGGCCACCACGGCGGACTTCTCGCCGAGCCAGGCACTGCCGTCCACCTCGACCGGGCGGGCGCGGCGCGTGCGGTGGCCGTCGATGACGAGGTTGCGGGCCACCCGGAACAGCCAGGGCCGCACGGACACCTGCGCCGCGTCGGCGGGATCGGCCCAGCCGTTCCATTTCTCCGCGTTCTTCCAGCAGCGCAGCAACGTCTCCTGGACGATGTCCTCCGCACGGTGGCAGTCCCCGCCGACCAGCCGCACGACGTACGCGTACAGGGCGGGACCGTGCGCCTTGTAGAGGCCGTGCAGCGCCCGTTCCTCGGGCGAGACGGCGGCGGCCGATCCGATGACAGTCAGGTTCATGGGCGTTCCTCGGTGTGGTCGACCCCCGTGGGCCGAGAAATTCCGTGCTCCGATGAGATGACTTGGGCGGGGTGCGGCGGCGAGAGCCGCTGCCGGTGGCCCTCAAGCCGGTCCGAGTGTGCCGACCCGGGATCCACGTTCCGTTGACGCCTGGTGTACGACCCCGTCGACGTAGCGGCGGACCGCCGTGACCACCTCGGCATGGGCCGGCGGCAGCAGCTCGCGCCGCGCCAACTCGTCCCACAGGTCCAGCAGTTCACGGCCGTGACCGAGCAGGGCCCGCGGGTCGTCGAGGGCGCCCCAGGCCGCGGCGGCACGGGCCACGGCGTCGGCGGCCCGCGGATCCCCGCCGCGGCAGCGGACCCGGGCCACGGCCAGCGCGGGCACGACGGTCTGCCGCCGTCCGTCGCGCAGCCGGGCGAGCACGGACTCCAGGGCCCGCACCTCCCACACGTACGGATGCGTATCGCCGCCGACCTGCGCGAGCCGCTTCCGCAGGGTGCTCGCCAGTTCGTACGCCTGCTCCAGCTCGCGCACGGCCACGTCGTCGACGAGCCGCTCCATCCGGGCCGCGAGGGCGGCGGGGACGAGGGGGGCCGGGACGAGGGGGGCGGCGGGGCGGACGGCCACGGGTGCCGGTGTCGGTGGCGGGGACGGGGACGGGATTTCGGGTGCCGTGGGCGTAGGTGTCGCGGACGTAGGCGTCGCGGGTGTGGCGGGGAGGACGTGGCTGGAGCCGTCCGGGGCGACCTCCAGGTGGAAGCGGGTCGCGCCGGGGCGGTCGTGCACCCATGCCGTGACCGGTGTCCCCCGTTCCCGTGCCTGCCGTTGGAGCAGGTCCAGGACCAACTCCTGGACGGACCGGCCGGATTCGGGGAACAGCGGCACGCCGTCGACGAGCGCGGCTCCGTCGTCGGAGAGGAAGACGTCGACGTTGCCGCCGTGACCGTCGTTCTGGCGGTCGCCCCCGTGGTTGGTCTCCATGGTCGTACTCCTCACTTCACTGGGTGTCCGGAGCGGGCGTCGCGGCGGGCGTCGCGGCGGCCGGTGGCGGGGCGGGCGGCGAGGTCGTCGTCGGTGGGGGCGTGACGAGGCCCTCGTACTTGGCCAGCAGGGCCCGCACCCCGGCGACGTAGCCCTGGGCCTCGTTGGTCTTCGGCACGCCCTGGGCCTGGCGGACGGCGTCCAGGCCCTGGTCGTAGCCGACCAGCGCGAGGTCCAGGACGGAGCCGTTCGCCGCGCCGCTGTCGATGAGCTGCTGGGCCTGACCGGCGAGGTCGCACAGGAAACGGCCCTGCGCGACGATCGAGTCGGCCGGGTCGAGTGCCGACGTCTTGCCGTTGCCGTCCTCGTCCTCGCCGAACCGCGCGAAGACCGCGGGCGGGAGCTGTGAGATGCCCTGGGCCCCGTCCGGTCCGACCAGCGTCCGGTTGTAGTTCGACTCGCGCTCGATCTGCGCGGCGATCACCGTCGGCCCGATCGCGTCGCACAGCGCGCCCGCCTTCTGGATGGGGTCGACGAGATCGGCGGGGACGGCGGCGGGGTCGAGCTCTCCCTTGCCGTCGCCCTGGAACACCGCGATCAGGTCGTCCGCGGAGGGCTGTCCGCCGCCGCCTCCGCCGCCCCCGCCGAACGCCGTGATCAGCGCGATCAGGGGCGCCAGGATCACCCCGAACCCGCCGATGATGATGATCACGACCACCGCGCCGAGCAGCACCACCGGCGACAGCAGGCAGCCGCAGCCGGACACGGCCAGCGCGTTGCGCACGGCGGCCGAGGCCGCCTCGCCGGCGTCGTCTCCCGTTCCCTCTTCCGAACCTGAACTCATGTGTGCGCCTTCTCCCTTCCGGCCGTCCGCCGGTGCCTTTGAACCGCCCGGGGTGACCGTGCGTTGTGAGGTCCAACGGACTCGTGAGACTCAAACGGGCCGGAAAGCAAACAGGTTCAAACCATGGGAAACCGGATGGGCAGCAACGACATGAGAGACAAGGCGGCACGCGCATGACCGCTCCACCGACCACTCCGCCGGGACCGCAGTCCTGGGTACGCGGCCCGACCGCCTACGGCGGAACCGACGCCCCCACCACCTCGATTCAGGTGCCGATACCGACGCCGATGCCGGTGCCGACCCCGATGCCGATGCCGACGCCGGTGCCGTTATCGGTGCTGGCACCCGCACCCGCACCGGCCGCCGAGGCGGCGCCCGCACCGGAACCCATGGCGGCGTACCTGTCGGCGCCCGCACCGGCCCACGTACCCGCGCCCGCTCCCGAAGCCTCTTACGAAGCCGCTTACGAGGTCACTTCCGAAGCCGCTTCCGAACCGGCCCTCCTGACCGGCGCCCCCGCGCAGGGCCGTCGGCATCGGCGCCGGAACGGGCCACCGCCCCCGGCGGTACCCGACCCCGCGGCCTCCTGGAACGCGCCGCCGGAGGCCGAGCCGCCCCGGTCCGGCCGCCGTGCGCAGCGGACCGTGTGCTGGGTGAAGGCGCACGGCGGGGCCGGTGCCAGCACACTGGCGGGGCTCTTCGGGGGCATGGACGCGGGGAGCCGGTGGCCCGACCCGGCCGCCGGGGAGCCGAGCCGCCTGATGGTGGTGGGCCGCACCAACGCCGACGGCCTCCAGGCGGTCGCCCAGGTCCTGAACTCGCTGCGCGAGGGACGCGCCCCCGAGGGCCTGAACCTGCTGTCGCTGGTCCTGGTCGCGGACGCCCCGGGACGGCTGCCGTTCAGCCTGGCCCGCCGGCTGCGGATCATCGCGTCGGTCGCGCCGGTCCAGTGGGTGCCGTGGGTACCGGCCTGGCGGGTGGGTGGCCGGCCGAAGACCCTGCCGCGCGAATTCTCCGCGCTCGCCGATCTGATCGGCGTACGCCTCGGGGACGAGGAGGACGGCCGATGACCCCGACCGGCCCGGCCGGCCTGCCCGTCACCCTGGCCGCGTTCGACCCGGGTGCCGACGGCGACCAGATCCTCGGCATCCTCGCCTGGTCCGCGTCCGCCTGCGGCGTCGCCGGGCTCATCACCATCGGCATCCAGATGGCGCTCCAGCTCCGCCGCGGCGACCCGGGCGAGGGCGGCGAGCACTTCCGGGGCGTCTTCTTCGTCCTGCTCGGCTGCGTGATCGCGGCCTCGGCGGGCCCGCTGATCGAGGCGCTGGGCGACCTGTCCATCTGAGCCCCGCCCCACACCCCGCCCCGTCCCACAACCCCGGCCCCACCCCCGTATCCGCGGTGCCGCGTCCCCGCACGCCCACCCCTACACCTTTCATCCTCCTTCACACCCTTTCATCCATGTTCGTCATGATCCACGGAGGGCATCATGAGCACACTCCTGCACTCGGCCTCGGTCCTGCTGGCCGACGGTGCGGTACCCGACCCCACCCGCAACGCACCCGACCAGCTCACCGGCAAGGTCAACACCGTGCTGGGCATAGCCGCCTGGGCGGGCACCGCGGCCGGTGTCGCCGGCGTGCTGATCACCGGCGCGATGATGGCCATCTCCCTGAAGCGCGGGGAGAGTTCGGAGCACATGGGCCGGCTCGGCATGGTGCTCGGCGGCTGTGTCCTGGTGGCCACCGCCGGCCCGCTGATCCAGTTCGTCTTCCAGTGAGCCGGCGGGAGACGATCCTCATGCGAGACAAGTCGAACGACCGCCAGGACGGCTTCGGCGTCCCCTGGCGGGACGAGACCCCGGCACGACGGGAACCGGCCGGCCTGCACCGGCGCGGCCCGCGCGAGGACACCCGTGTCCCGCGTCCGCAGTGGGCCGAGGACGGGCCCCGCCCGTTCTGGCGGCAGCGCAGCTGGCAGCTGTCGGCGGGCTTCTTCGCCGTCGTGCTGTTCGTGGCCGCCGTCGTGGCGCTGACCAGGAGCGGCGGCTCGGGCAGCGGCGACGGCACGGTCTCGGCGCGCGGCGGGCAGGTGGTGGCCCTGCCGACCATGAACGGTGGCCGCCCCGAGGGCTGCGCCACCGACGACGGGACCGGCGACGGGACCGGCGACGGCACCGAGGGCGGGACCGGGGGCGGGGACACCACGCCGCCCACGGCCGTACCCACGGACGTGCAGTGGCGCGACCTGTCCGGCAGCCGGGTGCCGGTCTCCGCCTCGGCGGGCCCCACCATGACGACCGGACCGGTGTGGTGGTGCTTCGCGCACACCCCGACCGGCGCCGCGCTCGCCGCGCACGTCATCCCGTCGCAGATGAGCGGGTCCGCCTGGCGGACGGTCGCCCGGATGCAGGTGGTCGCGGGCCGCGGCCGTGACCTGTTCGTCACCCAGCGCGCCACGGTGCCCGACACCCCCCGGGGCGCCTCGGGTTCCTCGGCCTCCTACGCGGGGTTCTCCGTGGTGTCGTACCGGAAGTCGGCCGCGACGGTGGCGCTGCTCATCAAGACGGCCAGCGGCTACGCCGCCACGAACGTCGGGCTGCGCTGGGACGACGGTGACTGGAAGGTCGCGCCCGCCGCCGACGGCTCGCTGCACACGCCCGTCCAGACCGTCTCCGGTACCGGCGGTTTCCTCCTGTGGGGAGTGTGAGATGGCAGCGACCTGTACCACCGGCGACCCGCTCAGCGATGCGGCCAAGGGCTTCTTCGACTTCCTCGGCGATCCCATCGGCACGATCGTCGCGGGGATCGCGAACACCGTGCTGTCGGCCGCCATCTCGGTGTTCGGCAGCCTCACCACCGCCATCCCGACCCTGGCCGGGGAGGACTCGGCCCGCGCGGTCGACGACCAGACCCAGGGCATCGTGGTCTATCTGGCGGTCGGCTCCCTGCTCTTCGCCGCGGCCCGGATGGCCCTGGAGCGGCGCGGGGACGCGGGCCGTACCGCGCTCAAGGGCGTCATCCGGATGATCCTGGTCGCGGGCGCCGCCACCACCGTCCTCACGGCGGCGGCCCGGCTCTCCGACCAGTACGCCGACGAACTCTTCGCGCAGGGCGCGCAGAACCAGCTCGACAACTTCGGCTGCCAGACCGACATCGAGTCCTTCCTGCTGCTGATCCTCGCGTTCCTGCTGCTGGTCGCCGGGATCGTGCAGACGATCCTGCTGTTCGTGCGGCTCGGCGTGATGATCCTGCTGCTGGGCACGCTGCCGCTGGCCGCGGCGGCGTCGATGACCGACTGGGGCGGCGGCTGGTGGCGCAAGCACATCGGCTGGATGGTCGCCTGGCTGCTCTACAAGCCGGCCGCCGGACTCGTGCTGTTCGCCGGTTCGGCGATCTTCACCGCGGGCGGTCAGGGCGGGGCGGACGGCAACGGTGACATCAACCAGCGCATCGCCGGCATCGGCGTGATGCTGCTGTCCGCGATCGCGCTGCCCGCGCTGCTGAAACTCGTCGTACCCGCCACGGCCGCGCTCGGCAGCGGCAATGCCATGTCCGTCGCGATGTCCACGGCCGGTTCGCTCGCCTCGGGCGCCCGGTCGACGGGCGGCGGCGGCAGCGGTGGCGGAGCCGGCCAGGCGGGCCCCTCGGGCGCGTCGGGCACCGGCGGCGCAAGCGGCGGCAGCGGCTCCGCGGGCACGACGGGTTCGGCAGGGTCGGCCGGCTCGGCAGGGTCCAGCGGATCCGCGGGGTCCGCCGGCGGTGCCGGGTCCGCGGGCGGCGCGGGCGCGGCCGGCGGTGCCGGTGCGGCCGGTGCGGCGGCAGCGGCAGGACCCGCGGCAGCCGCGGTCGCCGCGGCACAGTTCGTCGGCCGCGTCGCCTCCGGCGCCGTCCAGGACGCCGACGGCGACCGAGGCCACAACAGCTGAGCACAGCGCCCCTGAAGGGGCGCGGGGAACTGCGCGACCAACCCCCACCGGCCGGTGCCAAACACACCACGCCACCCACCCCGCACCACACAACCAACCCAAGAACAAGCCGCCCCAAAGGGGCGCGGGGAACTGCGCGACCAGCCCCCACCGGCCGGTGGGAGACACACCGCCTCAGCCACCCCCCTCCCCACCCCGCACGTCACCCCTCGCATCCCACACCTCACACGAGAAGGAGGTCCCCTCCCATGTCCACGGAAGCCGTCACCCATCCCACCTACGGAAACTGGCGTCGTCCGCGCAGGCCGGGTCTGGGTCCGCTCGGGCTCGTCGGCACCTTCGGTGTCTTCGGCGGGCTGATCCTGACCCTGCTGGTGTCGCTGATCTCGCTGACCGCGGCACTGGTCGTGATCGGACCGCTGCTGCTGTTCCTGGTCCCGCTCGCCGTCCGGACCCAGGACGGCCGCAACGTCTACCAGTTGATGACCCTGCGGATCGGCTGGCGCCGCCGCAAGCGCAAGGGCGCCCACCTCTACGTCTCGGGCCCGCTCTCCCGCCGTCCCGGCGGCCGGTTCCGCCCGCCGGGTCTGCTGAACAAGGTGACCATGCACGAGGGCCGGGACGCCTACGACCGCCCGTTCGGCGTACTGCGCCACGCGGCCCGGGGCCAGTACACGATCGTCCTCGGCTGCGACCCCGACGGCGGCTCCCTGGTCGACCCCGACCAGGTCGACGTGTGGGTGGCGATGTGGGGCGACTGGCTGGCCCGGCTCTCCCACGAACCCGGCCTGCGCGGCGCCGCCGTGATCGTGGAGACCGCCCCCGACCCGGGCACCCGCCTCGCCAACGAGGTGCTGCCCCGTATCGCCCCCGACGCCCCGCCCGCCGCCCGCGCGGTGATGGAGGAGGTCGTCCAGCGCTATCCGAGCGCCTCCTCCGAGATGCACACGTACGTCACCCTCACCTACGGCGTCCCGCCGGGGCAGAAACGCACCCCGGACGACGTCCTCACCGACCTCGCGATCCGCATCCCCGGCCTGCTCAGCGGGCTGGTCGGCGCGGGCGGCGGCGCGGCCTACCCGCTGTCCGCGGAGCGCATCGCCGAGGTCGTCCGCGTCGCCTACGACCCGGCGGTCGCCCCCGACGTGCTCAACGCCCGTGCCCAGCACGGCGGTACCGGCCTGGAGTGGGAGGACGCGGGGCCGGCCGCCGCGGTCGAGACCGTCGGCAGCTACCAGCACGACTCGGGCGTCTCCCGGACCTGGCTGCTGACGCTGGCGCCCCGGGGCACCGTACGGTCCTCGGTGCTGCGCGGGCTGCTGGAGGCGGCGCCCGGCACCCGGCGCAAGCGGGTCGCGCTGGTCTACCGGCCCATCGACCCGGCCACCTCGGCCCGGATCGTCGAGTCCGACCGGCGCAGCGCGCAGTTCATGGCGACGTCCGGGCGGGGCATGGTGCAGGCCCGCGCCGCCTCCGAGGTGCGCGCGGCCGAGCAGGCGGCGGCGGAGGAGGCGGCCGGTGCGGGGCTCGTGGAGTTCTCGCTGATGCTGACGGTCACCGTGGACTCGGACGCGGAACTCGCCGACGCCGGTGTGACCGTGCGCAACCTGTCGGCCGCCGCGCGCGTGCAGTTGCGCGCCGCCGACCGGATGCAGGCGGCGGCCTTCAACTGCACGCTCCCCGCCGGGCTGCTGCCCTGGGAGCAGACCCTGGTTCCGCAGCAGTTGCAGGAGGCACTGTGAGCAGGCGCGACAGCAAGAAGAAGCCGGCCGACCGGCTGTACGTGCCGGCCCGCGGCTGGGCCGGACCCGGTGGCGGGCGCGTCGGGCACATGGACCCGCCGACCATGTGGCGGGCCACCACCGTGCAGGCCTGCGGCATGTGGCCGTTCGCGGCGGGTTCCGGCTCGCCGATGACCGGGGTGCCGCTCGGACAGCACCTGTTCACCGGCGCCACGGTGTGCGGGGACCCGCTGAACTGGTTCACCCGGGCCCGCTACATCTCCAACCCGTCCCTGTTCATGCTGGGCATGCCGGGACTCGGCAAGTCCACGCTGGTCAACCGGATGCTGATCGGGCTCGCCGCGACCGGGGTCGTACCGCTGGTCCTCGGCGACCTCAAGCCCGACTACGCCGACACCGTACGGGCGCTGGGCGGTCAGGTCATCTCCATCGGGCGCGGGCGGGGCGGCATCAACGTCCTCGACCCGGGCGCGATGGGCGCGGCGGCGGCCCGGATCGGCGGGGAGGCCGGCGAGGTCCTCAAGGCCGAGACGCACGGCCGCGTCCTGAACATGGTGGCGGCGCTGATCACCATCGTGCGCGGCCGTCCGATGGACGACCACGAGCAGTCGGTGCTCTCCGCGGTCCTGCACCATCTGCGCGAGCGCACCCCGGCCGGGCGTTCGCTGCTGCTGCCCGACCTGCTGCGGGTGCTGACCGAGGGGCCGGACCGGGTGCGGGCGGTGACCCTGGACCGGGGCGACGACACCCGCTACCGGGACGCCGTGGACCCGCTGCACCGCTCCCTGCTGGGCATCCTGGACGGGCCGCTCGGCGACACCTTCGCCTCCGAGACGTCCACCAGGATCAACCCGGACGCGCCCGCCGTGTGCATCGACATCTCCGGCATCGGGGAGGCGGACACCCAGCTGACCGCCGCGGCGATGCTGGCCGCCTGGTCGGACGGGCTCGGCACGGTGGCCGCGGCGCACGCGCTGGCGGACGCGGGCCTCGCGCCCCGCCGCTGGTTCTTCACGGTCCTCGACGAGCTGTGGCGACCGCTGCGGGCCGCCTCCGGCATCGTCGACCGCATCGACGCGCTCACCCGCCTGAACCGCTCGCTCGGCCTCGGCGACGCGAAGATCACCCACACCCTGAAGGACGCGGAGGCCCTGGGCACGGACTCGGACCGGGCCAAGGCACGCGGGTTCGTGGAGCGGGCCGGGATGGTGGTGTGCGCGGGTCTGCCGCGGGCCGAGATGGAGGACCTGGGCAAGGTCGTGGGCCTGTCCCAGCGGGAGATCGAACTGGTCTCCTCCTGGTCGTCCCCGCCCGGCTGGGGCACCTCCGGCGACCACGAGGAGCCGCCCGGCCGGGGCCGCTTCCTCATCAAGGTCGGCGGCCGTCCCGGCATCCCGATCCGGGTCGCCATCACCGACGTGGAACGCCGGCTCCACGACACGAACACCCGCTGGACACCGAACGGGGTGACGACGAGCCGGGTGGTGGACCTCGGCGCGCTCGGACCGGGCGGCACAGCCGTCCCGGCCGCGGCGGCCGAAGCATTCGGCCCAGTCGAGACGGCGGATTCCGGGACCGCGGCCGGGGCCGGGGCTGCGTCTGAGGCGGCCGATGTCGGGGCCGGTATCGGCGTCGGGGCCGGTATCGGTGCCGGTATCGGTGCCGGGGCCGGTATCGGTGTCGGTGCCGAGGCCGGTGTCGGGGCCGCGGTGGAGGCCGTTGCGCAGGATGCCGGGCCGGTCGTCGGACACGGTGGTGCCCCGCAGGACGCCGCGTACGGTGCCGCGCCCCTGGACGACCCGCCGACCATGCTGCTGAGCCGGCTACGGAGGCCCGCATGAGTGCCGGGCGGCCCTCCGCAGCCGGAGGCGGCCAGGAGATGGCGTCCTGGGCGGTCGTCGCGGTGGCCGCCGTGTCCCTGCTGCTGTTCACGCTGCTGTGGTGCGGCGGCACCCTGGGCGCCGGACTCAGCGGACACGGCTGGAGCGCACCGCCGTTCGCGCTGTCGACCGTGACCGCGCTGGCCGCCGACGGCCCGGCCCGGCTGTGGCCCGGGGCACCGCCCGCCGCGGTGTACGCGGGCCTGGCCGGACTGCCCGCGCTGCTCGCGGTGCCCGTCGTCGTCGGCGTACGACTGGTGCTGAAGCGCCTGGCGCGGCCCTCCGGGCTGGCCGGGAGCCGGGAGCTGGCGAGCATGTGCCCGCAGGGCATCGCGGCCCGCGCCCGCGACCTGCGCCCCACCCTGAAGGGCCGCGACCGCCTGGACCCGGACGAGACCGGCAACCTCCTCGGCGACCTCGACCCCTCCGGGCCCGAACTCCGCTCCTCCTACGAGGACGTGGAACTGGACCTGATGGCCCCCCGGGCCGGCAAGTCCACCGGCATCGCGATCCCCCGGGTGCTGCGCGCGCAGGGCCCGGTGCTGCTGACCTCGAACAAGTCCGACGTGTACGCCGTCACCCGCGCCGCCCGCGCCGAGGCCGGCACCGTGTGGACCTTCGACCCGCAGGGCATCGCGCACACCCCGCGCGGCATGTGGTGGAACATGCTCGGCGAGTGCACGACGATCGAGGGCGCCCGCCGGCTGGCCGGTCACTTCGTGGCGTCGGTCAACGACGACTCGTCCCAGAAGGACTTCTGGATCGCCGCCGCCCAGAACACCCTGACCGCCCTCTTCCTGGCCGCCGCGCGCGGCGGGGTCGACGTCCGCGAGCTGCTGGCCTGGCTCGCGGACCCGGCCGACCGCACCCCGATCGACCTGCTGCGGGATGCCGGACTCCCGGCGATGGCGGACCAGTTGCAGGGCACCGTGCGGGGCGCGGTGGAGACCAGGGACGGCATCTACGAGACCGCCCGGCAGACCGTCTCCTGTCTCCTGGACCCGGAGATCCTGGCCTGGGTGACCCGGGACCCGGACCTGCCCGAGTTCGTGCCGGCCGTCCACGTCCTCGGCCGCGACACCCTCTACCTGCTCTCCAAGGACGGCGGCGGCTCGGCTGCGGGCGTCATCGCGGGCATCGCGGACGCCACCATGCGGGCCGGCGTGGTGGCGGCGGAGCGGATGGGCGGCCGGCTGGACCCGCCGATGACGGCGGTCCTGGACGAGGCGGCGAACGTCTGCCGCATCTCCGATCTCCCCGACCTGTACTCGCACTTCGGCTCCCGTGGCATCAACGTCGTGACGCTGCTCCAGAGTTACCGGCAGGGGGCGCGGGTGTGGGGCGACGCCGGCATGGACGCGCTGTGGAGCGCGGCGACCGTCAAGCTGCTCGGCGCGGGCCTGGACGACGCGGACTTCGTGCAGAAGATCTCCACGCTGGTCGGCCAGCACGACGTGCGCACCCCCAGCATCTCCCGCAGCAAGGACGGCACTTCACGGTCGTACTCCTACCGCCAGGAGTCGGTGCTGCCGCCCGACCGGATCCGCGCCCTCCCCAAGGGCACGGCCCTGCTCCTCGCCACCGGCATCCGGCCGGCCCTGATCCGGCTGCGCCCCTGGTACAAGGAGCCGGACGCGGGCCCCATCTCCGCAGCGGCGAAGGCAGAGACGGCGGCCATCACCGAGCGCGCCGCGGCCCGGCTGGGCGCTGGTCCGGTACCGCTCACCAAGCCGACGGAACAGATGGAACAGATGGGACAGATGGAACAGACGGGCACGGCCCCCACGACCGCGTAGGCGGCGAGGCAGCGGGGCACATGCGGCTGGGGCCGGGAGCGGATGCCGCTCCCGGCCCCAGCCGCATGCTCTGCCGCCACCGCACGGCGGCGCTACGGCCCCGACAGCGCGATCGCGGCGGCGATCCCGAAGGCCAGACTGGAGGCCAGGAACCAGCCCAGCGCCTGCTCCCACGTCCGCCGTCCGGCCTCCCGCAACGCCCGCACCAGGCAGTACCCGCCCAGGCCCGTGCCGACGGCCGTCAGGGCCAACTCCCCGTACATACCGCTCCTTTCACGCCTCGGGGGACGAGCCCTACGGCCCGTCCCCCCACCTCGTCCGGCGTCGCCGCGCCCGCTACTGCGCCCGTCCCCCGGCGTTGTTGTTGGCCGGTGCGCTGGTGCTGCGCACCATGGCCGCCGCCTGCACCACCTCACTGTTCTGGGCCACGGTGTCGGAGTTCGGGATCTGCATGCCGGCCACATCCGCGGCCAGTTGGTTCATGTTCGGGGAGGGCAGCCGGGGCGGGGTCTGGTTCGGGGAGTTCCCGGTGGTCGCCGGCCTCCGGTCGGCGAGGACGAACTTCACCGGATCCTGCAGCCCCGACGTGTCACCCCGCTGCTGTGCCTGCTGCACCCCGAGGTTGGTGGCGTGCAGCACGGTCATCTTGTTGCCCGCCAGCAGTGACTGCTGGACGCCGTCCTTGACCACCTGCGTGTGCAGGTTCTGCGGGTCCTCGGGCTTGTCCCGCTCCCGCCACGAGTTCTGGGCGTCCTTGGTCAGATTCAGCCCCGGGATCACGCGCAGCCCGTTCACGTCGTACGCCTGCATGGTGATGTCTTTCCAGACCTGGTCGGAGACCGTCCGGGTCGGCATCACCGTGTTGTCCGGGTGGGGTTCGTGGCTGGGCTCCCCGTACACCATGTGGATGGCGTCGCTGAGCGAGTTGACGGCCATGTAGCCGATCACCTGCTCGCGGTCCGGGTCCTGGGTGTTGAACTTGGCGCTCAGCCAGTTGTCCCTGTCACGCTGGTAGTTGGGGTCGGTGGGGTCCGCCCGGTCGATGCTGATCGTCTCCGGCACGAGCCGCTTGGGGCCGCTCTGCTCCGCGAACGTGATGAAGTTGCCCTTGTCCGCCGCCTGGACCATGTTGGCGTAGTTCGACAGCCACGCCTCGGCCCCCGCGGTCATCACCTCCTGCCCCTTGGTGCCCACCTGGGAGTAGAAGCCGTTGACGTCGAGGTGCGGGGTGAACGACGGTTCCATGTCGGCCTCGGGGAACTTCTGGCCGTGCGGCAGGAAGTCCGTCTGCATCGGGTTGCGCATGAGCACGCGTTGGCCCTGCGAGAGGTCGATGACCTTCAGTTCGGCCTTGTCGTATTCGATGGGTGCGGCGGCTTCCGCATTGTATTCGCGGTGATTCTTCGCCGCTTCGAGTTCGCCCTCGCGCATATGCCGGTGCGACAGGTCGAGGGTGAGACTCGTCTCCCTGGAGTTGATCAGCATCGCGGTCAGGTCCTTGGCCGCGATGAAGCCCTGATTGCCCATCTCCAGGGTGTAGATGTCCCGGATGGTCTGCCCGTCGAATTTCGACTGGTCCAGATTTCCGGCCAGCCAGTCGGCTTCCTTGTAGGCGTTCCGGATCTCGAAGCCGGTGCTCTCGGCCTCCTGCTGGTACTCCGCCATCAGCCTGTCGTACTCCTGCTTGCCGGTATCCCCCGACCGCCGCCGGGGCATCACCCACAGGAACTTCTGCGACTCCGGGAATCGCGTAGCGAGGTCCCGGAGGCCTTGCTTCGCGTTCTCGCTCATCGGCCCGCCGAACCAGATGCCCTGCACGCGCTGCGGGTCGTTCACCGGATCGAATGCCATGTGTGTCTCCTTCACTCACCGACGGTTTTCCTGTCCGGCACAACGGGCCGCACGAACACCGCGGTTCAATCCGGCTGAACCTCACGGGACCGTCCTGTCGTAGTGCTGGCGACGAGACCTCGCCGACCGGGAGCACGCGATGGAAGAAGAGCCGAAGACAGCGGCGGACGAGGGGGAGAAAAACCCCTTCATCCTCTATCTGAAAGGCGACGAACACGAGGACGCCCTGCACAAACTCACCCTCTGGGTCCGTTACCTGCTGCTGCCGGTGTACGGCCGTGAAGTCACCTCCACCGCGCCCTGGTGCACGAGTTGGTGGCGGCACCGGGAGGCGGTGGCTCAGCTCTACGGCCTCTGGATGGCCTGGCAGGAACTCACCAGCCCCAAAGCCGGCATGACCGGCCCCTCCGTCTGGCAGCGCGACCACCTCTCCCCCGTCATGACCGCCCTCCGCGACCCCTCCGGCCCCTTCGCCGGCTGCAAGGCGGGCGGCCACCGGGAGAAGGAACCGCCGGGTATGGCTCCTTATCCGGAGTGAGGGAAGCGGGGAGCAGGGGCAGAACGGTTGTCAGCGTGTGTGGGCGGTCGTCTGTGACGCGGTGTGCTGCGACAGGGCCGTGATGGCGCGCACGTCCTGGCTCTGACCTTGCCCCTGCCCTTGGCCCAGCGACTCCGTATTGACCCCGCGCAACGCCGCCACGTCGGCGGTCGACGGCGGTGCCGCGACCGTGTTCAGAGCCGGCCGGACCTCGTTCCAGGTGGCGGCGTCGTGCAGCAGGGCGTAGCCGAGTTCGTGCGCCACCGCCTGGTCACGGGGGTTCGGGCCCAGGTGCCCGGCGAGGACGTCGGCCAGCCTCATGTCCCGGTACTCGCCCCGCAGCCCCACCCGGTCCGGCACGGTGACGCCCTCCAACTCCTCGCGAGTGAAGCCCCGTTCCTCCATCAGCCAGCGGCTGACCGCCTCCCGGTCCACGGCCCCGGCCCCCGCGTACTCGCGGACCTCCGCCCGCAGCCCTTCCGGGTCCTCGTAGAGGGGGACCAGAAGGTCCCGGAGCCCGTCCGGGAGGGGCGTGTCGTCGTTGCGGAGGACGATGTCACGGGCACGGGTGGACGGCCCGGGCTGCTGCGGCGGGACCGGGGTACCCGACCCCGACGGTCCCTGGGGTCCGGGGCCCTGGGACACCTGCGGTCCCTGCGAAGCCGGCGACGCTGCCTGCGGTGTCGGCGAGGCCGATGACATCTGCGGCGCCTGCGACGTCCGCGCTTCCTGCTGAGCCTGTGGAGTCTGCTGTGCCTGCGGGGCCTGCTGTGCCTGCGGGGCCTGCCGCAGCTGAGGGCCCTGCTGCAGCTGCGCGGCCTGCTGTGTCTGTGCCGCGCGGCCCAGCAGCTCCCCCAGGGCCTTCACCACCTTGTAGTACTGGAGGTCCTCGCCCCCGCCCAACGCGTCGAGCAGGTTCTTCCGCCACCCCTCCCCCGCTCCCCGGCCCTGGCCCTGGCCCTGGCCACGCCCCGCGGGCTCCGGTGCGAAGTCGACGACGTCGACGGGCCGCTCCTGCCGGAGGTCCACGAGGAGGTTCGCGTGTGCGGGCGTCACCCCGGCGACCCCGGTCTCCCGGACCGTCCCCTCCTCCTTCAGCTCGCCCAGTACCTCCCAGGCCTCCTTGACCTGTTCCTCGGGCGCGTCGAGATTGCCGATGACCGCGGCGTCGAGGCGCCCGTCGAACTTCGCCGCGACCTCCTGGAGCCTGGCCTTGAGGTCGGCCCGGCTCTCGTCCGCCCGTACGTCGAACCGGTAGAGGACCTCGACCCCCTCCCGGTCCACCCCGCTGTCCCGGACCGCCTCGGCCAGTTCGTCGGTCGTACTGCCGTAGCCCTCTCCGGCGTCGAACCGGCGATAGCCCAGATCCACGGCGTCCCGCACGTCCTGCGTGCTCCGCCCTTCCAGCCCGAACACGTGCCACGGCTTGTGCGCCATCCGAACCCCGCCTCCCTCTGTGCCGTTGCGCGTACTCCCGCGCTCTCCCGCGCCGACACAACGGCGTGCGCGTGGACACCGGTTCACACGGGCGTTGAACCGCCGCCCCGGGCCGGGCCGTTGACGTCACCACGACCCAGGACCGCACGGTGAGACACCAGCAGGGAGTGCTCCCATGAACGGCACAGTCTCGAACTTCCACTACGGCGCCGTGACACCGGTGACGGCCTATCTGATGGCCTGCCTGGGCTCGGCGCTCGGCCTGCGCTGCACCACCAGGTCGCTGCGCCGCGCCCGCCCTGGCCGCAGGGCGGGCTGGCTGCTGCTGGGCGCGGTGTCGCTCGGCTGCGGGATCTGGACCATGCACTTCATCGCCATGATCGGCTTCGGCGTCGCGGAGACCCCCGTGGACTACGACCCGGAGCGGACGATGCTCAGCCTCGCCATCGCGATCGTCGTGGTCGCCGTGGGCGTCTTCCTGGTCGGCTACCGGGGCGCCGCGCCCGGGAACCTGGCCGTGGCGGGCGTCTTCACCGGACTCGGCGTGGCCGCCATGCACTACGTCGGCATGGCCGCCCTGGAGATGCGCGGGGCCGTGCACTACCGGACGACCGAGGTGGTGCTGTCCGTGGTGATCTCGGTGGTCGCCGCCACCGCGGCCCTGTGGGCGGCGGTCTCGGTGCGCGGGGCCTGGCCGGCCTTCGGGGCGAGCCTGGTCATGGCGATGGCGGTGACCGGCATGCACTACACGGGCATGGCCGCGGTCACGGTCCGGCTGCACGAGGTCTCGCCGACCGCCCAGTCGTCCGTGGGGCTGATGTCGTTCCTGCTGGTGATGCTGGCCGGGCCGCTGGTGGCCCTGCTGGTGGCCGGCGTGATCGTCATGTTCGACCCGGACGTGGTCCTGGGCGACGGCCCGTGGAACACCCCGGGTACGCCCGCCAGCACCCCCCGGCACGCCCTCGCAAGATCCCCGCACACTGGAGGCGTCAGCCCGCAAACAGGGACGCGCAGCCCCACGTAAGGGGCGCGAGGAACTGCGCGAACGGCCACAGCGGCGCCGCAGCCGCCGGACGGCAGCACACCCCCGAGCTCTCAGGCGATCGGCCCATCCCGGATGTCACTCACACACCCGGCGTCACGGTCATGCATGAATCGCCTCATGCGAATTCTCCGGGGACTCGGCGGCAGCGTGTGGACGTACGTCCGCAGCGCCCCCGGTACGTACCTCTGGCTGGCGATCCTCTTCGTGACCACCGTCGCGCTGCACCACATGTCCCCGGAGTTCGAGCAGCAGTTCCTGCGCCAGCGGTCCACCAACCTCCGGGAACTGTCGGACAACCCGGTGCGCGTGCTGGTCGCCAGCGCGATGTGGATCGACGGCGGTCACTGGGTGCTGTACGCCCTTCTCTACACCGTCTTCCACGCGCCGGCGGAACGCTGGCTCGGCACCGTCCGCTGGCTGGCGGTGTGCGTGACCGCGCACGTGCTCGCCACCCTGATCAGCGAGGGCGCGCTGCTGAAGGGGATCCACGACGGCATCGCCCCGCACTCCGCGGTCAACACCCTCGACATCGGGGTGAGTTACGCGCTGGCCGGGGTGGTCGCGGTGCTCGCGTACCGGATCGCGACGCCCTGGCGGTACGCCTACCTCGTGACCGTCCTGCTGGTCTACGGGCTGCCGCTGACCGAGTCGCCGACCTTCACCGACCTCGGGCACTTCGTCGCCGCGCTACTCGGTCTCGCCTGCCATCCGCTGGTCAGAGGGCGCGGAAAAGCATGGAATCCGAAGGAGACACTGGCCGCCCTCAAGGGTTAGCGTCCAGGTCATGAGCAGCGCGGCGAGCAGGTCGGCAAGCGGTGTCGTCAACGGCGGCATCTCCTTCTGGTACGCGGACGACGGCCTCCCGGCGGTACGGGAGCCGCTGGACGGTGACTCGTCGGCGGACGTGGTGATCGTGGGCGGCGGGTACACCGGCCTGTGGACCGCGTACTACCTGAAGAAGGCCGCCCCCTTCCTCCGGGTCACCCTCCTGGAGCAGAAGTTCTGCGGCTACGGCGCCTCCGGCCGCAACGGCGGCTGGCTCTACAACGGCATCGCCGGCCGCGACCGGTACGCCGCGCTGCACGGCCGCGAGGCCGCCGTACGCCTGCAGAAGGCCATGAACGAGACCGTCGACGAGGTCGTGGCGGTCGCCGCAGCCGAGGGCATCGACGCCGACCTGCACAAGGGCGGGGTGCTGGAGGTCGCCACCACCCCGGCCCAGCTGGC
Organism: Streptomyces sp. NPDC048278; assembly: GCF_040652195.1. NCBI lineage: Bacteria > Bacillati > Actinomycetota > Actinomycetes > Kitasatosporales > Streptomycetaceae > Streptomyces > Streptomyces sp. NPDC048278. The sequence continues at coordinate 202,436 of NZ_JBEZLP010000015.1, forward strand.
CCGCCTGAAGGCCTTCCACGCGGACGAGCTGTCGTACGGCGAGAAGGACCGCGAGCTGTACGGCGCCGGGGAGACCAGGGAGCGGATCCGCGTCGCCGACGCGGTGGGCGGCACCTGGACGCCGCACGGTGCCCGGCTGCACCCGGTGAAGCTGGTGAAGGGCCTGGTGGCGGCCGTGGAGGCGCTCGGTGTGGACATCCACGAGTCCACCCCGGTGACCGAGATCCGGACCGGGCACGCCGTCACGCCGTACGGCACGGTCCGCGCCCCGTACATCCTGCGCTGCACAGAGGGCTTCACCGCGAACCTGAAGGGCCAGAAGCGCACCTGGCTGCCGATGAACTCCTCGATGATCGCCACCGAGCCGCTGACGGCGGAGCAGTGGGCGTCGGTGGGCTGGGACGGCCGGGAGACCCTGGGGGACATGGCGCACGCGTACATGTACGCGCAGCGCACGGCCGACGGGCGGATCGCGCTCGGCGGGCGCGGGGTGCCGTACCGGTTCGGGTCGCGCACGGACAACGACGGCCGCACGCAGGACGCGACGGTCGAGGCGCTGCGCGAGATCCTCGTGCGGTTCTTCCCGTCCCTGGCGGGTGTCGCGGTCGAGCACGCCTGGTCCGGGGTGCTCGGGGTGCCGCGGGACTGGTGCGCGACCGTCACCCTGGACCGGTCGACGGGGCTCGGCTGGGCCGGCGGCTACGTCGGCTCCGGGGTCGCCACCACCAACCTCGCCGCCCGCACCCTGCGGGACCTCGTCCAGCTCGACTCCGGTCAGGCCGGCCGCACCGACCTGACCGAGCTGCCCTGGGTGAACCACAAGGTCCGCAGGTGGGAGCCGGAGCCCTTCCGCTGGCTCGGCGTCCAGGGCATGTACGCCACCTACCGCGCCGCCGACCAGCGCGAACGGCTCCGCCCGAGCACGGAGTCGTCCCGCCTGGCGCGGGTCGCGGACCGGGTCGCCGGGCGGCACTGAGGTCACGCCCCGCGCGGGCGCCCCCGGAAACCCGTTGAGGCTGTGTCCTGCCTGTGTGCGACCATCGCCCCAACGTTCGTATTCCAGGGGGGAATTGATGGCGCTTCGCGTGCCCGGCACCGGTTTCGGTCCCGGTACGACGGCGAGACCCGGGCGGCTCACCGCCGTGACGGTCCTGGTCGTATCGCTGCTCACCTCGCTGCTCACCCTCACCGGCGCCGGGTCCGCCCGCGCCGACGACCCGGCGTGCGCGCCGCTCGCCCTCGCGCCCTTCGGCGACCCCGGGGACGCGGAGACCGCGGTGTCGGTGCCGGCCGACGGCAGTACCTGCTTCACCCTCACCGCCGGGGCGCCCGGCCTGCACCTGGTCTCCCTCGGCGCCGGCAGCAGCGACCTGTACCCGCAGCTGTACACCGCCGACGGCACCCCACTCGACTGCTACGACACCGAGTACAGCGTCAAGGGCTGGTGCGACCTGCCCGCGGCCGGCGCCTACACCCTCAAGGTCGTCAACACCGGCTGGGACCTCGCCGCCTCGACGCTCACCGTCGTCCCGCTCACCTCGGCCACCCCGGGCTGTTTCGACCCGGCCGGCACCGGCTGGGACCAGCCGCCCGCCACCCGCACCACCGTGAGCCCGACCGAGGTCGACTGCCAGCCCTTCACCGGGCAGACCGGCGAGCGCATCCGCCTCACCGCCGCCACCTCGGTCTACGGCAGCGCCACCGCATGGCTCACCGACGCGACCGGAGCCCGCGTCTGCCCGCGCTTCCCGGAGGACGGCGAGGACAGCTGCGTCCTGACCGGCAGCGGCCCCTACCGGGTGATCTCCCAGGTCGGCTCCTCGGAGAACGGCTTCCCTGCCGGGTACACGGTCGCCGCCCGCCGCCTGAACGATCCGCAGGGCTGCACGACCGCCCCGGTCCGCCCCTACGGCGCCCTGGACCCGCAGGACCTCACCGTCGGCGGCTGCCACACCTTCACCACCGGCAAGGCCGGCCTCTACACCGTCCACTACGTCGACGAGGACCGCGGCACCGGCCCGGTCCGGGTCTACGACGCGGACGGCAGGACCGTGTGCCGCTCCGGCACCGACCCGTGCCGGGTGCCCGCGCCCGGCACCTACACCGCGATCCCCGAGGGCCCCGCCCGCCAGGGCGTGATCGTCCTCGACCGCGGCTCCGACGCCGGCTGCGTGAGCACCGGGTACGGCCTGCACCAGGGCGAGCTGAGCACGCCCGGCCAGTACGACTGCCTGACCCTGCCCGCCCCGCGGAACGCCCGGATCGCCGCCCTCACCCCGCTCGTCTCCGCCGGTGTCGACGCCGACGTGGAGGTCGTCGACGCCGACGGCACCGCCCAGTGCGACGGAGAGGCCCTCGCGGGCGGCAACTGCGCGCTCACCGGCACCGCGCCCTACCGCGTGCTGCTGCACAGCGAGTACCAGGCCGAGGGCGCGACCGGCGCCTACCGCGTCGCCCTGCACCGCACCGACGCCCCCGAGGGCTGCCCGGTGCTGCCCGCGGGCAGCTTCGCGGCCGACGGCGCGAAGGCCGCGTTCACCACCGGCGGCGGTGTCTTCTCGCAGTGCCTGAGCATCCCCGCGGACGCCCACACCGGCGCCGAGCTGCTCCAGCTGACCGCCACGTCCGGGGACGTACCCGCGAAGTTCTCGGTGCTGGACTCCACCGGCAAGAAGGTCTGCGAGCGCTACGCCACCACCGACGGCTGGACCGTCTGCCCGCTCACCCCGGGCAAGGCCCACACCGTGCTGGTCACCGGCCGGGACAAGGCGGCCGGGTACACGCTGACCCGACGGGACGTCACCGCCTCCGCGACCTCGGCGGGCTGCGCGAAGACCGCGGCGGCCAAGGTCGGCGGCCCCTCCGTGCAGCGCGGCTACGGCGCCGCCGGCACCGTCGACTGCGTCCAGGTCACCACCCCCGCCGCCACCGACGTCCTGCACGTCAACGTGCGGGACGCGCTGGGCACGGCGAACCTCACGGTGCTCGGCGGCGACGGCAGGGTCGAGTGCTCCTACCGCAACAGCGCCTGCGCGGTCACCGGCTCCACCACCCACCAGGTCCTCGTCCAGACCCCGGCCGGCCAGCAGGCCTCCCCCGCGTACCACCTGGACGCCCTGCGCATCGCGACCGCCGACGGCCCCGCGCCCGAGTGCACCAGGGTCCCGTCGGTGTCGTACGGGTACGGCACGGTCACCGGCACCCTCGACGAGGCGCACAGCGCCGTCTGCGCGGTCCTGCCGACGGCCGGTCTCGACCGCTTCTCGGCCGACATCAAGGACACCGCCGGCGCGACCGCCACGGCCGTACCGGCGCTGTACAACCCGGCGTCCTGGCGCAACGACTGCGTCCACTACCTCGGTACGGACGGCGACGGCTACGACTGCGCCGCGCTCGGCTCGTCCGCGGCGGCCACCCCGACCGTGTTCCTGCTCGGCCTGCCCGAGACCGCGTCCCGCACCGCCTACAGCGCCCGCCTGGCCTGCTCGTCCCCCCTCTGCGGCACCGACAGGGTGAGCGTCACGGGGATCAGCCCGGCCACCGGGGTGAGCGGCACGAAGGCGAAGGTGACGGTCACCGGCACCGCGCTCGGCCCGGACACGCAGGTACGGCTGAGCCTGTCCGGCCGGACGGTCTCCGCGAAGGCCGACTCGGTCGCCGCCGACAACCGCTCGGTGACGGCCACCCTGGACCTGACCGGCGCGGCCGTCGGCGACTGGAACGTCAGCGTGCTGTCGTTCTGCTGCGCGTACCCGGGCGGCACCTTCACGGTGACCCGGCCCCAGCTGGCGAGCACGGCCGCCCCGAAGATCACCGGCACCGCCAAGGTCGGCGCCAAGGTCACGGCCACGACCGGGAGTTGGTCGGCGTCCCCGACCTCCTACACCTACCAGTGGAAGGCCGACGGCACGGCCGTCTCCGGGGCGACCGCCGCGTCGTACACCGTCCCGGCGGCCCTGCTCGGCAAGAAGCTCACGGTGACCGTGACGGCCGTGAAGAGCGGCTGGACCGGCGGGTCGGCGACCTCGGCCGCGGTGACGGTCGCCAAGGGCGACGCCCCGAAAGCCACCAGGGCCCCGGCCGTCACCGGCACGGCGAAGGTCGGCAGGAAGCTGACGGCGGCCCACGGCACCTGGAGCCCGGCGGCCACCTCCTACGCGTACCAGTGGTACGCCAACGGCAAGGCGATCAGCGGAGCCACCAAGTCCACGCTGACCCTGAAGCCGGCCCAGAAGGGCAAGAAGATCACCGCGAAGATCACGGCCCACCGCACCGGCCACAAGGACGGCACGGCAACCAGCGGCCCGACGAAGACGGTCACCGGCTGAGCGCCGGCCCACCGCGGGGGGAACGAACGGAGCCCCCTGTCGGATTCGAACCGACGACCTTCGCTTTACAAGTTCCCCCTACGACACGCCGGCCATGGATCTGGCTCGCCCGCCTGCCCTGCGTGATCCGTGGCCGGTTCGTCCAGTACTGCAACGTCCGACGGGCCGTGATCAAGAGGAACCGCTTCTACAGCTGATCAGCGGGATGAGGCATCGTCCGCGTGGGCACGCCCGTTCCATTCGACGGCGTCACGGAAGGGCCAGAAGCGTAGTAAAGCTGGCTCGCACGGGCGTTGGACACCTCAAGGTCCACCCTCATGAGCGAGCGCATGTCCTCCCACCGACTCCAGATTCGCCGAAGGTACTCGCGAATTTCCTCGAAGGATCCGATCTCTGGCTCGGGGGTTCCCGCCTGCAAGGACATGATCTTGCGATATCCCACGCCAAGCTTGACGGCTAGGTCATCGAGTTGTTCAAGCACCGCGGCCGACGCAATCATTTGAGCTTCGGCGAACACCTTTTGGTGCTCATGTCGAGCCGCTTCAAGTTCCTCTCTCGTGGCCTCGGTGACGTCCTCTCCACGCACGTGCCAGAGGTAGTGAACCAGCGCGACACGATAACGGTGATATGCCGCATTCGTGGCAACGTAGCAGGTTCGCCGCTGCGCAAACTCCAACCGCGCCTCTTCACGCTCCCACTGCGTTTGCGCTGCTCGCTGCTGGCGTTCGAAATCTTCCCTCAGCGCCTTCGCCTGCGATCGCTGAGACAGGACCGGTGCCAGAAGCGTTCCCGTCACACCAACTACCGCCGCAACTAACGCAATCGCCGCATCCCCCACAACGCCCCCTCGGTAACCGAAGAACGGGGCAGCCGCTGTCTCGCCAAAGTCCGCGGCTGCCCCCTCCCAACTCTCGTTCGCAGAAGTGGAGAAACCAGCATGACCCACGCAACCAACTTTGAGCGAGCCTGCGGACACCTGCCGGCTGAGGATGGCCACATGAGCGAGCATCTGCGCACTGCGCTGGTGCTCGCGGCAGACGGCCCGCCCGTGCAGCCGCTACATAAGGGGAAGCCGCCGTTAGGTAACTGCCCCGCCTGCGCGCGGAGCGCATGCGGCGGCCGGCCGAACATGAAAACCCCCGGTCCCTACGCCGGCCCGCGGCCGTGCCATGCCTGGGCCGCCACCACCAACGCTCACGTCCTCACCTCCCCTGAGTGGGCCCCGGCATGGCAGCGGGCGGCCACGGTCGCCTACCACCCCGGCGGCGCCGACCCCACTGTGGTCGACATGGACGATCCGGCGGCCGTCCAGTGGGCCCGCACCAACCTGCCGGCCACCCGAACCGTGACCACCACCCTCAGACGCAACGTCGTCCAGTTGGTTCCCGCGCCGCGAGTCGAGCCGCGGGAACTGCGCCCCTGGTCGCCCGACGAGACCCTGACGTTCCTGGAAGCTGCGCGGACGGATCCGCTCTACACGGCGTTCGTCCTCGCCGTCGCCCTCGGTCTGCGGCGCGGCGAGATCCTCGGCTTGCAGTGGAAGGACGTCGACCTTGACCGGCGCACCCTTACGGTCCGGACCACGCTCAACCGGGGCGGCAGGGAGCTCTACCTCGACACGACCAAGAACCGGCGGGCGCGGGTGATCCCCATTGCGCTGATGTGCGTGGCGCCGCTCCGATGGCAGCGCATGCGAAAGGCGGAGCGACGGACGGCGGCCGGCGCGGAGTGGCACGAGAGCGATCACGTGTTCACGACGCGGAGCGGTCGCCCGATCGAGCCTCGCAACCTGTACCGGTCGTTCCTGTCGTTCCTGCGGATCTCGGAGTCCGCAAAGCTGCCCAAGGTGCGGCTGCACGACACCCGTCACGGGTGCGCGTCCCTGCTCTTCGCGGCCGGCGTCGCGCCCCGCACCGTCATGGAGATCCTCGGTCACTCGCAGATCGCCGTGACCATGAACGTGTACACCCACGTGAGCGATGACCACCGGCGGGAAGCGATGGGTCACATGGATCGCCTGCTCAAGCGGCGCCGTTAAGCGGGACTGCCGTCAAGTTCTGCCGTCAGCGCCTCCGCGGTCGGAAGGTCGCGGGGGCGTTGTCCCAGCTAGATCAAAGAGCCCCCTGTCGGATTCGAACCGACGACCTTCGCTTTACAAGAGCGGCGCTCTGACCAGCTGAGCTAAGGAGGCGTGCGCCCACTCCGGGTGGGCGCCTCGTGCAGTGTACCCACGTCCCGGGCGGGCCCTGTCGAAAATTTCCGCGAAGTTCACAGGGCTCCAGGTACTGACATACGGGGTGAACGCCAGGTACCGTCCTGATCCAGTTCACTCGTGTGGACCACCCGAGTGGACTACACCAACCACCTTCCTACAACGGATCGTCCGGCACGTTCCTGCCGGTAGAAGGGGGCCTCTGAGCCATGGCCACTGTCACGTTCGACAAGGCGACCCGGATCTACCCGGGTTCCACCAAGCCCGCCGTCGACGGCCTTGAGATCGACATCGAGGACGGCGAGTTCCTCGTCCTCGTCGGTCCGTCGGGCTGCGGCAAGTCCACCTCCCTGCGGATGCTCGCGGGCCTGGAGGACGTCAACGCCGGCGCCATCCGCATCGGTGACCGCGACGTCACGCACCTGCCGCCCAAGGACCGGGACATCGCCATGGTGTTCCAGAACTACGCGCTCTACCCGCACATGAGCGTCGCCGACAACATGGGCTTCGCGCTCAAGATCGCCGGCGTCAACAAGGCGGAGATCCGGCAGAAGGTCGAGGAGGCCGCGAAGATCCTCGACCTCACCGAGTACCTGGACCGCAAGCCGAAGGCGCTCTCCGGCGGTCAGCGCCAGCGTGTCGCGATGGGCCGCGCCATCGTCCGTGAGCCGCAGGTCTTCCTCATGGACGAGCCGCTGTCCAACCTGGACGCCAAGCTCCGCGTCTCGACCCGTACGCAGATCGCGTCGCTGCAGCGCCGCCTCGGCATCACCACCGTCTACGTCACCCACGACCAGGTCGAGGCCATGACGATGGGCGACCGCGTCGCGGTCCTCAAGGACGGTCTGCTCCAGCAGGTCGACTCGCCGCGCAACATGTACGACCGCCCGGCCAACCTCTTCGTCGCCGGCTTCATCGGCTCCCCGGCCATGAACCTGGTCGAGGTCCCGATCACCGACGGCGGCGTGAAGTTCGGCAACAGCGTCGTCCCGGTCAACCGCGACGCGCTCAAGGCCGCCTCCGACAAGGGCGACCGCACGGTCACCGTCGGCGTCCGCCCCGAGCACTTCGACGTGGTCGAGCACAACGGCGAGGCCGCCTCCGCCCTCTCCAAGGACACCGAGGACGCCCCGCACGGCCTCGCGGTCTCCGTGAACGTCGTCGAGGAGCTCGGCGCCGACGGCTACGTCTACGGCAGCGCCAAGGTCGGCGACGACCTCAAGGACCTCGTCGTCCGCGTCAGCGGCCGTGCGGTCCCGGAGAAGGGCGCCACGCTGCACGTCGTGCCGCGGCCGGGCGAGACCCACGTGTTCTCGACGTCCACGGGCGAGCGCCTCTCCGACTGACCGATCCGCCTGAGCGATTCGCCTGAGCGATCCGGCTGAGCGATCCGCCTGGTCGATCAAGCGTCGATCAAGCAGAGAAACCTCTGACCAGGGTGAATTCACCCAGGTTGACGGAAAGGGCCCCGCGACCTGCTGCGGGGCCCTTTCCGTTGCCCCGATCTACCCCGGCAAGCGGGTGGTTTTCGAGCAGTGTGCGTCAACCCCGTACCCGAAACACGGCGCTTCTCCATCCCCCGAACCGGTGACTAAATGTCGCCAAATCATTACCGCACGCTACCCTCACACGCGTGAAGCACTCCACCACCCCTCAGACGCGACGCGGCCACCGGGGCGGCCCTGCCCGCCGGATCGGCCGCACTCTCGCCCTTGTCCTGCCCGTCGTCCTGGTGCTCTCCGGGACCCTCGCGGTCACCCGCGTCAACTGGACCGGGTCCCCGCGGAGCTCGGTGCTCACCGCGACCGACGTGACCGACGCGCACGTCTCCGCCAAGGCGGTCGCCCAGGCCCCGCAGGACGTGCTGCGCGAGCAGCTGATGACCGAGCTCCAGGACAAGAACCCGGGCCAGGTCCTCACCCACCTCCAGCAGGCGGTCAACGGCCACCCGGCGCTGGCGCGGCACTGCACGTCCATCGCCCGCGCGCTGGGCCGGGCCGCGGTGCGGATGTACGGCGCCTCGCGCGCCCAGTCGTACGCCCGCCCGGTCTGCGACACGTCCTTCGCGTCTGGCGTGCTGGCCGCGCACAGCTGAACCGCCGGTGGGAAGTCGGTAACAGCTCCCCAAGGGAGCCCGTCCGGCGGGAAGCCGGCCCCGGGGCGCGCCGTACAGTTCGGGCATGACCCATCCGAACGCCGCGTTGCGCCCCACTCAAGCCGTGGTCCTGGCCGGTGGCCAGGGCTCACGGCTTCGTCCGTACACCGACGACCGGCCCAAGCCGATGGTCGAGATCCCGGGTACGGGCACGCCGATCATCGGCCACCAGCTGACCTGGCTCGCCGAGGAGGGCGTCACGGACGTGGTGGTCTCCTGCGGCCATCTCGCCGAGGTCCTGCAGAAGTGGCTGGCGACGGCCGACCTGCCGCTCTCCGTCACCACGGTGGTGGAGAGCGAGCCGCTGGGCCGGGGCGGCGGCCTCAGGTACGCCGCCGCGCACCTTCCCCACTCCGACCGGCCCTGGTACGCCACGAACGGCGACATCTGGACGCGGTTCTCGCTGCGCGACATGGCCGACTTCCACACGGAGCGGGACGCGGTGGCGACGCTGGCGCTGGCCCGGCCGCGGATTCCGTGGGGCGCCGTGCAGACGGACGGCTTCGGCCACATCACCGACTTCATCGAGGCGCCGCCGTCGACGTTCGAGATCAACGCCGGCGTCTACGTCTTCTCTCCCGAGTTCGCCACGATGCTGCCGGAACGGGGCGACCACGAACGCACCACGTTCCCGCACCTGGCCCGGAGCCGGCAGCTGGCCGGGTTCCCGATCCCTCAGGGCGCGTACTGGCGGGCGATCGACACGGCGAAGGACCTGACAGAGGCAGCAAAGGAACTGGCCGCGCTGGGGCGGTAGGCCGAGGGGGGGTTGCGCCCGGTTCGCCGACTGCGGGCCGGTGGGCCCCTTCGCGCAGTTCCCCGCGCCCCTATGGGGGGGGCGAAGCACCGTCGCCCACTGCGGGTGCGCGGGGGCTGATCGCGCAGTTCCCCGCGCCCCTGTGGGGGGGTGGCGAAGCGTCGTCGTCCCCTGCCGGTGGGTGGGGGCTTGGCGCGCAGTTCCCCGCGCCCCTTGAACGGGGCGCTGCTGAACCGCCCCTGTAAGGGGCGCGGGGAACTGCGCGATCAGCCACGACGGTGCCGCAGTCGGCGGACGGCGTACGCGCCCTTTCGGTACGCCGTGGCTGTCAGCCGAGGAGGCCGCCTACCAGGCCCGGCTGGCCGGAGGAGGAGGCGCCGCCGGAGGTTCCCGTGCCGGTGCCGCCGGTCGTCGTGGACGTGCCGCCGCTCGCGGTGCCGCCCGAGGTGGGGCCCGCCGTGGTGGGCGCAGGGGCGGTGTGCTGGGGCGGGGCCTGGCCCGTGGTGCCCTGGGTCTGGCTGGGCGTCGTCGTGGTGGCGCCGCTCGTCGTGCGGTCGGCACCCGGTGTGGTCGCCGCCTGCGAAGGGCTCGCCGTGGCACCCCCGGAGGGAGCCGTGGAGGCCGACGGAGTCTTCCGGTGGGGCTTGGCCGACTCGCCGGGCAGCGGGGAACCGGGGAGGTTGTTGCGGGGCGCCTCACCGGGGCCGGGGACGACCACCCGGCTGGAGTCGCGGACCGCGCCGCCCAGCAGCGAGCCGACGAGGAGGGTGAGGCCGATGGTGATGCCCGTGATCAGGGCGCCGCGACGCAGTACGAAGGCGCGCAGCTCCCAGATGTCGGAGTGCGGGCCGAGCCGCCGCCAGGCGCTGCCCGCGAGGCGGCCGTCCACGGAGTAGACGGGGGCGCCCGCGATGATCAGCGGGGACCACGCGGCGAGGTAGATGATGTCGGGGGCGTCGTACGCGGGGACGGTCTTCCAGCTGACGGTGACGATGAGCGCGGCGGAGAGCAGCGCGCCGACGACCGCGGCCACCCGCTGCCAGCAGCCGAGGACGGTCAGGACACCCACGATCACCTGGAAGAAGGCGATGACGAGGCCGGAGCCGACCGGGTGCTGGAGGGCGAACTGGCGCAGCGGCTCGGCGACCTCCCAGGGGTGCAGCGTGTTGAGCCAGGTGACCATGGAACCGCGCTTGCCGCCGTCGAAGTAGACGGGGTCGCAGAGCTTGCCCATGCCGGCGTAGACGGAGATGAAGCCGAGGAAGATGCGCAGCGGGAGGAGGACCACGCCCAGGTTCATCCGGCGGCCGGGGTAGTACGCGTGCCGGGCCGGGTCGCCGTCGCCGGCCCGCCGGGCCGACCGCGGTTCGTCGAAGTCCTCGAACTCGTCGTCGCCGTAGGGCGGTTCGCCGTAGGCCGGGTCGCCGTAGCCCGGGTCGTCGTAAGCCGGGTCGTCGTAAGCCGGGTCGTCGTAGGCGCTGCCCACCGCCGGCATGTTCGGCAGCAGCCGGTTCTCGCCGGAGGCCGGGGAGCGCGGGTGGCCGACCAGCGGCGTCTCGACGGTCTGTTCGAGAACGTCGTAGCGGTCGTCGACGCGCGGGATGACCCGGGTCGCGCCCGCCGGTTCGGCGGGTTCCTCGGCGTGCCGGACGCTGCCGCCCCGGACGGCCTGGAGCAGCCGGTGGGCGCCGGTGTCGTCGGGCGCGGACTTGCCGCTCCAGACGACCGGGCGGCGCCGGCCGGGCGCCGCCCCCGCTCTGCCCGCCGTGCCGACGACCGGGATGCGCGCGGTGTCCTCGCCGGCGCTCAGGTGCCGTGCGACCCGGGGGGATTGGGTACGCCGTGTCGATACGCCCAGCTGCACGCGGAAACTCACGTGGTTGACGATGACCTGCGCCGGATCGCTCGGCACCTTCACCATGCTCAGCGCGGGAGCGTCGTCGAGCCCGGAATCGAATCCGGAGCGGAATCCCGGCGAGCGGTCCCCCGTGGGTGTGCGGGGTGTTCTGGTGTCCACACTCATCTAACCGAGTGACGTGGAGTTAGGACACTGCTTTGACCGCCCGGATGTGTCCGGACCCCGTCAAGGATGTCCCGGACGCCGGAATTAACCCGCCCAGGTGAGGTTACGGACGTTTGTTCACCCGCGTCGGCGCGCCGCCTCGTACAACACGATCCCCGCCGCCACACCCGCGTTGAGCGACTCGGCACCGCCCGGCATCGGGATCCGGACCCGGTAGTCGCAGGACCCCTCTTGACCGCCGCTCTCGCACGCTACGCGGCTTCGAACAGCTGCGCCGGCCTCCGACCGGCGGGCTCCACCTGCCCGCCTGCCATCAGCCCCGTCGGCGCGCCGCCTCGTACAGCACGATGCCAGCCGCCACACCCGCGTTGAGCGACTCCGCACCACCCGGCATCGGGATCCGGACCCGGAAGTCGCAGGTCTCGCCGACCAGGCGGGACAGGCCCTTGCCCTCGCTGCCGACCACGATGACGACGGGGCCGCCGAGGGCCTCCAGGTCGCCGATCTCGTGCTCGCCGTCCGCGGCGAGGCCGACGACCACGATGCCGGCCTTCTTGTACGACTCCAGGGCGCGGGTCAGGTTCGTGGCGCGGGCGACGGGCGTGCGGGCCGCCGTACCGGCCGACGTCTTCCAGGCACCGGCGGTCATGCCGGCCGCGCGGCGCTCGGGGACGACCACGCCGTGGCCGCCGAAGGCGGAGACGGAGCGGACGACGGCGCCGAGGTTGCGCGGGTCGGTCACCCCGTCGAGGGCGACGATGAGCGGGTCCTCGCCCTCGTCGGCGGCGGCCTCGGCCAGGTCCTCGGGGTGCGCGTACTCGTACGGCGGGACCTGGAGGACCAGGCCCTGGTGGTTGAGGCCGTTGGTCATGCGGTCCAGCTCGGGGCGCGGAGCCTCCATGAGGTTGATGCCACCGCGCTCGGCGGCGAGCTGGAGAGCCTCGCGGACCCGCTCGTCGTTGTCGATGAACTGCTGGACGTAGAGGGTGGACGCCGGGACGCCCTCGCGGAGCGCCTCGACGACCGGGTTGCGGCCGACGACCATCTCGGACGTGCCCCTGCCGCCCCGGCCCCGGGCCACCGGGCGGCGCTGGACCTGCTTGGACTTGGCGTTGGCGATGCGGTTCTTCTTGTGTCCCTTGCGCATCTCGGCGGGCGGGGTCGGACCCTTGCCCTCCAGGCCTCGGCGCCGCTGGCCGCCACTGCCGATCTGCGCGCCCTTCTTGCCGGACATGCGGCGGTTGTTGGCTGCCATGGGTTACCCGTCTCCGTGAGCTGTCTTCGTAGGTCTTCGTACGTACGTCTTATGCAGTGTGCCGCCCGGGGGGCCGGGCGGCACAGTCGATCTTCAGATCCGGCGGGCTAGGACTTGAGGGTCCAGCGCGGGCCGGACGGACTGTCCTCGATCGCGAGACCGGACTGGTTCAGCTGGTCGCGGATGGCGTCGGCGGTCGCCCAGTCCTTACGGCCGCGGGCGGACTCGCGCTGGTCGAGGACGAGCCGTACCAGGGCGTCGACGACCCCGTGCAGGTCCTCGCCCTTCTCGCCCTCGCCGGACCAGTGCGCGGCCAGCGGGTCGAGGCCGAGGACGCCGAGCATGGCGCGGACCTCGGCGAGCCGGGCGACGGCGGCTTCCTTGTCGTCGGCGGCCAGCGCGCTGTTGCCCTGCCGGACCGTGGTGTGCACGACGGCGAGGGCCTGCGGGACGCCCAGGTCGTCGTCCATCGCCTCGGCGAAGGCCGGCGGGACCTCGGCCGAGGGCTCGACGACTCCCCCGGCCAGCTCCACCACGCGCTGCACGAAGCCCTCGATGCGCTCGAACGCCGACTGCGCCTCGCGCAGCGACTCCTCGCTGTACTCGATCATCGAGCGGTAGTGCGGGGTGCCGAGGTAGTAGCGCAGCACGATCGGGCGCCAGTTCTTGACCATCTCCGAGACGAGCACCGAGTTCCCGAGGGACTTCGACATCTTCTCGCCGCTCATGGTGACCCAGGCGTTGTGCACCCAGTACTGGGCGAAGTCGTCGCCGAACGCCTTGGCCTGCGCGATCTCGTTCTCGTGGTGCGGGAAGATCAGGTCGAGGCCGCCGCCGTGGATGTCGAAGGCCGCGCCGAGGTACTTGTGGGCCATCGCCGAGCACTCCAGGTGCCAGCCGGGCCGGCCGCGGCCCCACGGCGTCTCCCAGCTGGGCTCGCCCGGCTTCACGGCCTTCCACAGCGCGAAGTCCCGCTGGTCCCGCTTGCCGGTCTCACCCTCGCCCTCGGGCTGGCGCAGGTTGTCCAGCTCCTGGTTGGAGAGCTGGAGGTAGTCCGGGTAGGAGCGCACGTCGAAGTAGACGTTGCCGTCGGCCTCGTAGGCGTGACCGCGCTCGATCAGCCCGCGCATCATCTCGATCATCTCCGGTACGTGCCCGGTCGCCCGGGGCTCGTACGTCGGCGGGAGGCAGCCGAGCGCGGTGTAGCCGTCGTTGAACGCGCGCTCGTTCTCGTAGCCGATCGCCCACCAGGGGCGGCCCTGGTCGGCGGACTTGGCGATGATCTTGTCGTCGATGTCCGTGACGTTCCGGACGAACGTCACGGCATAGCCGCGGTATTCGAACCAGCGGCGCATGATGTCGAAGTTCAGGCCGGACCGGATGTGCCCGATGTGGGGCGCCGCCTGCACGGTGGCACCACAGAGGTAGATCGAGACACAACCCGCGGTGAGCGGGGCGAAATCACGGATCTGCCGGGCGTTGGTGTCGTACAGGCGAATAGTCACGGCACCTAGGGTAGTGGGCCGACGGAGGTGTGCGGCACCGGCGTGTGGAGCGCCGTTGCCGGGTGCGCGTGCGCGGGGGGGGCTTGTCGCGCCCCGCGGCGGAGCCGCTGATCGATACAGCCCCGCGCCCCTGACGGGGCGCGTCCGCTCACCCTGCTCGAACGACCAGCGCCGTTGCCACCGCCATAAGGCCTTCGCCCCGGCCCGGGAACCCCAGGCCGTCCGTGGTGGCCCCGGAAACCGACACGGGAGCCCCGGCCGCGTCCGAGAGGATCTTCTCGGCCTCGTCCCGGCGCTTGCCGATCTTCGGGCGCGGGCCCACGACCTGCACGGCCACGTTCCCGATGGTGAAACCGGCGTCGCGGACGATGCGGGCGGCCTCGGTCAGGAGGGTCACGCCCGACGCGCCGGACCACTGCGGGCGCCCCGTGCCGAAGTGCTGCCCCAGGTCGCCCAGCCCCGCCGCCGAGAACAGCGCGTTGCACGCCGCGTGCGCGACGACGTCCGCGTCCGAGTGGCCGGCCAGGCCGGGGCCCTCGCCCTCCCACTTCAGGCCGGCGCACCACAGGTCGCGGCCCTCCTCGAAGGCGTGGATGTCGGTGCCGATGCCCACCCGCGGGAGGATCACCTCAGAAGCCATCGTTCAGCCTCCTGCGGGCCAGGACCGCCTCGGCGAGGACCAGGTCGAGGGGGCGGGTGACCTTGAAGGCCTCCTCGTGGCCGGGGACGACCACGACCCGGTCGCCGAGCTGCTCGACCATGCTGGCGTCGTCGGTGACGTTCTCCGTGACCGTCTCGTGGGCGCGGACCAGGGTCCTGCGGTCGAAGCCCTGCGGGGTCTGGACGGCGCGCAGGCGGGCCCGCTCGGGGGTGGCGAGCACCGGCTCGGGGTCGCCGGGGGCGGTGGCCGGCTCGACCTCCTTGACCGTGTCGGCGAGCGGGAGGGCGGGGACGACCGCGGGGGCGCCGTCGCGGACCGCCTGGACCACGGCGTCGACCGTGTCGACGGGGACGAGGGGGCGGGCGGCGTCGTGGACCAGGACGATGTCGTAGTCCGGGGGCAGCGCGTCCAGGCCGAGCCTGACCGACTCCTGGCGGGACTCGCCGCCGGGGACGACCAGGAAGTCGGTGCGGTCGGGCAGCGCGTGGGCGTCGAGGAGGGACTTGACCTCGGGCGCGCCGTCGGGCGGGGCCACGACGACGACCAGGGAGACGGCGCGGGAGGCGGCGAGGGCGCGTACCGCGTGGATGAGCATGGGCGTGCCGTTCAGCGCGCGTAGCGCCTTGGGGGCGCCCGGGCCGAGCCGTACGCCACGGCCGGCGGCGGGAATCACGGCTGCCGTGCGCCGTGCGGTACCCGGTTCCGTACGCGAAGGACGCGAATCGTCAGACATCGGTTCCTGTCAGGTTTGTGTGCGGGCCTGGCGTGGGTATGGCCTGGGAAGTGCCGGGCGCGACGCCTTGACCGGACCCTTCCGTGACACTGGTCGAGCCAGCAGCCCGGGCCCGGCACGCCTAGTATCCGGGGTTTCCCGGCCTGGTACCGGCGTATCGGGGCTTCCCCGAAGGCGTGGGCACAGGCGCCTTGGCAGAAGGCGCTCGGCGCTCGGGCAGAAGGCGCAGACAGAGGCGACACAGACATGCCGCAGCGCCCGGCGACAGGGAAATTGTCATCGGGCACCGCGGCATTTCGGGTGTGCGGAGCTTCAGCGTGCTGAGCCGGACAGCGTCTGCGTCAGGACGCGAGGACCTCGTCGAGCAGGGCCTCGGCCTTGTCCTCGTTGGTGTTCTCCGCGAGGGCCAGCTCGCTCACCAGGATCTGGCGGGCCTTGGCGAGCATGCGCTTCTCACCGGCGGAGAGTCCACGCTCGCGCTCACGACGCCACAGGTCACGCACGACTTCCGCGACCTTGATGACATCGCCGGAGGCGAGCTTCTCCAGGTTTGCCTTGTAACGACGGGACCAGTTCGTGGGCTCCTCGGCGTACGGCGCGCGCAGCACCTCGAAGACCCGGTCCAGCCCGTCCTGACCGACCACATCACGCACGCCGACGAACTCCGCATTGTCCGCTGGCACACGTACCGTCAGGTCACCCTGGGCGACCTTCAGCACCAAGTAGGTCTTGTCCACGCCTTTGATCTGGCGAGTTTCGATGGCCTCGATCAGCGCGGCCCCGTGATGGGGATAGACCACGGTGTCGCCAACCTTGAACGTCATGTGACAGGTACCCCTTCCGTGGCTATCCAGGGTAACACGGAAACCGGCGGTTCTGAATGGCGTTTTCGCAGGTCAGGGCATATCTCGGGGCTTGACAACAGCAACAGGAACGTGCTTCGCGGGCCGTCCGGAAGCAGGTATTCGCAGGTGGGAGCGGCTCTCCGGGCGAGGTGAAACGCGGACGTTACACACATCCGGACGCCCGCCCGAGCGGCCGAACGTCCCCATATGTCCACTTCCAAGCGTACGACTTCCGCTACTCCGTTCGGTTGCCGGAGCCGGATCCCGGACGTTTCCGGAATTGATCACAGGGTCCGGCCGAACGCCCGACTGAACGGTACGCGAAGCCGTACCCGAAGCAGTACGTGATCAATTTCCCCGGTGGCCGTGCATTCCTTCACGGAAATTTTGCGCGTGGTGTTGCGGACGGGTTATGTGAATGCCGGACGAGCGTCGCTCCAAAGTGGCCGAAGGGGCACTTGTGGATGCCCTCGCGTACCCCCTGCCCGGGGGAAGCGCGGCGCTTGGGGAGGGTCGGGTGCGGCGGCGCGGGAACGGCTCGGTAACCTAAGGCCGCTGACAGACACTTAGGGCGGCTTTATAAGCGGGGCCGTCCGTGCGTTCAAGGAGTTGCCGCCGCCGTGAGCAGCAGCCTTCGACGCGGCGCCCTCGCCGCCTCCACCATCGCCTTCTCCGTCGCCGCGCTCTCCGCCTGCGGCGCGGGCAACAACTCCCAGACGCTGGAGATCAAGCCGGACAACGCGGCCACGAGTGTCGGCGACATCAAGGTCCAGAACGCGACCGTGATCACCCAGCCCGACCTCACGTCGACGGGCCCGGCCGTGGTCTCCGCGACCATCTTCAACACCGGCACCGAACCGGAGACGCTGCAGTCGATCACCGTCGCCGGCACCGGCAAGACGGCCGAGCTGCACGCCACCAAGACGCAGCCGCTGACCATCCCCGGCGGCGGCCGGCTGATCCTGGGCGGCAAGGACAACGCGTCCGCGGTGCTGGGCAGCAGCCGCGAGGCGGTCCAGGACGGCAACGCCCAGAAGATCACCTTCACTTTCAGCACGACCGGTGACGTGAGCCTGCGCGCGTTCGTCGTACCGGCCGAGAGCTTCTTCACCGGCTGGGGCCCGAGCGCGGTGCCGTCCGCCACGGCCTCCGCGTCCGCCTCGTCGTCGGCCTCCGGCTCCGGTTCCCCGGCCGCGGGCTCCACGGCGAGCGAGAGCGCCAAGGCCGGCAAGAAGAACAAGGAGTCCGCCTCGGCCACGCCCAGCGACTCGGCCTCGGAGTCGACGAACGCGGGCTGAGCGGCCCCGAAACCGACAGAAGGGCGGCACCCCGAGGGGGTGCCGCCCTTCTCCGCTGAGAAAACCGCGCCCCACAGGGGCGCGGGGAACGGCGCGGCCCGCCCCCACCGACCCGCGGATCCGCCGCTACGGACGGACGGGACGGCGCGACGGGGAGCGAGCCGGCGACGGGCCCGGCACAAGGCCGGGGCCGGTCTTTACGGCTCGAACTTGTAGCCGAGACCACGCACCGTCACCAGGTACCGCGGCGCACCCGGGTCCGGCTCGATCTTCGCGCGCAAGCGCTTGACGTGGACGTCGAGGGTCTTGGTGTCACCGACGTAGTCGGCGCCCCAGACCCGGTCGATGAGCTGCATGCGGGTGAGGACACGGCCCGCGTTGCGCAGGAGCATCTCCAGGAGGTCGAACTCCTTGAGCGGGAGGTCGACCTTGGAGCCGGAGACCGTCACCACGTGGCGGTCGACGTCCATGCGGACCGGGCCGGCCTCCAGCGCGGCCGGGGTGACCTCCTCCGGCTCGCCGCGACGGCGCAGGACGGCCCGGATACGGGCGACCAGCTCGCGGGAGGAGAAGGGCTTGGTGACGTAGTCATCGGCTCCTATTTCGAGCCCGACGACCTTGTCGATCTCGCTGTCCTTGGCCGTCACCATGATGACGGGGACGTTGGAGCGACCGCGCAGCTGGCGGCAGACCTCGGTGCCCGGCAGGCCGGGCAGCATCAGGTCGAGGAGGACGAGGTCGGCGCCGTTGCGCTCGAACTCGTCGAGTCCGTCGGGGCCCGTGGCCGCCACAGCGACCTCGAAGCCCTCCTTGCGGAGCATGTACGACAGGGCGTCGGAGAAGGACTCCTCGTCCTCGACGACAAGCACTCGGGTCACGGAAGGACCTCCGGGGCGGGAAGCGGTTCGTACGGGGATGACTCGGTGGTACCGGCCTCGTCGTCGAGGTCGGGGTCGGGGTGCTGCGACGCGCGGTCGCGTACCGCGCCCGCCTCCGGCAGCCTGAGGGTGAACGTGGAGCCCTGGTTCTCGGCGCTCCACACCGTGACCTCCCCGCCGTGCGAGGCGGCCACGTGCTTGACGATGGCGAGGCCGAGACCGGTGCCACCGGTGGCCCGCGAGCGGGCCGGGTCGACGCGGTAGAAGCGCTCGAAGATGCGCTCCTTGTCCTTGTCGGTGATGCCGATGCCCTGGTCGGTCACGGCGAGCTCGATCATGTCTCCGCCGGTCGCGCCGACCCGGCGGGCGGCTATCCCGACCCGGGTGCGGGCCGGGGAGTAGTTCACGGCGTTCTCGACCAGGTTGCCGAGGGCGGCGGCGAGCTGGCCGCGGTTGCCCCAGACATGCAGGTCGGCGGTGCCGCCGGCGGCCATGGTGATCTGCTTGGTGCCGGCCTGGTGGCGGCACCGGTCGATCGCCTCGGCGACCAGTTCGTCGACCCGGACGGGCTCGGCGTCCTCCAGCGGGTCGTCGTTCTGCACTCTCGACAGATCGATGAGCTCCTGGACCAGGTTGGTCAGGCGCGTGGCCTCGATCTGCATGCGACCGGCGAAGCGCTGCACGGCCTCCGGATCGTCCGAGGCGTCCATGACGGCCTCGGAGAGCAGGGAGAGCGCGCCGACCGGGGTCTTCAGCTCATGGCTGACGTTCGCCACGAAGTCCCGCCGTACCGCCTCGATGCGCCGGGCCTCGGTGAGGTCCTCGACGAGGAGCAGTACGAGCCGGGAGCCGAGGGGCGCCACCCGGGCGGAGACGGCCAGGGCCTCGCCCCGTCCGGTCCCCCGCCGCGGGAGATCCAGTTCGACCTGTCGTATCTCGCCGTCCCGCCGGGTGTCACGCGCCATGCCGAGCATCGGCTCGATGGCGAGTTTGCCGCCGCGCACGAGCCCGAGGGCGTACGCCGCCGAGCTCGCCTTGACGACCGTGTCGGCCTCGTCGAGGACGACCGCGGAGGAGCGCAGCACGCTCAGTACGGTGTCCACGCCCGGCGGCAGTACGGGGTCGGTGTGCAGAGAAGTCCTGGTCGGTCGCTTCTGGTCGCGTTCGCTCCAGCGGAACGCCAGCATGGCGATGACACCGGTAAGCACCCCGGCGATCGCTGCCGCTGCGGCGACCGCCGCGTTCACGTCCATGCAAACAGGTTAAGCAGGGGGTACGACATCCCCACAGCCATGGAGGTGCGAGCTCGAACACTCGTCGCCCAGAGTTCACCTTGGAGCCAGTATTGGTTCATTTGGGGTGGCAGAAACGGACGCGTAGGGACCGGAACGTGGGAGCGTGGGGTTCGCAGCTGGTTTCGGCCACGGCCCCCGGCCCCCGGAACCCCTGGACCACGCATACGAGAGGGAACCCTGATGCGGGACGCGTACCACGAGGAACTCGATTCGATCGGCGACAGCCTGGTCGACATGGCCCGCCTGGTCGGCTCGGCGATCGGACGCGCCACGACGGCGATCCTCGACGGCGACCTCAAGCTCGCCGAGAGCGTCATCGAGGCCGACCAGAAGGTGGACGAGCTCCACCACGACCTGGAGGCGCGCGCGATAGCCCTGCTCGCCCGCCAGCAGCCGGTGGCGACGGACCTGCGGATCGTCGTCACCTCGCTCCGTATGTCCGCCGACCTGGAGCGCTCCGGCGACCTCGCCCAGCACGTGGCGAAGCTGGCCCGGCTGCGCTTCCCCGAGCGCGCGGTCCCGCGTGACCTCGAGGCCACCATCCTGGAGATGGGCCAGCTCGCGCAGCGCCTGATGGCCAAGGCCGCCGAGGTCATCGTCACCAAGGACGTCGACCTGGCGCTCCAGCTGGAGCAGGACGACGACGAGATGGACACGCTGCACCGCGCGCTCTTCCAGCACCTGCTGGACGACCGCTGGCACCACGGCATCGAGACCGCCGTCGACGTGACCCTCCTCGGCCGCTACTACGAGCGGTACGCCGACCACGCGGTCGCCGTCGCCAAGCGCGTCGTCTTCCTGGTCACCGGCGAGCACGCGGACGAGCTGCAGCCCGACATCCAGCCGGTGACGGGCGCCGAGGGGGCGTAACCGCCCGGGCGGGCGGGGCTCGCGAGGTGCGGGGCGGGCGCGAGGCACCACCATGCGCCGCCGTGCGCTGTTGATGCGCCCAGTGAAATGGGCATGGAATGGGCAAAGGCACCACGCCCTGCATCCAGGGCACCTAGGGACCTCTAGGAGGGATCCATGGCCGAATCCCCCAGCACCACGCCCGACCCCACGCAGCAGCACGAGACCGACCAGCCCGCCGAGATCAAGAACCTGCTCGTCATCGGCGCCTGCGGCTGCGGCTCGGGCTGCGGCTGCGGCTGCCAGTCGGGCAGCCCCTGCCAGTGCGGCTGAGCGGACACGTCCGTACACGACAGCGCAGCACGTCAGCTACGGCGAAGGGCCCCGGACTCCGGTCCGGGGCCCTTTCGCGTGCCGGTCGCGTGCCGGTCGCGTGCCGGTCGCGGTGCCGGGCCGCGGTGCCGGGCGCACCATGGACAGGGGACAAGGCGAAGGAGGTGCGGTCGCCATGCCGCAGTACATGGACGTCCACAACGGGATGAAGGGCATCACCGCCGACCAGCTGAAGGAGGCCCACGAGGCCGACCTCGCCGTCGAGAAGGAGGAGGGCGTCCACTTCGAACGCGCCTGGGCCGACCCGGGTTCCGGCAAGGTCTACTGCCTCTCCGAGGCGCCCTCGGCCGAGGCGGTCAAGCGCGTCCACGAACGCGCGGGCCATCCTGCGGACGAGATCCACCAGGTGCCGTTGTCGATCTGATGAAGCCCGCGGGCCGGCGTCGATGCCCTCCGGTCGCTTTCAGACGGCGGGCAGCGCGGCGAGCCAGTCGACGAGCAGCCGGTTGACCTCGTCGGGCCGTTCCTGCTGGATCCAGTGCCCGCAGCCGTCGAGGATGTGGCAGGAGACCAGGCCCGGGAGGGTGACCGGGTACGCCTCGACGGCGTCGGCCAGCCAGGTCGTGGAGGCGTCGAGGCCGCCGCCGAGGAACAGGGACGGCTGGGTGATCGGGGCGCCGTCATAGGCGGCGAGGTCCTCCCAGTCGCGGTCCATGTTCCGGTACCGGTTGAGCGCCCCGGTCAGTCCGGTGCGCTCGAACTCCCCGGCGTAGACGTCGAGGTCCCGCTCACCGAGCCACCCGGGCAGCCGTCCGACGGGGAACCGCTCGCGAAGCGTCCCCCCGCCGCTCCCTCCGCCCCTTCGGCTCACGAAGTGCGGGTCGGGGGCGCCGGGTCCGGGCATGGTGTCGCCGGACAGCGCGCCGTAGAACCCCGCGAGCCAGCCCCGCACATCGGGTTCGATCTCGGCCTCGGCCCGTCCGGGCTCCTGGAAGTACGAGACGTAGAACTCCTCGTCCCCGCCGCTCATCCCCGCGAAGACGTCGCTGGGCCGCGGTCCGCCACGCGGGGTGTACGGGACGCTCAGCAGCCCCACGGCCCGGAACACCTCCGGCCTCAGCAGCGCGGAGTTCGCGGCGACGGCCGCACCCCAGTCGTGCCCGACGACCACCGCCGACTCCTCGCCGAGGGCCCGCACGACCTCGGCGTTGTCCGCCACCAGCTCGACCATCCGGTACGCGTCCGGCGCGGCCGGCCCGGAGGAACGCCCGTACCCCCGCACGTCGACGGCGACCGCCCGGTACCCCGCCGCGGCGAGCACCGGCAGCTGGTGCCGCCAGGAGTACCAGCACTCGGGAAACCCGTGCACGAGCAGCACGAGGGGCCCGCTCCCCTGCTCCACCAGATGAATCCGCCGTCCGGCCGCCAGGACCGTCCGATGCCGCGCTGCCATACGCCCTCCCTGCACTTGGGGTTCGCCGGTCTGCCGGCGTGACTGCCGGCCCTCCACAGATCATCCGAAACGACACGCCAGGCGGCCGAGCCCGTTTGCCGATTCGGCAAACCACGGCCGCACGCGGCCGGCATCGTCCGCGAACTCCTGCGCTTCACCCGCCCGCACCGCGTGGGGACATGTCCGCGGTCACCGAGTGCCGTGTGCGCAAGGCCACTTGAACAGGGAAAACGCAACTTCGACAGGGTCCCGCCGGGGCAACTACCTTCACCTGGCCTTCGACGGTCGCGCACGGTCGCACCGCAACCAGGGAGAGACGCATGCCCCAGCTCGCTCTGTACACGTTCGGCGTCCTGAAGTCGCCGCTCGCCGAACCCGCGCCGCTCACGCGGGAGTTCTACGACACCGGTGAGGCCGTCTACCGGGAGATCAGCCGGCGCCCCGGGTACCTCGCACATGCCGAGGCCGCGGACGCTGTCCCGGGCGTGCTCTTCGGCGCGGACTGGGGTGCGTGGGGGGAGTTCGCCGTACCGGCCTGGTACGGCAAGGGCCGTACACCGGAAACCACCGCCCTGGCCGCGACCCTCTCGCTCTGGACCGACCTGCGCCCCGCCTTCGACGCCGTCTACAGCGGCCCGCACCGTGCGGCGCTGAGCAGGCGTGACGACTGGTTCGAGCGGACAGGGCACCCGAATCACGTGTTCTGGTGGGCCTCCGACGGGGTGCCACCCACCTGGCGGGACGGGGTCTCCAGGCTGGAGCACCTCCACGACCGCGGCCCCGCGCCGCACGCCTTCACCTTCCACGACGCCTTCGCCCCGGACGGAACCCCGTACGACGGGGCAACCCTGTAGCCGTCTCACGGGTCACACGGGTCACACGGGCACCACCCGTTGCACAAGCTCTCCACAGGCCCGGAAGGTGCCCCTCTCTGTGATGACTCGTACCCGGCTGACCGTGCTGGCCGCGACGGCCGCGTTCGCCGCCACCGGCGGCCTGATCACGGCCTCCCCCGCCTCCGCGGCCGTCACCTGCGCCTCTCCCGTCTGGAAGGCGCAGTACTTCGGCAACACCGCCTTCAGCGGCACGCCGAAACTGACCGCCTGCGACTCGGCCATCGCCGAGAACTACGGCCACGGCGACCCGCCCGGCGTCACGCTCCCGAGGGACAACTTCTCCGTCCGCTGGTCCCTGACCCGGGACTTCGGGTCCGGCGGTCCCTTCCGGCTCGCCGCCGCCACGCAGGACGGCATGCGCGTCTACGTCGACGGCGTGCGGAAGATCGACCTGTGGAAGAACGTCTCCGTCACAGCCCGCAAGACCGTCGACCTGACCGTCCCGGCCGGTAAGCACACGCTGCGCGTGGACTACGTCGCCTGGACCGGCACCGCCAACGCCGCGTTCACGTACACCCCGCGCACCGAGGCCGCCGTAGACAAGGTCAAGCCGCTCGCCCCGGCCGGCCTCACCGCCGCGTACAACCGGGACACCGGCAGGACCACCCTGCGCTGGTCCGCGAACAAGGAGATGGACCTCGCCGGTTACCGCGTCTACCGCCGGCTGGGCACCGCCCCGTGGACGAAGGTCAGCGGTGCCTCGCCGCTCACCTCGCCCACCTTCACGGACGCGCCGCCCGCCACGGGCCAGACCTTCCTGTACGAGGTCCGCGCCGTCGACAAGGCGGGGCACGAGTCCGCCGGCAGCCCCGACGCCACCGCCGCGACCGTGGACCGCACGGGCCCGGCGGCGCCGACCGGTCTGACGGTCACCGGGGACGCCTGGTGGGCCACGCTGGCCTGGCACGGGGCCGCCGACGCCGCGAAGTACGAGGTGTACGCCGCCTCCACGGCCACCGACCCGTACACGCTGCTGGGTACGACGACCACGACGTCGTACCGCACCACCGCACCCGAGCACACCGCCCGCCACTACCGGGTCCGCGCCCTCGACGCGCTCGGCAACCCGTCGGCGTACGCGGATGTCACCGGCGACGGCGTCGACCGGACGCCGCCGAAGTCCCCGACCTCGCTGAGCTCCGTGGTCCGCACCGACTACACCGACGTGTACTGGCGGCAACCCGACGGCTTCGACGAGGACTTCGCCAACGGCGGGACCTACCACGTCTACCGTTCGCCCGGAAAGACCCTCGACACGGCCGCCCTCACCCGCGTGACCTGCGAGCACTCCGAGAGCGACGAGACCGGCACCGGCGGCGTCTGCCACGACCTGGACATGCCCGCGGGCACGTACGTGACGTACGCGGTCGCGGCGGTGGACCCGGCCGGCAACGAGTCGGCGCTGTCCGCCCCGCTCGCCGTCCGCACCGGCGACCGCGTCGCGCCCGGCCCGGTCACCGGCGTGCGGGCCACCCCGCGCGCCGACGGCATACTGCTGAGCTGGGCGGCCCCGGCCGACGACGACGTCGAACGCTACGTGGTCTGGGACGGCACCCGGCAGGCGGACGGCACGGTCAAGTGGCTCGGCACCGGCTCCTGCTGGGAGGGCACGAGCGACCCGCTCGCCGTGCTGTGCGGCGACCTGCCGGACGGCGAGACGTACGTCTACGCGGTCGTCGCCAGGGACCGCTGGAACAACGCGCTGCCCCCGAGCGACCCGGACGTCCCGGTCGTCGAGGCCACCGAACTGGACGTCCGCCCCTCCGTCACGGTCACCCGGGACTGGCACCTCGGCAGCATGGGCTACGACACCCTGACCGGCAGCCCCGGTGTACCCGGACCGTCCATCAACTGGGGCTGCGACAAGACGCCCGACTGCGACTCCGTCGCGGGCTACCGGATCAGCCGGTGGAACACGGCCACGAAGACGTACGAGCCACTGCACGCCGAACTGCTCCCCGCGACCACCCGCACCTACACGGACACCACGGCCGTCCGCGGGGCCACGTACTTCTACACGCTGGAGGCGGTACGCACCGACGGCAGCGTCGCGGGCACGCACCCGTGGGGCTGCGTCTTCCAGAACCGCGTCTAGCCGACACCAGCACCGACACCGACACCGTGACCGGCTTCCGCATCCGCATCCGTATCCGCATCCGTATCCACCGAACGCCGGTCACGGTATGGCCACCTCTCCCCCACATCCCGCACACACACCTCGGAGGGGCACTACGGTCACTCCCCTCGAAACGCACCCTGGGGGGACGAGATGACCAACCCGTACACAGCTCCCATACCGCCGGCACCACGCCCGCCGGACAGCCGTCCGCTCCACAAGCGTGTCCTCGTGTGGGTCGGCGGCGCGGCCCTGCTCGTCACGGGCACGCTCATCGGCGCCGCCGGGAACGACGGGCAGCAGCCGGTCGAGGCCAAGGTCAAGCCCGCGACGACCGTCACCGCGACCGTCACGACCACGCCGGAGCCCGGCCCGACCGTCACCGAGACCGTCAAGGCCAAGCCGAAGCCCGGCCCCACGGTCACCGTCACCAGGACCACCACCGCCAAGACGGCCAACAGCGGCAGCAACAGCACGGGCAACACCGGCCAGGACGACACCGAACCCTGCACCATCACCTCCAACGCGGGGAACTGCTACTCGGCGGGGCAGTTCTGCCGGAACAGCGATCACGGCGCCGTCACCACCACGGCAGGCGGCACCAAGATCGAGTGCTCCTACAGCTCGAACGCCTGGCGCTGGACGTACGTCTGACGACGGCGAAGGACAAGGCCGTCGACGACCCGGCGCGGGACAAGGCCGTCGACGACCCGGCGGAGGACAAGGCCGTGCCCGGCTACGGCTGCCGGATCGTCCCGTCCGCCGCGATACGGGCGGCGTGCGAGCCGAAGTCGTCCTCCGACACACCGGAGACGAGGTCGATCGCGTCGCCGCCCGGCTCCGGCGTGCCGGGCGGCACGATCTCGGTCGGGCGCAGGCGCCCGGACACGTAGGTACCGTCGGCGCCGAGGGTGACCTGCAGTACGCCGCTGGTCGAGAGCGTGCCGCCGAGGCCGAGCACCTTGTAGCCGGAGAAGTTCCCGAGGCTGTAGGCGATCAGGCGGCCCTTGTAGAACTCCATTCCCCGCATCACGTGCGGGCCGCTGCCCACGACCAGGTCGGCGCCGGCGTCGATCACCGCGCGGCTGAAGCGGTAGCTGTCGCCGCGGTCCTCGCCGAGGAAGTACTCGGTGCCGGGTTCCACGTGGGTGCGGTCCGAGCCCTCCGCGCCGGCGTGCATCGTGACGACCACGACGTCCGCCATGCGTGCGGCGCGGGCGGTGAGCCGCTGCGCCGCGGGGATGTCCGTGAGGTCGTTCGCCCCGCGGTCGGGGGCGAAGCCGACCAACGCGACCCTGATGCCCCGCACCCGCTGGACGGTGATCTGCCCCAGGCGGCCGGTGAACGGCAGGTTCACGGCACGCAGCGCGGCGAACGTCTCGCTCCGCCCCTCCGCCCCGAAGTCGTCGATGTGGTTGTTCGCCGTGTTCAGCACCGTGAACCCGGCCTCCTTCAGCCGACGGCCGTACGACGGCGGCGCATGGAACGCAAAGCAGTTCGGCCCCTCGATGTACTCGCACTTGCTCACCCCGCCGGTGGCCAGCGTGCCCTCCAGATTCCCGAGCACCACATCCCCGGCCAGCAGCCCTTCGACAGGTTCGAAGAACGACGCCCCGTCATCCGGCGGCAGGTCATCCGGCAACGAGCCCATCACGATGTCCCCGACGGCAGCGATCCGCACACTGCCGACGGCCCGATGCGGCGGCGCAGGCCACCCGGCCCCCGCACCCCCACCCACTCGCCGCGAACTCTGAACACCCCCGAGGGACGCCCCGCCCCCCGGATCCCCACGAAACACAAACCCCACCGCAACCACCACACCGACCGCCCCGACCAGACCCAGGGCGGCGACCAGTCCACGCCGCCGCACCAACTCCTGCCGCGCGCGCCACGGCCGAGAACGCCGCCCACCAGATCTGATCATTCGCTCATGCTACGAAGCGGACACCCTTCCCTGACGGAGGGTCACCGACTGGCGTGTTCCGTCCTCGCCTACTGCCGAGCGGCCTCGAGCGCGGTGGTAGTTGCCAGTACAGCGTCACGCTCGGCCGTACGGGGCTGTTTGGTCGACGAAGCGGGATGTCCCGGTGGGCGTCGCGAGGGGAAAGGCCTTCGGCCTGTGATCATGGAGCGTTCATCGAAGTGATCGACGAGGAGCTCCGGGTCGCGGGGGCCGATGTGCCGCCGCCGTCTGGTGCTCGCGGGAACGCACTGTAGGTGATGTGGTGAGCTGGTTGACCTCGCTGCCGGCGGTGGCGCTGGTTGTGGGCGGGCTCTTGGTTGCCTTTCTGGCCGCGGCCCTGGCGCGGATCGGCGTCCGGGCGCTCGTACCGGTCGGCGAACAGGACCGGGTGCCGCAGATCGCCACGCCCCTGATGCCGACGCTCGGCGCTGCCTTCGCGATCTTTGCGGCGCTCTCACTGGCCAGCGAGGCCGGCTACCTGCGCGCGGCTGAGGGCTTGGTGAGCGACGAGGCGGCCTCGGCCTCCCGCCTGGCGTGGGCGGCGACAAGTCCGCAAGTCCAGTCGGAGCCGATCGATGCCGCACTGCTGGACTACCTGCAGACCACGCGTGCCAGGGAATGGCAGGGTACGGCAGCGGCGTCCGGTGACGACCCGGCCACTGCTCGCGCGATCGCACGGCTGGAGCGGAGTGTGCGCGCCGAGGCGGCCCGGCCCGAGGTGGGAACCGCGACCGACACGGAGCTGGTGGTTTCCCTGGACGGCGTCACCAGTAGCCGTCGCGCCCGCGTCGCGGCTGCCGGGCACGAGGTTCCCGGGCTCTACGTCGTCACGCTCATGGTCAGCGGACTGGCATTGATCGTGAACTCCGGCGCACTGGTCTTCCGCAGCAGCCTGCGAACGTCACTGCTCGTCGTGGGTGTCGCAAGTGTGGTCGGACTGAGCCTGGCGTTGCTCTTCGCACTCAGCGCGCCGTGGCGCGGACCGTTCATCGTCAGCGGGCATCCACTCGACGCCATCATCGGGGACCTGAAGTCCGGCTTCTTCGGCGGCAGGTCGTAGACGAAGGGCGCGACCAACACAGCAACAAGCCCCCTACTCACGGAGAACCCGCAGGCAGAGGACTTGATGAGTCAGGCTTACTTCTTCTTGCCCCGGGTGTTGTCAGGGATCTTGGTGACCTGCGTTTTCGCTGCTCAGGGGCGGTTGGCTCGGGCGCCTGGTGGTCGTTGTTGGTCGTCATTGGCCACTGTCGAGCGTCCTCGGACGGCCCAGTGACGGCCCAGACAACAGCCCTTCGGCCCGTCCGGCGGCCTACGAACCGACGGGCAACTCGCGGGCTCGCTGGCGTGCTTGGGCCCGCAGTTTTTTCAAACGGTCGTGGAAAGCATTGTGGCGGTTCTGGTCAAGGTTCAGTGGGAGGTCGAGTTGGGAGATGAGCTGTGACTCCAAGGTCCACGGTTCGCTCTGCTCGACCCAGCACACTCGCGCGTTGTCCGCCATCCACTGACTCAGGATGGCCTCACCGGCCTTGCCGAAAGTCATCCGCTTACCGCTGCCCACCCGGCGCAGCTCAAGTCCGAGCAGGCTTCCGAGGGTGAGCCGCAGGGTTGAGCCGGCCGCGTTGCCTCGGTAGTGGTAGCGAACCCGCTTGCGCAAGTTCTGAGTGCTGGTCCGGTTCGCCATGTACCGCGGGGCTATGCCGACATAGAGCAGACACCCATCGTCCAGGTCCGGATGGGGCGACTGGTCGAAGTGCCACCCGTAGACCCCTGCTACAGCCGGGACGGGACTCGGGCGCACCAAGACCTCCTGCGCAGACCACAACCGGACTGGGCTGACGAGCGCGGTTAAGACGCCATTTCATTTGGTGAGTCGGCGGTGACATATGAGGGTCGCGGCGATGGCGGTGAAGGCGAGGAAGTGTTCCGGCTTGCGCTCGTAGCGG